>CAYLTU010000013.1:36410-38985 GCA_964386465.1 uncultured Rhodospirillaceae bacterium
CGCTACGGCAACCGCGACAGCGGCGCCGGCCGGACCGGAAGCGATCGCCGGTTTGCTGGCATCGGCGGACGCGGCGGCCGGCGAGAAGCTTTTCAAGAAGTGCGCCCCCTGCCACAGCCACAAAAAGGGCGGCAAGAACAAGTTAGGCCCCAATCTTTGGAATATCGTCGGCGGGCCGCGCGGGACCAGGGGAGGCTTCAAGTATTCCGGCACGTTGAAAAAGATGGGCGGAAACTGGTCGATCGCGGATTTGAACGTCTTCCTCTACAAGCCGAAGATGCTGGTGAAGAAAACGAAGATGAAGTTTGCTGGATTCAAGAAGGCGGCGGACCGCGCCAATGTCATCAAATTCCTGCACGGCAAGGCCGATTCGCCGATCCCGCTACCCAAATAGGTTCACGCGCCATCGCGGTAACGGGATGCGGCGATGACGGCGTCCTGCCCCGCTGAATTCATAGCTATTGCGGAAAGACTCGCGGACGCCGCGCGCCCGATCGCGCGACGCTATTTTCGCGCCGGCATCCCCATCGAAGCAAAATCCGACGCCAGTCCGGTCACCAAGGCCGACCGTGAAATAGAGGCCGCCTTGCGGGGTATCTTGGCCGAGGCCTGTCCCGATCACGGCGTCGTCGGCGAGGAAATGGGCGGCGACACCGATCAAGACGGGCCGCTCTGGGTCCTCGACCCGATCGACGGCACAAAGGCCTTCGTCACCGGCATGCCGGTTTTTGGGACCTTGATCGCGCTGGCGATCGAGAAGCGCTTCGTTCTCGGCGTGATCGACCAGCCGATTAGCGGTGAGCGATGGCTCGGCGCGGCGGGACGGGCGACGGTGCTGAACGGTGAGGCGGCGCGAGTCAGTGGATGCGAAGCTCTGTCGGAGGCGCGGCTGTTCACAACCAGCACGGAGTACTACACCCAGGACGCCAGCTTGGACGCTTTCAAGCGGCTGCGCGAACAGGTGCTGATCACGCGCTACGGTGCGGATTGTTATGCCTTCGGGCTGCTCGCCTCGGGCCATGCCGATATCGTTGTCGAGGCGCGGATGAATTTGTGGGATTACGCCGCCCTTGTTCCGGTGGTCGAGGGCGCTGGCGGCATCATGACGGACTGGCAGGGCAACGCACTGACCGCCGCGGGAAAGGCGAATGTCGTGGCCTCGGCAAGCGCCGAACTGCACGACGCGGCGCTTCGCCATTTGAACACGAAAATTTGTTAATCGTTTTTATCTAGTGTGATGATTCTGAAGTTCGTCGCATTGAAAGCGACGAAATTTAGGATCTGAATCACACTAGATTCAAATAGTTAGTGTGCTGATTCACGTGAAATTCAATCCTTTGAATTTCACGATCAGGACACTAGCTTGGGACTGGAACAGAGGGGCGGGAAGGCTCAAATTGTTGCCTTAATTTCGTCTATGCTGTTTCAGACAAGATTGTTCCCGCACCGTTAAGGAGTCGACCGTGATCCGTACCCTCGGGACCGCCCTTTTTCTGAGCCTCTTCACATTCGCGACCGCGTCGGCGCAGCCGAGCCATGGTATCGCGATGCATGGCGATCTGAAGTATCCGGTGGATTTCAAGCATTTCGACTACGTCAATCCGAATGCGCCCAAGGGCGGCAACGTGCGGCTCGCGGCGACCGGCGGTTTCGACACGTTCAACCCCTACGTCGTCAGGGGACGGGCCGCGGCAGGGATCGGCCAACTTTTCGAAACCCTGATGACGAGTTCGGCGGATGAAGCGTTTTCGGAGTATGGCTTACTCGCGAAGACGGTCGAAACACCGGAGGACCGGTCGTGGGTCGCGTTTACCTTGCGCGCGGACGCCCGTTGGCATGACGGCAAGCCGGTGACGGTGGAAGATGTAATCTGGACCTTCTCAATGCTGAAATCCAAGGGCAGGCCGTTCTTCCGCTACTACTACGCCAATGTGCAGGTTCCGGTGAAAACGGGTGAAAGGACGGTCAAATTCAGCTTTTCCGGCGGCGTCAACCGCGAACTGCCGCTTATCGTCGGGCAGCTTCCCGTATTGCCCAAGCACTATTGGGAAGGACGGAACTTCGAAGCGACGACGCTCGAGCCTCCGCTCGGCAGCGGTCCCTATCGGATCAAGGAGTTCGAACCGAACCGCCATATCGTGTATGAGCGCGTGCCTGACTATTGGGGCGCTAAGCATCCGACGCGGGTCGGATTTTCGAATTTCGACAGCATCCGGTACGACTACTACAGGGACGCGACGGTTTCGGTCGAGGCCTTCAAGTCAGGCGCCTTTGATTTTCGGCGCGAAAACGTCTCGAAGGTCTGGGCGACGGCCTATGAAATGCCCGCGCTGCGCGATGGGATGGTCGTCAAAAAGACCTTCGAGCATAACCGGCCGGCCGGCATGCAGGGGTTCGTGATGAACCAGCGCCGGGCCAAATTCGCCGATCCTAGAGTCCGCCAGGCGCTCGCCTATGCGTTCGATTTCGAATGGTCGAACAAGGCGCTTTTCTACGGCCAATATGTGCGGACGCGGAGCTATTTCGACAATTCCGAACTGGCGTCGGTCGGCGTGCCGAAGGGCGACGTCCTCGC
>CAYLTU010000014.1:0-30818 GCA_964386465.1 uncultured Rhodospirillaceae bacterium
GCGCCGCCTTCGCCGAGAAGCGCAAGCCGAACTGGAAGGGCTGGCTCCAGCCGGAAGACCGCTACAACATGCCGACCCTGGACTCGGTCCGCGCCGGGATGGACGCGGACGACTAGGCAATCGCGCCCGGCTGTCATCCCGTGCACGATGCGGGGCGCGGGCGATACCGCGATTTGGTAGTGGGCGGCGAAAATCGATCGAACCGGCGGGTCTGGAAGGGCCGGAGCTTTCCTCGGCATCGCAAATTGGGTATTGCTGGTGGCGCTGAGATGATGACGCCAACTCGGCTCAAAACACGGTACAGACTTAAATTATTGGGGAATTACGCGATGGACATGGTCCGCCTCGACCCGCCCGCCGAACTGACGATGCCGATCGGTGAGGCAATGTTCAGCCAGCGCGCCACGCGCCGGCTGGACCCAGATCGCCCCGTCACGGACGCGCAGCTGCAAATCATTTTGGACGCGGCCTCCAAAGCGCCGAACGGGGGCAACACACAACCGGCGCGTTATTTGGTCATTCGCGAGCGCGAAGCCATCAACGCGTTCGGCAAGCTGTATCATGAAGCGTGGTGGGCCAAACGGCGCGACGCTTACGGCTGGACGTCCAAGGCCGATATACCGGAGAACTCCCCCTACCGCCTGGCAGCGCTGCTGGCGGATGAAATGGTCAATGCGCCCGTGGTTATCCTGGTGTACTCGGAACCTTCCGGCGTCGCCGCTTCCTCGACCTTTCCCGGGGTCCAGAACCTGCTGCTCGCGGCCCGCGCGCTGGGCCTGGGCAGTGTGCTGACGACCCTGCACGCGGAGATCATGGAGCGTGTCAACGCGATGTTCGGCGTACCCGAGGAGATGGTCTTTCACTGCTGTATTCCGATTGGTTATCCGCGCGGCAGGTTCGGGCCAACCAGCCGGCTGCCCACCAGTGCAACGACGTCGTGGGACCGCTGGGGCCAACCGCCGCCCTGGAAGTAAGGCGTTGTAGCGTTGGAGCACCTTCACGGGAATAGAGCGTCCGTTCCGGAGGTACGGCCCAGCTATTCGTTTCGCGACACACGCACCTGTTACGGGAAGCCGCGTAGATCAATTGGTCACGCCGATGGCCGTAGGGTGCATTAACCAAGTCCGACGGAAAATGCTTCTGCATGACCGCGACAGACACGGGTAACTCTTGAATAGTCAGCGGTATTGGTAGACCGGTTTGGCAGGACGCAACACAAATGGCACAAATTCGATAGCTGTTGTCATTTCACCGATAAAGGGTCGGAGCTATGCTGTGTGACTGGAAATCCGCCAACTGTCAGCTGGTGTCGGAAATGGCTGCCGACCGCGCGTAAACACATTTAGGAGGGTTGAATGACTGGATTTGTTGGAGCACAGCACGAATTCCACGATGACGAATTCGTCCGTGGTTGGGCGAGCCGTTTCGAACCGACGGAACCGCGTCTTCAATTGTTCGACATGATCCTTGCAGAGATCGAAAAGCTCGGGAAGACCGACTCTCATGTCGTCGAACTTGGCACCGGCCCGGGGTATATGGCCCGACACATCCTTGAACGGAATTCAGACGTCGGCTTCGAGGCGCTCGATTTCTCGGATGTCTTTATGCAGGTTGCCAAAGAGACCATCGACGATTTGTGCCATCGCGTCACCTTCACCAATGCCGATCTGATGACGCAGGAATGGCCGCAAAAGCTCAGCAAACAACCGGACGCCATCATTTCAACCTGGGCCTTGCACGATCTGGGGGGCCAGCAACCCGTCGCGGACGTCTATGCGCGATGCTATGAAACGCTGCCCGCGGGTGGCCTCCTCGCCAACGGGGACTTCATCAAGCCCGACGGCACGGACTGGGAATACGAGCCTGGCCGTTTTCCAATCGACCGGCATCTGGAACTGCTGCGCGAAGCAGGTTTCAAGGATCCGAAATCGCTCGTCCATCTGGAGCAAAACATCGACGAACCGACGGCCGGCCAGAACTACGCCTGCCTCGTCGCCCGGAAATAGCCGCGGGCTGGACAGGCATCCGTCGATCGCCGCCAAACAAACGGCTTTGCCCGATGCCCGGGAGATCGGGTCATGAGCGACTGGTTCAATAAAAGCACTTTCGGTGAACTTCTCGATGCGGCGGCCAAATGCTGGGGGACGCGTGAAGCGCTCCTGCATGAAGGCCGCCGCTATACCTTTGCTGAACTTAGGGCCGAAGTGGATGCCGTCGCGCGAGGGCTGATCGCGGTTGGCGTTGCGCCGGGCGACAAAGTCACGCTTTGGATGCCGAACAGACCCGAATGGATCTTTGCCTTCTTTGCGTTGTCGAAGATCGGCGCGATTGTCGTGCCCGTGAACACGCGGTTTCGCGCCAACGATCTGGAGTATGTGGTTGGCCAATCGGATTCGAGCACATTGATCACAGTCGATCGCTCCGGACCGATTGACTATCTAAAATTGACGCAGAAAGTCATTCCGGAAATTTCGTCCGCCGCGAATGATGCGCTCGACGCAGCGAAATTTCCCGAATTGAAGCGCATCATCGTTCAAGGAGCAGACGTGCCGAACGGTGCGATCGCCTGGACGGACATGTTGATGCGCGGGCGAGCAATCGCGGAATCGGAACTGGAGCGACGCCACATCCAGGTAAAGCCCGATGATACCACTCTCATAATGTACACATCCGGCACCACGGGCTTTCCGAAAGGTGTGATGCACTGCCACAACCTCCAGCGCAACGTCGTCGACATCGCCAATCGGTTGGGCTACCGGTCAAGCGATGTCATCCTGATGAATTGGCCGCTCTTTCATGTCCTTGGGCTCTATCTCGGCCCCTTATTCACGGTTGGCGTCGGCACGCGGATGGTGCTCACGACCACTTTCGATCCGGCGGAGTCGTTACGCCTGATTGCGCGCGAAAGGGTTACCCGGCTTTGGGGCTTCGACAGCCAACTCGATGCGCTCGCCACGCATCCCGACCTGGAAACGGCCGACCTCGGCAGCCTGCGAACGGGGCTGGGCGTGGTGGGAATGCCGAGCAGCGAGTTGGCGGCCCGGCGCGCCTACGATCTACTGTGCCCGATCGTTTCGGGATATGGCATGACGGAGACCGGCGCCGGCATCGCGATCGGTTACCCGGAAGCGCCGAAGGAAGATGCCTGGTTGACGTCGGGTTACCCCTTGCCGGGCATTGAATTGAGGGTCATCGATCCGGAAACCGGTGCGACCGTCGCGTTCGGCGTCGAGGGCGAACTGTGCGTGCGCGGCTATTCGCTGATGCAGGGCTACTACAAGAAGCCCGACGAAACAGCGAAATCTATTGATCAAGACGGCTGGCTGCACACCGGCGATCTCACGACGCAACGCGAAGACGGTTCCATTCGGTTTCTCGGCCGCCTCAAGGACCTGCTCAAGGTCGGCGGCGAAAATGTTGATCCGGCCGAAGTCGAGGGATTTCTGTTAACGCATCCGGCGGTCGCGCAAGTCCAGATTGTCGGCGTTCCCGACGAGCGACTGAGCGAGGTAGCGTGCGCCTGCGTGATTCCCGAGCCAGGCCATGCTGTCACAAACGACGATCTCGCCACCTTCTGCCAAGGTAAGCTTGCGAGTTTCAAAATCCCTCGGCATACGGTGACAATGGATGAATTCCCGATGACCGCGAGCGGCAAACCGCAAAAAGTAAAGCTCCGGGCGATCGCTTCAAGGGCTTTGCAACTCGACGAGAATTAGCGGTGTCCATACGCACCCCAATATCCAGTGTTCGGTCAGCAATGCCGACTTTCCGCTGATTTTGGTCCGCTTATCACGGGTCGGCTCACCCGCTCGACTCGACTGATCCAATCCTGTGCGACTTGTTCGCGCGCGCCGCCGCGCAGCGGTCGCGGAATTCGACGCTGAACGGGTCGATGTGCCCGAAGCGATCCGGGCGGAAGGGGGTGATATCGACGCTCGGCGCCTGACCAAGCGCCAGTTCGGCGATGGTGTTTCCGATGCCTGCCGAGAGCACGATACCGCTGCCGCAGCATCCGGTCGCCGCGAGGAACCCGGACAGGTCCGGTACCGGGCCGAGGATGATATTGCCGTCCGGCGTGTAGGTGGAGAGGCCGGCGATATAATTGGCGAATTGCGCATCGGCGATGCCCGGGAAGAACCGCCCTATCCCTTTTGCGGCTTTGGCCAGAAGGTCCCAGTGCTCCTCGCCCACGGTCGGCGAAAACGCGGCCGGTTCGTCCGGCAGTTCGCGGGCGTCGAAGGTCAGTGAGTGCCGTTCGTGAATTCCCAACAGGACCGCGCCGACATCGTACCGCGCATATGCGCCGGCGTCCGGCATCGTGATAACCGGATGGTCGCCGCCATAGGCCGGGTTCGGCTTGGTGATCCAGTAGTGGCTGCGCACCGGCGCCGTCGGCAACGGATAACCGACTCGGGCCGAGAGCAACGCCGCCCAGGCACCCGCTGCGTCGATTACACTTTCGCTCTCTATCCGTCCGGCGGCGGTATCGACCCCTACCACGCGTCCGCGGGCGGTCCGCACGCCGGTGATTGCGGTGTGTTCGCGAATTTCAACGCCCCGGGCGGCGGCCGCCCGGGCATAGGACATGCTCAGCATATACGGGTCGACATAACCATCGGTCGGCAGGAAACCGATTTTGCGAACCGAAGACAGGTCCAGCCACGGAACCAGGTCGCCGGCGGTTCGGGGTTCCAACCACTCGAATGGAATATCGTGGCGCGCCGCTTCGGCCGCCATGCCGTCCAGTTCCGAAATTCGTTCGTCCGTCGCGGCAAGGCGCAGACCGCCGACATTGTGAAATCCGACATCCTCGCCCAATTCATCGGCAAGAGCGTCAATGGTTTCCCTAGTCAGCCGGGCGAGCGGCGTTTTTGTCGCGTTGGTCGAAACCTGCAGCACCATGCCGGCCGCCCGGCTCGACGCCGCGCTCGCCAGCGTGTTGCGTTCCACCAGCAGGATCGATCCGCCGTCTTTCCGCGCCAAATGATAGGCCACCGAAGCGCCAATGACGCCACCGCCAACAATGATATGATCAAACCGCGCCATGTTTACCCGCTAAATCTGCGGAAACAATTGACACTAAATTTCGCTGAGTGACCACCGTCAAGCAACGGTGGCAGCATAGCCGCCGGCCCCTCTCCTCCCGGCGAAACAGCGAACGCGCGGTTTTGTACGATGTCTGTCCGGTCTACCCCGAATCTAAACCCGATTTTCCGGCTTCCAAGCCGCGGCCGTTCATTCAGCCGCCACGGCCGGGGCAGTTTGATCAAGGACACCGGCATGCTCGCACATCAATTCGATGAAACGGACAAGCGTGCGAACGGCGTATCGGGCCGGTTCCTCCATCAATTGGCCATCTTCATCCACGGTGCCAAGACCGGGCGACATCCGGACGTTGCCGTCGTAAGCGATGCAGCCGATGACGCCGGCCGCCGGCAGTCCGGCCTGGATCATCGATGTGCCGGAGTACATGTCCTCGATCGAGAATATTGGAATCCCCATTCCGGCGCCGTTCCAGGTCCGCTCGTAATTCACCTCGACGGCGCAGCTGTTGTAATCCTTGCTTATGGTGAGACCCTCGCGAATTCCCGAATCGAGCCGGGAGAATTCATCCATGGTCACCTCGTACCAGAGATCGGTAGCGGATTTGAAATCATCGGCGCGTTCGAGAAGCACTTCCAGCGTGGCAATCAGGCCGATAAGCGCTTCCTTGCCGGGATCCATCGTCACATAGGCCGCCTTGCCATGCGACATGAGCCCGCCGGCCCGCGGACCCTGGGCGCCGAGTGCGCGCATCATGACGCTGATGGTTTCCTCGTTGCCGATCGCCAACCCGCAGGTCGGCGCCCCCGCCGATTTATCCATGCTGAACGCCATGATGTCGGCGCCGATATCGCGGATATCCGTGCAGTTGAACGGCAGGCCGGCGGCGTTGTCCAGGATGTAGGGTACATTGTAGCGTTTTGCCAGCTCGGCGATGCCGACCTCAATCAAAGAGGCCCCGTTGTCCGCCTTCTGCGAATGGCCGTACCCCGGCAATGCATAGCCAAGCGAACTGAACGCGGTGAGCGTGTCGCTATGACGGTCCGCCTCGAAGGCAAGGCGCTCCAGCGATGCCTCGGCATCGACATCGAGCATCAGGTGGCAGGGGTGATAATTGATGCCGTGGCAATCGTAGCGCGCGCCGGCGAGCGGCACCAAGACCGTGTCCAGATTATTCAGGCGCTTGCCGATCTGTCCGTACTCGCCCGCCGTCACGCCGCGATCGGCGAAGATATCCTTGTATTTCGGCGGGAAGGGTCGGCCGTATCCGCCCTGATGGTGGATATGGCGTTCCAAGGGTGCGATGTATCGCGCGCGGTAGTTGTCGCCGCGGCCCGCGATTGGCGGCGTCGCCATGGTGTCGAATGCAACGTTCAAGAGCGCTTCGCAGGTGCTGGCGGAGATCGCGTCGTATTCGTCGCCATAATAGCTTTTCACGAGTTTGCGGATCTCGAAGTCCAGGGCCGCGTTGTTGATGACCTTGCGCGCGCCCTTTTCGATCGCGTCGGAGACTCTTTTGCGCAGGAGGCCGTGACATTCCGAAATCGTCCCGGTGAGACCAATCTGGCCGCGGTACTTATCGGGCAAGCCGATCTCCGCGGGTATCTTCTTCGCCTTCTCCAGCAATTCTCCCTTGGTCTTGGCGAGATGATCATACATCTCGATTTTGTACTGCCACTCGGTCATCGGACCTTCTCCTCGTTATTTTTTTGCGATACAGCCCTAGTCGCTTTCCCGCCATGTCGGCTTGATCGTGACCTGGTCGCCGGGCTCGATTCCAAGCTCGATACCGGTCTTGGGCGTTGGCGTCTTCAGGACGATGTTGAGGTGGTTGGGCGCGTGGGTTTCGTCAAAACCTGCGACTTCCGCAATGGTCGCGCCACCGACCTCGATGCGATCGCCCTGCGCGACCGTGCCACCGGAATTGAATTCGACGAAACCAACGCCAAAGAACCGGTCGACGCAGCAGCCGGGGGCGGCATCCATCTCGTCGGTGATCACAATTTCATGGACGTCGTATTTGCGAACGCAGCGCGTCTTGGGCGGAATCAATATTAGGCCGCGCTGAAATCGCTTGCTCCGCAGGACGCCGACGAAACGCCCTTCAAGCGGGAGGCGCAGAATGTTCGGCACGCCCGGAATCATGCCCGAAGCGTAGGGATCACCGCCGCGCCTTGCGCGTGACTTTGCCGTGCGAACGGCCATAAATCCCTTTTGTCCCTTAGTCGACTCTGGCGACGCGTAACCACTTCTAGCTATCCATCTCTGAAGATGAACGCATTGATCTAGCGCAAATTCCTAAAAACAATGACCCTGCGCGTTATGGCCGTTCGCAATCTACGCACGATGACAAAACGGCTTGGATGTCGTCTCTCGGCTACGAATGACCGTCCGCCCGGCAATCGTCGCATGTCCGGTTAACCCTGGATTCTGTTGCAGATCCTATCGGCTCGACGAGTTGGTCCCTGCCGATCCTATGGTGCGCACTCGGTTCTTGATGGCCATTTGTTGCACAATGTCCGGCTAACGCAGCCAATTTCTGGCCGCCTCAAGTTGGTCTTTCTCCGGGGAAATGCCGACGTACTGCAACAAATGGCAATGGATATTTTCGTCGATTCTGAACCCTTCATAGGGAACAATCAGGCATGGTTTGCTTTGATCATGAAGAAAAGAATACGTTGCGCTATAGATCATTCTGGCTCCCGATTCTCCATGCGGACCGCCCCAATTACGGCGTATTCTCGTTCGTTCGATTTTATCGAATGGACGGGTAACCAATATGCAAGTTGGATCACATACACTCTGAATGACCGGAAGCAAGAAAGACTGTAATGCGTGCTTTAAGACAATCGTATCGCACTGATTTTCCTTCGCCTTTTTGATTTGTTTTGGCAGCCACCGTTCAAAGAAATCCTTGAAGTCTTCCGTGCTACCCTTTTGCGCTAAAGTCTTTTCATCAACACATTTTAAGAGAGCGGCCCTGTATTCTCTTGGTTCGTACGTATTTGGCGTCCGTTCATCGGCAATCCGGTGATGCGGTGGGCAAGTATAACCGCCACATTTATCCAAAAACCCGGCAACGGCGCTTGACCCTGTGCTCCAAGACGACAAAATAAGAACAATTTTCAATTTATCTTCCTTCGACTATCAATCTAATGCGTGCGCATACACAGGTGCGCGAAAAATATTCGAGAGTATAACATTTAGCCTTTCCGCATCGGATCAACTTGCGAAGTCTACCGACATAATTGGCATGTCGGTTCTGGAGCCTTAAACGGACTGATTGGGCGCGAGAGCGAACATTTCCAACACAGTTTTCCAAATTCTCCGTAAGGATGCCGGCCGGAAGGACCCTACCCCGGCGGCAGCGTTTCCTGCATCGAGGGCCGCGCGCCGAACCGGTCCACCCACGCCGCCAGGCTCGGGTTGTTGTCGCGCCAGTCGAAGCCGGGCGGGCGGCCGTCGCTGCGGCCGTGCAGGGTGCAGCCTAGCGTCAGCTGCGCCATGTCGAGCGGGCCGTCGAAAGCGCCGTCGGCCACCAGTTTGTCGAAGACGCCGGCCAGGCGCAGCCCGCGGGCGGTTTCGTGCGCGACGATTGTGGGCGACTGCTCGTTCTCGGGCCTCCGCACTTCGCGCGCCCACACCGCCATGCCGTCCAGCATGCTGCGCGCGCGGGCTTCGAGGATGCGGGCGTTCCAATCGGTTTGCGGCGCCAGGACCTGCGGGTCCTCCAGCGAATCGATGTAGGTGCAGATCAGCGCGGATTCCTCGAATATCGTGCCGTCGTCAGTGACCAGTGTCGGCACGCGGCCAGACGGGTTGACGTCCAGCACCGGTGTGTCCGGTGTGCGGGTGACGGTGGGCACGATCTCGACCCGGTCTTCGAATCCTTTCTCGATGACCAGCGCACGCACCATGCGGCCATAGGGCGAGGTCAGCGTCGTCAGGACCTTCATCACAGCACGACCTCGATCAGATAGGGGCTGGACGAGGCGAGGCCTGCGGCCAGCGCTTTGTGCAGCCCTTCGCAATCGGTCACCTTGGCGGCCTCGACGCCCATGCCGTTCGCCATCTTCACCCAGTCGAGGTCGGGCCGCGACAAATCCAGCATGTCGAGCGCCTTGCGGCCCGGATTTTCGGCACCGACACCGGCCAGTTCGCCCTGTAGGATGCGGTAGGCCCGATTGGCGAAAACGAGGGTCGTGACGTCCAGGTCATAGCGCGCCTGGGTCCACAGCGCCTGCAGCGTGTACATGCCGCTGCCGTCGCCTTCCAGGCTGATCACCTTGCGGTCCGGGCAAGCCACGGCGGCGCCGGTTGCCAGCGGCATGCCGAGGCCGATCGAGCCGCCCATATTGTTCATCCAGTCGTGCGGCGGCGCGCCGGCGGTCAGCGGATAGAAGCCGCGGCCCGTGGTCACGGATTCGTCGGCGATGATCGCGCCCTCCGGCAGCAGATTGCCCAGCACCGCGGCTATCGTGTCCGGGTCCAGCGCGCCCGAAGGCATGTCGGGCCGGAATGCGGCCTGCGTCTCTGCGCTGCCTTCCTTCGCTCCGACCGCGTCGGCGACCCGCTCCAGCGCGTCGACCATATCCTCTTCCAGCTCTGCCAGCCGGTGGATTTGGCAGCCCTCGCGCTGCAGTTCGCTCGGCTTGTTGGGATAGGCGAAGAAGGCGATCGGTGGCTTCGCGCCGATCAGGATTATGTGCTGGTAGGGCGACAGTACGTCGAGCGCCTGGGGCACCGGATAGGGCACGCGGTTCAGCGGTACGATTCCGGCGCCGCGCTGCAGCCGCTGGTTGGAACCCTGCGCCATCAGCTTCGCGCCCGTCGTGGAGGCGATGCGGCCTGCCAGGTTGAGCCCGTATTCGTAGAGCGACTGTCCGGTCATCATCAACAGGGTCGGTTCGCCCGATTTCAGGACCGAGACTGCGTTTTCGACCGACTTCTCGTCGACTTTCGAACGGGACGGCGCGGCGGGCGTTTCGGCGGGGCCGTCCGCATCGTCCCAGGCCGTGTTGGCGGGCAGAATCAGGGTCGCGACCTGGCCCGGCGGTATCCTCGCCGCCGCGATCGCCGCCGCGCCGTCCGCCGCCACCGATTTCGCGTCCGGCGAGGTCTTCACCCAGTGCGACACCGGCCGCGCGATGCCTTCGATATCGGCGGTCAGCGGCGCATCGTACTCGATGTGGTAGGTCGCGTGCTCGCCGACGATATTGACCATCGGCGAGTTGGCCTTCTTCGCGTTGTGCAGGTTGGCGACGGCGTTGCCGAGGCCGGGGCCGAGATGCAGCAGGGTCGAAGCGGGATTGCCGGTCATCCGGGCATAGCCGTCGGCAGCACCCGACGCCACGCCTTCGAACAGGCACAGGTAGCAGTTCATGCCGTCGACCTTGTCCAGCGCGGCGACGAAATGCATCTCCGAGGTCCCGGGATTGGTGAAACAGACATCCACGCCGCCCTCGACCATCGTTCGCACAAGACTTTCCGCACCGTTCATTTCGTCGCTCCCGAGAGATTTGCGTGCCGGCCAGCACGGCTTACCAATTGCATCGCGGCCCCTGACGTGTCAAACCGACCGGGCGGGCCGGGAGAATTTCAGGGGCGGAAATGGGCGATTGGCTGACCCTACATGTTGCCGCGTTGACGCTTGTCGCCGCCATTTTCGGCGGCATGCTGTTTTTCATGGCCGTATTCGCCCCAGCCGTCTTCCGTTTCCTCCCGCGCGACGACGCGGCCCGGTTCATGCGAGCCCTGTTCCCGGTCTATTTCCTGGCGCTGGGAATCGTTGCGGCACTTCCCGCGCTGATCCTTCTGATGATCCCGAGCTACCGGCCGGTAGCGCTGATCCTGTTGGCGGTGGCGGCGATCTTTTTCGCGCAGCGTTTCGCGCTCCTGCCGGCGCTTAATCGCAGCCGCGAGACGGGAGAGGATGGGCGCGCGAGCAGGTTGCACCGGATCAGTGTGCTCCTGCATCTTGGCCAATGGATCGCCGTCGCGGTGGCGTTGGTGCGTCTCGCTGCCTGACCATGTCGCCCGGGCTCATCATCGCCGCACCTGCCAGCGGCTCCGGCAAGACGGTCGTAACCTTGGGGCTGCTGCGCGCGCTGCGCAATGCGGGAGTCGCCGTCACCTCGGCGAAGGCGGGTCCGGACTATATCGATCCCGCCTTTCATGCGGCGGCATCCGGCGAGGATTGCGTCAATCTCGATTGCTGGGGCATGCGGGACGAGACCCTATCCGGGTTGGCGGGCAATCTCGGAGGACGCGCCGAACTGATTGTCTGCGAAGGCGTCATGGGCCTGTTCGACGGGGCGACCGACGGTACGGGTTCAACGGCCGATCTCGCGGCACGGACCGGCTGGCCGGTCGTGCTGGTGGTCGACACCGCAGGTCAAGCGGCCTCCGCCGTTGCGGTCTATGACGGATTTGCACGGCATCGCACGGACGTGGAAGTCGTCGGCGTGATCTGCAACCGGGTCGGCGGGCCGGGCCATGCGCGTCTGTTGCGTGAGGCTTTCGGGAATATGGATTCGTCGCCCGCGTTTCTTGGCTTTCTGCCGCGAGATCCGGCATTTGGCCTGCCGGAACGGCATCTCGGCCTCGTTCAGGCGCGGGAGCACACGGCACTCGACCGTTTCCTCGACGGCGCGGCTTCGATCGTCGTCGAATGCCTCGACCTTGATGCGTTACGCGCCTGCGCCAAACCCACCCGGTGTGTCCCGGCACCGGTCGAGCCTCTGCCGCCCCTGGGCCAGCGCATCGCGGTCGCACGCGACGACGCCTTTGCCTTCGCCTACCCGGCCGTGTTGCAGGGTTGGCGGGATGCCCGGGCGTCGGTCTCGTTCTTCTCGCCGCTCGCCGACGAAGGCCCCGCGGGCGATGCGGATGCGGTCTATCTGCCGGGCGGCTATCCCGAATTGCACGCCGGCCGGCTTGCATCGAACCGACGGTTCCGCGAAGGGGTGCAGGATGCCGCCGTGCGTGGTGCTGCGATTTATGGCGAGTGCGGCGGCTATATGGCGTTGGGCGACGGCCTGGTCGACGCCAACGGCGCGCGGCATGAAATGGCCGGTTTGCTGAAGCTCGAGACATCGTTCGCGGACCGCCGTTTGCATCTTGGCTACCGGCGTCTCCGGACGATCGGCCAATCCGGGCTTGGAAAATCGGGAAAGCGGTTCCGGGGCCATGAATTCCACTACGCGTCGGTCATCGAAGAAGGCCCGGGCGACCCCCTGTTCCAGGCCGTGGACGCGCGCGGCGAAAACGGCGCGCCTTGCGGTCTTGTGTCCGGGACGGTCGCCGGGTCCTTCATTCATCTGATAGATTGCGAAGAATGACATCCGACCCGGCACCGTTCTGGAAGACCAAGAAGTTGCGCAAGATGACACGCCGGGAATGGGATTCGCTATGCGACGGTTGCGGGCGATGCTGCATGCACAAGCTCGAGGACGAGGACACGGGCGAGATTGCCCTGACCGACGTGGCGTGCCGCTATCTCGACCTCGAAGGTTGCCACTGCGTCGACTACCCCAACCGCAAGAAGAACGTGCCCGACTGCGTGCAGCTGTCGCCGGGCAAGGCGACCCGGTTGCGCTGGCTGCCGGAGACCTGCGCCTATCGTCTGGTGGCGAACGGCCAGGATCTGGCCTGGTGGCATCCGCTGGTGTCGGGCGACCGCGAGGCGGTGCACGAGGCGGGTATCTCCGTGCGTGGTGGCGCCATATCGGAGGACGATGTCGACGATCTCGAACAGCATGTCGTCGACTGGATCAATGACGGCGCCGTTCCTTTCGGCGCCTCCCTCCGGGCCCACCTGGGTTTGAAACGATGACCGGCAAAACCGTCACGCTTTCGCTCGAAGGACGCCCAATCGATATCGCGGTGCGGCGCAGCGCGCGGGCAAACAACATCGCCTTGCGTATCGATCCGGCGAAGTACGCGCCGGAGCTGGTTCTGCCGGCCCGGGTTGGTGAAGCGGAAGGGTTGGACTTCGTGCGCAGCCGGGCGCGCTGGCTGCTCGACCGGCTGGCGGCGTTGCCGCCGCACATCCCGTTCCGCGATGGCGCGATCCTGCCGCTGCGGGATCGACCGCATCTGATCGTTCACGACCCGGCGGGCCGTCGCGGGGTCTCGTTGGAAGACGGCCGTATCGTCGTATCCGGGCGCGCCGAACATCTCTCCCGCCGGCTGCACGACTGGCTGCGCCGCGAGGCGCGTACCGTGATCGCTCCGGAAGTTCGCGACAAGGCGCAGGCGCTGGGCCGCGAACCGGGCAAGATCACCATCCGCAACCAGAGGAGCCGGTGGGGCAGCTGTGCTAGGAGCGGGAACCTATCGTTCAATTGGCGCCTGATCCTGGCGCCGGACCGGATCCTCGACTACGTCGTTGCCCATGAAGTCGCGCATCTGGCCGTTCCGAACCATTCCGCCGCCTTCTGGCGGACCGTCGACCGTCTTTCGCCGCATGCCGACACTGGCCGGCGCTGGTTGCGCCAGAACGGTGATCGCCTGTTCCGCTTTGGATAACCTTCGAAGTTCGATTCTTTCCAAAAAAGTCAATACCGCACTGTACAAAAAGGCATTGCGGGCGAAAAAGGATCGCCGTATGAAAGGCCATGCAAACGATTCGCCCCTTCACGCGTGCAATCGATCGGTTGAGCAAGGCTGGTTTGCGTCCGACCCGTCAGCGGCTGGCATTGGCGCGGCTGCTCTTCGAGGACGGCAATCGTCACATCACCGCCGAACAACTCCACCGCGAAGCTGGCGGCGCGAATGTGAAAGTATCGCTCGCGACGGTTTACAATGCACTGAATCAATTCACCGCCGCAGGCCTGTTGCGCGAGGTGGCGGTCGAAGCGGATCGGTCTTATTTCGACACCAACACGGCGGAACACCATCATTTCTTCAATGATGACACCGGCGAATTGCAGGATATACCCGGCGATTCCGTCGTCCTCTCGTCCCTGCCGGACGTGCCGGAGAACACCGTGATCGGGACCGTCGACGTGGTCGTGCATATTCGGGAAAAGTGAGAATTATTCTCAATTTCTCAAAGAGATATTTTCTTTTTTAAAATCGTTCTAAATATTTGACACGGGACCTGGCTTCCGCCATATAGAGTGCCTTACGAAAGAGGATTCGAGGTGGCCGCAAGGGCATGCCATCATCGCCTCTGGCCGGGCTTTGCCCTGGAGCCGCCGGCCGTTCCGACGATCAGGGTACGGACAATTCAAAGGAGGGAGAACCTATGTCGTTGAAAGGCAGCAAGACCGAAGAAAACCTAAAGGCCGCATTCGCCGGCGAGAGCCAGGCAAACCGGCGCTACCTGTATTTCGCGCAGAAGGCCGATGTCGAAGGCTATAACGATGTCGCGACCGTGTTCCGCTCGACCGCGGAAGGCGAGACCGGCCATGCGCACGGCCATCTCGAATTCCTCGAGGAAACCGGCGACCCGGCGACCGGCAAGCCGATCGGCGGAACGTCGGCCAATCTGGAAGCGGCGATCGCCGGCGAGACGCACGAATACACGGACATGTATCCGGGTATGGCGCGGACCGCACGCGACGAGAACTTCGAAGAGATCGCCGAGTGGTTCGAGACCCTGGCGAAGGCCGAGAAGAGCCACGCCGGCCGCTTCCAGCGCGCGCTGGATACGCTGGACGACTAATTGATGGACGATCCGCTGCCTGCGGCCTATGCGGTCGCGGGCGGTCGGTTCTTGACCGCAGGAAATCGAGAATGACGGAAGGCAGCCTCGAGGCGCCGATTCGCCACGCGCTCGCGTGGCGGGACGAGGCATTCCATGACGAAGCCGTATTGGACGAAGAGCTGCGACGCGTCTTCGACATCTGTCACGGTTGCCGCCGCTGCTTCAATCTGTGCGACAGTTTCCCGCGTCTGTTCGATTTGATCGACGAGTCCGACAGCGGCGAACTGGATACGGTCGAATCGGCCGATTTTGCGCCCGTCATGGACGCCTGCACGCTGTGCGACATGTGCTTCATGACCAAGTGTCCATACGTGCCGCCGCATGAATTCAACCTCGACTTTCCCCATCTGATGCTGCGCTACCGGGCGATCGAGCATCGCAAGGGCAAGGTGTCCTGGCCGTCCAAACAGATGGCGCAGACCGACCGCAACGGCCGCCTGGCGAAGCATTTGGCGCCGCTGGCGAACTGGGCGTTAGACGAAGGAAACGGCCTGACCCGGTTCGTCATGCAGACGGTGGCCGGTGTGCACAAGGACGCCGCCTTGCCGCGCTTCAACAGCCGCACCCTGGAAGACGAGGCCGCGCCCGAGGTGAACCGGGAGGCGCCGGCGCGGGGGCGCAAGGCGGTGCTGTACGCGACCTGCTACGGCAATTTCAACAACCCGGAAATCGGCCGCGCCGCGCGCGCCATCCTGGCGCGCAACGGGGTCGAGACCGAAGTCGTGCACCCGTCCTGCTGCGGCATGCCGCTGCTCGAACAGGGCGACATCGCCGGCGTCGCGGAGAATGCCCGCAAGGTCGCCGAAGAATTCGCGCCGTGGATCGACAAGGGGTACGACGTCGTCGCGCTGATGCCGTCTTGCGCGCTTATGCTGAAATTCGAATGGCCGCTGATCCTGCCAAATGATCCGGCGGTCAAACGGTTGAGCGAGGCGACGCGCGATATCACCGAATATATCGTCGATATCGCCAAGACCGAGGGGTTGGCGGACGGGTTAAGCCCGCTCGGCGGCAAGGTCGCCGTACATCTCGCCTGTCATGCGCGGGCCCAGAACATGGGGGCGAAAGCGGCGGAGCTGATGCGTCTGCTGCCCGATCCGGACGTCCAGGTGATCGAGCGCTGTTCCGGCCATGGCGGTTCCTGGGGCGTCATGCGGGAGAATTTCGAGGTCGCATTGAAAGTCGGCAGGCCCGTGGCGCGTCAGATCAAGAAGGACGCGCCGCAATTCTACGTCTCCGAATGCCCGCTCGCCGGCATGCATATCGCCCAGGGGATCGAACGCGTCGACGGCGAAGTACCGGAAACTGCGGCCCACCCGGTGGTCCTTTTCGCCCGCGCCTACGGCATCGCGGTTTAGAGCAAATCAGGACCAATGATAATCGCCTTTGGAGATTGTCATTGGTCCTGTTTCTTTGCTCTATCTATATAATATCGAGCGGATTCACAGGATTGTTGCCCTGCATCAATCCTGATCCGGTCTGAGGTACGGTCCGATGGCAATGCGTGAAATCACCCGCGCCGACATCATGGCGCTCGCGGATTTCGAGAAGATCCGCGCGTCGAAGCGCAAGGAAATCGTCGCCCTCAAGCGGCCGCGCCGGATCGAGGTCGGCCCGGTCGCGATGTGCTACTTCGAGTCCTATGACACGATGTGGTGGCAGATCCACGAGATGCTGTACATCGAGAAGGGCGGCGAGGCGCAGATTGCCGATGAACTCGCGGCCTATAATCCGCTGATCCCGAGTGGCCGCGAACTGGTCGCCACGGTCATGTTCGAGATCAACGACGAAGAACGCCGCCGCGCGTTTCTGGCCCGTCTCGGGGGGGTCGAGGAGACCATTTTCCTGCGCTTTGGCGATACGGAAGTGCGCGGCGTGCCAGAGGCCGATCTCGATCGGACGACGGAAAGCGGTAAGGCGTCGTCGGTCCAGTTCATCCATTTCCCCTTCACCGAGGAACAGGCCCGCGCTTTCCGGCAACCGGGTTGTCGTGTGATCCTGGGGTTCGAGCATGACGCGTACGGGCACATGGCAACCATACCCGAAGAGTCCCGTGCGGCGCTCGCGGGCGACTTCACGGACTAAACGGATAACCTTTTACTCGATGACTTCCTTGGCGCGCAGGCCCCAAAGGCCGGACTGCCGCACCCATCCTGAATAGGCGCCGACCGCCAATTCGCACCATTGACCATTGCAGCTCTCGATTTTCGCGACGATCCCCGGCGTCATCTGGGCGACGGCCGGTGCGGTATCGCTCGCGACGCGCCTCAGGGTTTTGGCTTTCCCGATGATGACGATGCTGCGTTTGGCCGAAAGCATCGCGCGGTGTACCCATCCCTCGGCGCCTTCCGAATCGCGCACCTTTCGCCAACTTTCGAACTCCGCCGTGATCGCGACGGGCAGCTGCTTGCGGACGAAGACCCATTTTACGGGGTACCGCACGCCCGGGCCCGCCCGGACGTTGACCTCGTCGGCGCGCAGAGAGGCGAACCGGATCGGATCGGTCTGAGCCTTTTTCGCATCCTGCGCGGCCGCGCCGCCCAGGGGCGCGCCGAGCAACGCGAAAACGAGTAAGGCAATAAGAAAGGCGCGGAACATCGCTCGTTTCATCGGATTATTGTGACGGTTTAATAAACGGGCGCGACGGCGATTGGTCAAGGCGGGACATCGCGAATTCTACCGAGTACAATCATTTCTACAGGGATAAGGAACGGCCATGACCACGACAAAACCGCTCGTCATCGTAACGCGCAAACTCCCCGATGCGATCGAAACGCGGATGATGGAATTGTTCGAAGTGCGTCTCAATCTGGACGACACGCCGATGTCGCGCGCCGAAATTGTGGCGGCGATGCAGGAGGCCGACGTGCTGGTCCCGACGGTAACCGACCGGATCGACGCGGCGCTGATCAAAGAGGCTGGCGAACGGCTCAAGCTGATCGCCACCTTCGGTACGGGGGTCGACAATATCGATCTGGATGCCGCGAATAAAAGCTCGATCATCGTCACCAATACGCCGGGTGTCCTGACCGAAGACACGGCGGACATGACCATGGCCCTGATCCTCGCCGCACCCCGCCGCCTGGCGGAAGGCGAACGGATGGTTCGCGCCGGCGAATGGACGGGCTGGTCGCCGACTTTCATGCTTGGCCATCGTATCTGGGGCAAACGGCTGGGCATCATCGGCATGGGCCGAATCGGGCAGGCCGTGGCGCGCCGCGCCCGTGGCTTCGGCCTCTCGGTGCACTACCACAACCGCCGCCGCGTGCATGAGGAAGTCGAGGCCGAGCTTGAGGCGACCTATTGGGAGAGTCTCGACCAGATGCTGGCCCGCATGGACATCGTCTCCGTCAATTGCCCGCATACGCCCGCGACGTACCATCTGCTGTCGCGTCGGCGCTTGCAGCTGTTGAAGAACGACGCCTACATCGTCAATACGAGCCGGGGCGAAGTGATCGATGAAAATGCACTGACTCAACTGCTGACCGACGGCGCCATCGCCGGGGCGGGGCTCGACGTGTTCGAGAACGAACCCGCGATCAATCCCAAACTCGTCGCCCAGGACAATGTCGTGCTGTTGCCGCATATGGGTTCGGCGACGATCGAAGGCAGGATCGCCATGGGCGAGAAGGTCATCATCAACATCAAGACCTTCACCGACGGACACAACCCGCCGGACCGTGTCATCGAAACCATGTTCTGACACGGCAGCGTTGGCGCCGCCTGGAGTGAACCACAATGCCCGTGCAACGCCAGTGGCCGGCAGCGCGACTGCGCCGGCACGTTGCGGAGCTCATCCGGCTTGCGGCACCGGTGGTGGTCACGCGCGCGGGCATCCTCACCATGGCCACCGCGGACGCCGCGATGCTGGGGCGGGCATCGGTCGATCAGGTCGCTTACCACGGGCTCGGCGTCGCGCCGTTCATCGTGATTACCGTGACGGGTATCGGGTTGCTGTTCGGTACCGTCGTCATGACGAGTCATGCCGTCGGCCGTGAACGGTTCGAGGCATGCGGGCCGATCTGGCGGCGCTCCCTGCCCTATGCTGCGATGCTCGGTCTCGGCGCGGCGATCCTTGGTCAATTCGGAACGCCGTTCTTCCTGCTGACTTCGCAGCCGCCGGCGCTCGCGGCGGGGGCTGGCGCCGTTATCGCCATCCTCGGCTGGGGCGCACCCGGAACCTTGCTGTTTTATACGACGGCTTATTTTCTTGAAGGGTTGCGCCGCCCGACGCCAGCGATGGTCGTCATGATCGGCGCCAACGGTCTCAACGTTCTGCTCAACTGGCTGCTGATATTCGGAAATGCCGGCCTTCCGGCGCTAGGCGCAGAAGGTGCCGCGATCGCCACGACACTGGTCCGCACGATAATGGCCGTGATGCTGATTGCTTACGTGTGGCGAATGCATGACCGCGACCTCTATGCCGTCCGCACTACCCTCGGTCGCGGCTGGTGGCGCGCCGGCGCCGAACATCGGCGTTTTGGTTACGCGGCTGGAACCAGCTACGGCATCGAATCGGTTGCGTTCGGCGCCATCAGTTTCTTCGCCGGCATTCTGGGTGCGATGGCTCTCGCCGCCTATACGATGCAGCACATCGTTTTTGCGCTCATCTTCATGATCGCGCTGGGGATCGCGTCGGCGACCAGCGTGCGCGTCGGTATCGCCCACGGCCGAGGGGATTGGACCGACCGGGCGCTCGCCGGATGGACGGGCCTTGGCTTGGTGGCGGTCGTGCTCGGCGCAAGCGGAGCGGTCCTGTTGATCTGGTCCGCGCCGATCGCGGCGCTGCTGACCACGGATCCGGCGCTCGTCGCCGCGACGGCACCGTTGATAGCGCTGTCCGCCTACGCGCTCATTGCCGACGGTGGCCAGGTGGTAATGGCGAGTGCACTGCGCGGTGCCGGGGAAACCTGGGTCCCCACCGCGATGCACATCGTGTCCTATTTCGGCGTAATGATTCCGGGTTGCTGGATCTTCGCCTTCCCGATGGGTTTCGGCGCCGCCGGTCTGGTCGGCGGAATCGTCCTCGCCAGCATCGTATCGGTCACGCTCGTGTCGTTCCGTTTCTGGCTGATATCGCGCCGCTAACCCTGCTCGATCTCCTGCACCGTCGTGATCGTCGGCTGGCTGCCGCAGAGCGGGCAGGCGGGGTCGGGCGGCACCTTGACTTTGCGGAAGGTCGTATTGAGCGCATCGTAGAGCAGTAGGCCGCCCGACAGGCTTTCGCCCAGCTCGAGAAGTTCCTTAAGCACTTCGGTCGCCTGCGCCGTGCCGATGACACCGGCGATCGACCCGAAGATGCCGACGGTCTCGCAGTTCGCTATCATGCCCGGCGGCGGCGGGTTCGGGAACAGGCACCGGTAGCAGGGATTGTCGCCGCCGAGATGCGATTTGAAGGTCGCAAGCTGCCCTTCGAACCGCTGCAGCGCGCCCGCGACCAAAGGCACGCCGGCCAGATGGCAGGCATCGTTGACCAGGTAGCGCGTTGCGAAATTGTCGCAGCCGTCGGCGACGACATCGTATTCGCCGATCAGGGCCATCGCGTTCTCCGCCGTGAGCCGCTCCTTGTGTTCCCGCACGACGATCTCCGGGTTAACGGCGCGAATCGCTTCGACGGCGCTGTCGACCTTGGCGACGCCCACGCGGTCCGTCGCATGCAGGATCTGACGCTGCAGATTGCTGATATCGACCGTGTCGAAATCGACGATGCCCAGAGTGCCGACGCCGGCCGCGGCCAGGTACAGCAGGACCGGCGAGCCGAGGCCGCCGGCGCCGACCACAAGGACCTTGGCGTTGAGCAGTCGCAGCTGCCCTTCCTCACCGACCTCGTCCAGGATGATGTGGCGCGCGTACCGCAGCAGCTGATCGTCGGTGATCTCCTGGTGCAAACTCAAGTCAGACTCCATCGAACAACGGCGTGGATAGATAGCGCTCCGCAAAGGACGGGATCACGATCAGGATTCGCTTGCCCGCCATCTCCGGCCACTCGGAGATTTCCAACGCCGCCGCGACGGCGGCGCCGGAGGATATGCCGACTGGAATGCCCTCGATACGCGCCATTTCCCGCGCCGTGCGGAATGCGGTTTCGTTGGCGATCGAGATGACCTCATCGATCAACGAGGTGTCCAGATTGTCGGGAATGAATCCGGCGCCGATACCCTCGATCTGATGTGCGCCGGGCGCGCTGCAGGCCAGCACCGCGCTGTCCTCCGGTTCGACGGCGATCATGCGGAAATCCGGGTTCCGTTCCTTCAAAAAGCCGGCACAGCCGGTCACGGTGCCGCCGGTGCCGACGCCGGCGATCATGACGTCGAGCCGGCCCCCGGTGTCGCGCCAGATTTCCGCCGCGGTCGTCTTCCGGTGGATCTCCGGATTGGCCGCGTTACTGAATTGTTGCGGGATGACCGCGTCGCCCAGCGCCGCCACGATCGCGTCGGCGCGGGCGATGGCGCCGCGCATGCCCTGATGGGCCGGCGTCAGATCGAGTTCCGCGCCCAGCAGCAGCAGCATCTTGCGCCGTTCCACCGACATCGATTCGGGCATTGTCAAGATCAGCCGATAACCCTTTACCGCACAGGCGAATGCCAGCGCGATTCCCGTATTGCCGGAGGTCGGTTCGACGATCACGGTATCCGGCCCGATGCGGCCCTCTTCCTCGAGCGCCTCGATCATCGCCATGCCGATCCGATCCTTGACCGATCCCATGGGATTGAAGAATTCGAGCTTGGCCAGCAATTCCGTCTCGACCCCGGCATGCGCCATCAGCCGCGACAGGCGCACGATGGGCGTCGCCCCGATCGTGTCGAGGATATTGTCGTATATACGGCCGCGAAATTCCCCTTGCGCGCCAGTCATGTCGCTACAGCGTCTCCTGTCGATCCAATTTGGGTACGGCTTCCCGGACAGGCTCCTAGATCATAAAATCGAACATTTCCGATGCGGAACATTGAACACCGGCGGCGCGGGCCCGGGTACAGAGGTCTTCGATACTGACCTCGTCGAGACGCAGCATTGCGGCTTCCTGCAGCTCAAGCCAAAGCGGATAGAGGACCGCGCGGCCGAGCTCGGAGCCGCCCGGCTCCTCGAGCGGGTCGGCGGTCCCCTCCATCTGGTCGACGATGCGGGTGATCTCTCCGAGCGAAATGCGGCGCCGTTCGCGGGCGAGCCGGTATCCGCCGCGCGGACCGCGAACGCCGCGCAGGATTTCCGCTTTGACCAAATTCTGCAGAACCTGTTCCAGATAGCGGCGGGGGATACCCTGCCGCTGCGCGATTTCCTTGCTTTGAACCGGCGCGTCGGATGCGTTGTAGGCGATGTCGACGACGGCATCGATGGCGAATATCAGCTTCTTGGTCAGCCGCAGCATTGTTCTCACACGCCTCCTGTACCTGTCGATCCGTATCCGCCGACGCCCCGCATCGTTTCCGGCAACTCGTCCCGTTCCTCCCAAGCCAAACGCGTCACCGGCGCGACGACCATCTGGGCGATCCGCATGCCGCGCGAAATCTCGAACGGCTCGCTACCCAGATTGATCAGGACGACGCCGACTTCGCCGCGATAGTCCGCGTCGACCGTGCCGGGACTGTTTAAGACGGTAATACCGTTCTTGAGCGCCAGCCCCGACCGCGGCCTAACCTGCGCTTCGTGCCCACTCGGCAATGTGATGGCCAATCCGGTCGGTACCAGCGACCGCTCCCCCGGCGCCAGGCTCAGCGGTGCGTCGATGGCGGCCAGCAAGTCCAGCCCGGCGCTGTCGGCGGTCGCATATTCCGGTAGCGGCAGGTCGGCCCCGTGTGGAAGCCGTTTTACGGCAACGGTGATCCCGGTCATGCGCCGCCGCCGAAGTGACTGCCGATCCGTGAAACCAGCCGCTCGGCGACTTCGTCCTTGGTCATCGTCGGCCAGTTCTCGACGGTGTCCGCCCGATCGACGAGATGGATCGTATTGGCGTCACCGCCGAAGGTGCCGGTTTGCGGCGACACGTCGTTGGCGAGAATCCAGTCGGTGTTCTTGACTTTGCACTTCGTCTGCGCGTTGGCGACGACATTCTCCGTTTCCGCCGCGAAACCGACCACCAGCTCGGGCCGTTTGTTGCCCGCCTTGGCGAGCGTCCGCAGGATATCCGGGTTTTCGGTCAGTTCGAGCGGCGGTGGCCCGCCGCCGTTCTTTTTCAGCTTCTGTGATGCGGCCGCGGCGGCCCGCCAGTCCGAGACCGCGGCCACGCAGACGGCGATTTCCGCCGGCAGCGCCTGTTCGCAGGCCGCCAGCATGTCGAGCGCCGATTCGACCTTTACCATGGTGACGCCCGCCGGGTCCGGCAGCGCGGTGGGTCCGCTGACCAGGACCGTATCGGCGCCGTTGCGGGCCAGCGCGGCGGCGATTGCGTGGCCCTGTTTTCCGGAGGAACGGTTGGCAATGTAGCGCACCGGATCGATCGCCTCGTGCGTTGGGCCGCTGGTGACGATGGCGCGCCTACCGGCCAGCGGTCCCGACTTCGCGGACAGCTGTCCCGTAATCGCGGCGGCGATATCCTCGACCTCGCTCATGCGCCCGAAACCGAACTCGCCGCAGGCCATGTTGCCCTCGACGGGCCCGACGCGCATCACACCGCGCGCCTCCAGCGTGGCGATATTGGCCTGCGTCGCTTCGTGCTCCCACATGCGGACGTTCATTGCTGGCACGACCATCACCGGCTTGTCGGTCGCCAGCAGGGCCGTCGTCGCCAGGTCGCTCGCCAGCCCGTTTGCCATGCGCGCCAGGATATCGGCGCTGGCCGGCGCGACGACCAGCAGGTCGGCCTCGCGCGACAAGTTGATGTGGCCCATTTCCGCTTCGTCGGTAAGCGAGAAGATGTCCTGGTAGACTCTCTCTTCGCTCAACGCCGAGACGGAGAGCGGGGTCACGAATTGCGCCCCGCCCGCCGTCAGCACGCAGCGCACCGATGCGCCCTGTTCGCGCAGGCGCCGGATCAAATCCAGCGCTTTGAAGGCGGCGATGCCGCCTGAGATGATCAAGAGGATACGCCTGCCCTGTAGGACCATGGTGTCACCGGCGATATTTACAGATTGAACGCTGTATTTAATGTAGCGCGGCAAACCGGAGATACAACAGTTCTTTTCTGTGTTTGTCGGCTTACAGGCTCGTGAACAGCAGAACGACGATGATCGCGATCAGTCCGTACAACATCCAGTCGGACCGGATTCCGCTGGACCGGGCGTCGCCATAGTGGGAATCGAGCGGCTGGCCGCCGCTGAGCGCATTGGCGACCGCTTCGGCGCGTCCGAGAAGTTGCGGCAACTGTTCGAGGGTGGAGACGGTATCCGTCACCATATCGCGCAATCGCGCCTCCGGCCCGCGATTGAGGATGATCCATTCCTCGATCAGCGGCCGGGCGAGCGCCCACATATTGACCGTCGGGTCGAGTGTCCGCCCGACGCCTTCCGCGATGAGCATCGTTTTCTGCAGCAAGAGGAGCTGCGGCTGCGCCTCCATCTCGAAGGTCTCGGTCACCTGGAAGA
Source organism: uncultured Rhodospirillaceae bacterium (assembly GCA_964386465.1). Lineage (GTDB taxonomy): Bacteria > Pseudomonadota > Alphaproteobacteria > UBA8366. The sequence continues at coordinate 24,274 of CAYLTU010000014.1, forward strand.
GATGAGCGAGAAGATGCGCCAAGGAGATTTCATGGAGCGGTTTGCCCAAGATGGGTTCGCCGATGGAGCGAATCGCTTGAGTGAAGGCGCCGACGGATTTCCGGGCCGGCACATAACCGGCTTCGAAGTGCACTTCCGCGACGCGCTTGTAGTCGCGGTCTAGGAAGCCGATCAGCATGTCTGCCAAATAATTCCGCGTCTTGCGGTCGAGCCGTCCCATGATGCCGAAATCGACCGGACACAGCGTGCCGTCCTTGGCGACGAACATATTGCCTGGGTGGATATCGGCGTGAAAGAAGCCGTCTCGGAAAACCTGGTTGAAAAAGGACTCCGCCGACCGCCGCAAAATATCCCGCGGCGCGAACCCGGCCTCTTCCAGCGCCGCAAGGTCGTCGATTCGGGCGCCTTCGATCCGTTCCAATGTCATGACCCGCCGCCCGGTGAGCACCCAGTCGATCTTCGGTACCTGGAAACCGGTATCGTTCTCCGTGTTCTCGCGCAATTCGGAAGCGGCGGCGGCCTCGAGCCGCAAATCCAATTCGATATTGACCGCCGCCTCGAAGGTGCGGACGACCTCCTGGGGGCGCAGTCGCCGCAGGGCCGGCCGCGTGCGTTCCAGCAGGCGGGCGAGCCACAGGAACAGATCGATATCCTGGCGGAACCGGGTTTCGATCTCCGGCCTCAACACTTTGACCGCGACCTTCTCGCCGTCATGCGTTTCCGCGAAATGGACCTGGGCGATCGATGCCGCCGCGACGGGCACATCGTCGAACTGGCCGAACAGATCATCGACCGGCGCCGCAAGTTCTTGTTCGATCGTTTCGCGCGCGACGGATCCCGCGAAAGGCGGCAGCCGGTCCTGCAGGGCGGACAAATCGTCGGCGATTTCCTCGCCGACCAGGTCGGGGCGGACGGAAAGCGCCTGTCCCAGCTTGATGAAGGTCGGCCCCAACTCTTCCAGCGCCGTAGAAAGGCGTACGCCAGGCCGGTCGGCCGACTCCTGTCGCGAAACGCGTTTCGCGAACCAGACGATGCCGGGTGCGACCCCCAACCGTTCCAACGGGAAAAGCGCGTCATGCCGCGCTAAGGTGCGGGCGATGCCGATCAGGCGCGCGAGGCTGACGATGAACCTGAACACTGCGCCGCCGTCAGATACGCCATGCCGCGTGGATCGCCGCAATCCCGCCTGACAGGTTCTGCACCGAGACGCGGCCGAGGCCGGCATGGGCGATCCGTTCGCTCATATTTGCCTGATCCGGAAATTTGCGAATGCTCTCGACCAGATATTGGTAGGCGTCCGCGTCGCCGGCAACCCGTGCGCCCAACTGCGGCAGGACCGAGAACGAATAGCGGTCGTATAGGTCTGACAGCAAGGGAAGCATGACCTTGCTGAATTCCAGGCATATGAAGTGGCCGCCGGGCTTGAGGACCCGCCGCGCTTCCCGGAGGGCCTGATCGATGTCCGTCACGTTCCGCAGGCCGAAAGCGATCGTATAGGCATCCATCGTCGCGTCGGGCAAAGGTAGCGATTGCGCATCGCCTACGGTCCACCGGATACCCGCCGTAACACCACGGTCGAAGGCCCTGTCGCGGCCGATGGCGACCATCGCGGTATTGATGTCGCAAACCGTTACATCCCGGCCCCCGGCGGCGAGGTACCGCATGGCGATGTCGCCGGTGCCGCCAGCGACGTCGATCAGACGCATGCCCTGCCGCGGCTTCAGGCAATCGATCAGCGCGGCCTTCCACAGCCGGTGCACGCCCCCCGACATCAGATCGTTCATCAGGTCGTAGCGCGGCGCGACGGCATCGAAGACGCCGCGCACGAGCTTCGCTTTCTCATTGGCATTCACATCGCGAAACCCGAAATGAGTCGCATCCGAAGCCGCGTCTGTCTCATGAGGTGTCATCGGGGCGACGATAACCCAGCGGTTGCGGGTTTGCCAGATGCGTGTCCGCGCTTTAGATCAGATCAGGTTTAGTCGAACCCTTTGCCTAGGTTCGGATAAGACTGTGAATCTGATCGATATCAATAAAGTAGAGCAAATTCACGCGGTTGTCGGGTCGCCAAAGGCGATTCCAACTAACCCCGATTTGCTCTATAAACCGGACGCTATGCCGGAACTGCCCGAAGTTGAAACCGTCTGCCGGGGCCTTCGCAAACCGCTCGAAGGGCGCCGGCTGACCCGTGTCGTCCAGCGCCGCCCCGATTTGCGCTTTCCGATACCGGATCGGTTCTCCGACCGGCTCATCGGGCGCACCGTGACCCGGGTCGATCGACGGGCGAAATTCATTCTCGTGACGTTCGACGACGAGACCGTGCTGGTTGCGCATCTGGGCATGTCCGGGCGTATGACGATCGTCGATGCCGCGGTGGCGCCGCCGCCGGGCCCGCACGACCATGTCGAATTCGAGACCGACCAGGGCGTCCTGGTCCGATATTGCGATCCGCGCCGTTTTGGCATGATGGATTTGACGACCGTTGACGCGCTGCCGGAGCATCGCATGCTGAAGGCGCTCGGACCGGAACCGCTCGGCAACGAATTTCACGCGGAGGCTCTGAGCCATTCGCTGGCAGGCAAGCGGACGCCGATCAAGGCGGCGTTGCTGGATCAGAGCGTCGTCGCGGGGCTGGGCAACATCTATATCTGCGAAGCGCTGCACCGCGCGGGCATATCGCCGAAGCGGAGCGCGTACACGATTCCAGGAAAGCGCGCCGAGCGGCTGGCGCGGGAAATCCGGGACGTTCTCCAGGAAGCGATCGACGCCGGCGGCTCGTCACTGCGCGACTACGTCCAGGCGTCCGGCGATCTCGGCTATTTTCAGCACAGCTGGCAGGTCTATGGGCGGGAAGGCGAGGCATGTCGCCGGAGCGGCTGTACCGGAACGGTTCGTCGAATCGTGCAGAGCGGCCGCTCGACATTCTATTGTGCATCGCACCAGCGTTAATGATATAGCACAGCCGTAATGCGCACCCCGTTCCTTATCGTCGGTTTGATCGTCCTGGCCGCCACCGCCGGCCGCGCCGAACAGTTTCTCGCCGGACTGGAAGATGTACCGGTCATGCCGGGGGTCGAGGTTGTCGGGAATGCGGGCGTCGCGTTCGACTCGCCCGCGGGCCGGATCGTCGAGGCGTACGCGACCGGCGCGGTGACCCGCGACGCGGTGCGTTCCTATTATCGGACAACCTTGCCGCAATTGGGCTGGACGCGAACGGGACCGCTCGAATTCAGCCGCGAAGGCGAACGGCTGACGATCGAACTGCTGGGTCAGTCGCGGCCGCCCTTGACCGTGCGGTTTGAGCTCGGCCCGGTGAAGAACTGACGCGAAGGTTTCGTAATTCAAGGAGAGGCGAGGAAATGGCATACGAACATATTCTGGTGGAAACGCGCGACGCGGTCGGCCTGATCACCTTGAACCGGCCTGAAGCGTTGAACGCTCTGTGCGCCGGCCTGATCGAAGAACTGGCGCAGGCCCTCGACACATTCGAAGCCGATGACGCGATCGGTGCGATCGTCTTGACCGGGTCGGAAAAGGCGTTCGCCGCCGGTGCCGATATCAAGGAGATGTCCGGGCGCTCCTATATGGATGTGTATCTGTCCGATTTCATCACCGTGGGCTGGGAGCGGGTCTCGACATGCCGCAAGCCTATCATCGCGGCTGTCGCCGGCTACGCGCTTGGCGGCGGCTGCGAGATGGCGATGATGTGCGATTTCATCATCGCCGCGGATACGGCCCGGTTCGGCCAGCCGGAAATCACCATCGGCGCGATCCCGGGGGCCGGCGGGACGCAGCGTCTGCCGCGCTTCGTGGGCAAGGCGAAGGCGATGGAGATGTGTTTGACCGGCCGCATGATGGACGCCGACGAGGCGGAGCGGTCCGGGCTCGTCAGCCGGGTCGTGCCGGCGGCGGAACTTATCGACGAGGCGTTGAAGAGTGCGGCGAAGGTGGCAGCGATGTCGCACCCGATTGCGATGATGGTCAAGGAATCCGTCAACCGCGCTTATGAGACGACACTCCGTGAAGGCGTCCTGTTCGAGCGCCGGACCTTCCATTCGGTATTCGCGACGGAAGACCAGGCGGAAGGCATGAGAGCTTTCGTGGAGAAGCGTAAGCCGGACTTCAAGAACAGGTAGGCGATCAAGGTTGACGGGGGGCAGGCGCGCCGATATAAGCCGCAGGCTTGAACGTAACAGTGACAGGTTGAACGATGGCGAATCACCTTTCCGCCAAGAAACGCATTCGCAGTACCGCGCGGCGCACCGAAATCAACCGGACGCGTCGCGGGCGTATCCGGACCTATGTCCGCAAGGTCGAGGAAGCGATCGACAGTGGCGACAAGGCGGCGGCGGAAACGGCGATGCAGAGTGCGATGCCGGAACTGCACCGCGGCGTCTTGCGCGGCATCATGCACAAGAATACGGCGGCGCGAAAAATTTCGCGGCTGACACGGCGAATCAAGACGCTTTGATACGACCGGTCGATCCGTCGAAAGGGGGCAACCGCATTCTACGAATGCGGTTGTTTTTTTATTGAAAAAAAGTTTGAAATTTATCCTGACGAAGATTCAATGGCTTAGATCGAAAGGCTAATTTTGCAGCACGGTTTTTTCCAATGTTCCCTTTTCGATCACGTTGCCACGCGAAAAAAGCGTGGGTAGATTAAGTCCGTGGCGAACATCTTGACCGGTACGAGGTCAAGTTAACAGCAGTAAAAAGCGGCGGCAAAACGTCCAATCGGCGAATGCGGGGATAAAGAAAGCAGTACCTTACAGTCTTAATTGGTGCCTGTTTTAGTCCTTTATTTTGTTTTTTTGGGCTTCCGAAAGAAATACTTGCTTTCGGAAGGGGGGTATTTGTACCCTTAAATAGCTAATCGCAGTTAACTTGCCTTCATAAGGTCGTGCATAGTCGGACGCTTCGGCGCGCGTCCCTTGTGCGTCGGTTGCAATGGTCGCCAGTGGCGTATGCGAATTTTTGTCTTGCGCCTCGCCTCGGTAGGGCGCGGCGGGTTTTTGTCCGGGGAGTAACGCAGGCTGTGACCGATGATAAGCGTTCGGAAAAAGGGCAATCTTCGCAGTGGAGTCGCGTGCGCTCGAAATTGCGCGCCGAATTCGGTGAGGCGGCCTATCGCAGCTGGTTGAAGCCGGCGTCGTTCGAGATGATCGACGGCGAAACCGTGCGCATACTGGCGCCAACGCGATTTATGCGGGACTGGATCGAGACCCAATACGGCGAGAGGCTGAAGCGGCTTTGGTTGGAGGAGGTTCCCCAATTACGCGACCTTGAGATCGTCCATGTCGGAACAGAGCAGACGGCGCCGGTAGACGTGCCGCAGCCGGCAAGCGTGGAGAGCGAGGCCAACGGCAAGGAGATCGGGGCGCCGCTCGATCCACGGTTCCGTTTCGAGAATTTCGTTGTCGGCAAACCGAACGAGCTGGCATTCGCTGCGGCGCGGCGTGTCGGCGAAGCGAAGTCCGTTCCGTTCAATCCGCTGTTCCTGTATGGCGGGGTCGGACTGGGCAAGACGCATCTGATGCACGCTATCGCCTGGCACATCCGCAAGACCAACCCGGACCGACGGGTCATCTACCTCTCCGCCGAGAAGTTCATGTATCAGTTCATTCGGGCCATGCGATACAAGGACACCATGGCATTCAAGGAACAGTTCCGTTCCGTCGATGTGCTGATGATCGATGACGTCCAGTTTTTCAGCGGCAAAGACAACACGCAGGAAGAGTTCTTCCACACCTTCAACGCCTTGGTCGATCAGAACCGGCAGATCGTGATTTCCGCCGACAAGTCACCCAACGATCTCGAAGGCATGGAAGACCGCATGAAGTCGCGGCTCGGATGGGGGCTGGTCGCCGATATACACCCGACCATCTACGAACTGCGCTTGGGCATCCTGCAGTCGAAAGCCGAACGGATGGAGGTCGAGGTCCCGCTCAAGGTGCTCGAATTCCTCGCGCACAAGATCACGTCCAACGTGCGTGAACTGGAGGGGGCGCTGAACCGGCTCGTGGCGTACGCCAATCTCATCGGGCGGCCGATCACCCTCGACAACACGCAGGAAGTTCTGCACGACATTTTGCGTGCGAACGATCGGCGCGTGACGATCGAGGAAATCCAGAAGCGCGTTGCCGAACACTACAATATCCGTCTCGGTGAAATGTATTCCGCCCGACGGTCCCGCGCGATCGCCCGTCCGCGGCAAGTCGCGATGTATCTCGCCAAACAGCTGACCGCCCGGTCCCTTCCGGAGATCGGTCGGAAATTCGGCGGGCGCGACCATACGACGGTTATGCATGCGGTCCGAAAGGTCGATGAGCTGTGCGCCCTCGACAACACGTTTTCGGAAGACGTCGAACTGTTGCGCCGCATGCTCGAAGGCTAGGTCATGGACTAATAAGCAGCGATCAAGACCATCGCTGTTTATGAGTCCATGACTTAAGCTGGCGCGGAGCTGCAACAGCCTCAGCATGAGCGTCAATTTACCCGCCGAAAACGCTAATAATAGTGCGGAATCAAGCCCGTTATGCTATA
>CAYLTU010000014.1:30918-38678 GCA_964386465.1 uncultured Rhodospirillaceae bacterium
AATTTACCCGCCGAAAACGCTAATAATAGTGCGGAATCAAGCCCGTTATGCTATATTCCCACCCCGTCCGCGCGCTTACGTTTGTCGCAAGGCCCGACGTACCGGACGGGACGATGCCCAATGCCGGTATCGGTCTGATTTGATTACGTCTTTGGCAAAGAGAAACCATGAAACTGACGATAGAACGGGCGGCGCTCCTACGGTCGTTGAACCATATTCAAAGCGTTGTCGAGCGACGCAATACGATACCGATTCTCGCCAATGTGCTGGTCGAGGCAAGCGACGACGGCGTAAACCTGACCGCGACCGATATGGACATCTCGATTGTCGAGTCCGCGGCATCGAGCGCGGCGGTGGCCGGGGCCACGACCGCACCCGCGCATACGCTCTACGACATCGTACGGAAACTGCCGGACGGAGCGCAGATCGAGCTTGATGCCGGGGGCGATACCGACCGGCTTACGCTGAGCGCCGGACGCTCGCGTTTTACGCTGGCGACACTGCCGACCGCGGATTTTCCGGCCATGAGCGCCGGCGATTTGCCGCATATTTTTTCGGTTCCGGCGGATGATTTGCGGGCCCTGGTCGATCGCACGCGATTTGCGATCTCGACGGAGGAGACGCGTTACTATCTGAACGGAATCTACCTGCATGCCGTGGAGATTGATTCCGTCCCCGTACTGCGCGCTGTCGCGACGGACGGACATCGTCTTGCCCGTGTCGAAATGCCGATGCCCGACGGGGCGGCGGGGATGCCGGGTATCATCATTCCGCGCAAGACGGTGAACGAGTTGCGCAAACTAATCGACGAATGCGAGAACGATGTTCAGATATCGCTTTCCGACACGAAGATTCGGTTCGCTTTCGACGGAACGGTCCTGACGTCGAAATTGATCGACGGCACGTTTCCCGACTATGAGAAAGTCATCCCGGTCGGCAACGACAAGCTGCTCGAAGTCGACTGCCGGCAATTCGCCGAAGCGGTAGACCGGGTCGCGACGATTTCCACCGAGCGTTCGCGGTCGGTAAAACTGGAAATATCGGATAACAGCCTGACATTGTCGGCAAGCAGCCCGGACGCCGGTTCGGCAACGGAGGAGATCGAAGTCTCCTATGGCAAGGAAGCGCTCGAAATCGGGTTCAACTCGAAATATCTGTTGGATATTGCGCAACAGGTCGAAGGCGACGTCGCGCAGGTTCTGTTCGCCGACGGCGCGTCGCCGACAATCGTTCGCGACAGTGCCGACGGCAGCGCATTGTATGTGCTGATGCCGATGCGGGTATGAGGGACAACGCCCTCGCCGAAATTGATGTGCCGGCCGCCAATGCCAAGCTTTCGGTGACGCGCTTGCGTCTTTCGAATTTCCGCTGTTATGCGTCGTCGTCGTTCGATGGCGATGAGCGACCGGTCGTTCTGACCGGCCCGAACGGTGCCGGAAAGACGAATATGCTGGAAGCCATATCCTATCTCGGGCCGGGCCGTGGACTGCGGCAGGCGCGTCTGGTCGATGTCGACCGGCGTGACTGTGCGGCGCCTTGGGCGGTCGCCGCGACCGTATCGGGCCCGGTCGGCTCCGTTGAACTCGGCACGGGACGGGACCCATCCTCGACGCGCCGGACGGTGCGCGTGAACGGTGCACCCGCATCGGGCCAGAGCGCCTTGGCCGATTATGTCAGCATCGTATGGCTGACGCCGCAGATGGACCGCCTGTTCCTGGAAGGCGCTTCCGCGCGCCGGCGATTTCTCGACCGATTGGTTTTCGGCTTCGATTCGGCGCATGCGGGAAGGGTCAGCGCGTACGAGCATGCGATGCGGGAGCGGACGCGACTGCTCAAAATCGGCCGGCGGGACGATGACTGGCTGTCCGCGTTGGAAGAGACCATGGCGGGTCGCGGTATCGCGATCGCGGCGGCTCGACGCGAGATGGCCGGACGCCTGGCTCGAGCCTGTGCCGAAGCGTCCGGCCCGTTTCCGCCGGCCGGCATCGCCGCGACCGGACCGGTCGAGGAGTGGCTGGACCAAGGACCGGCCCTCAAGGCGGAGGACATTCTGCGCCAACAGCTGGCGGCGCATCGCGACGCGGACGCCGACACGGGCCGCACCGCCGTTGGACCGCACCGCAGCGATTTCGCGGTGCGACATTTGGAGAAGGATATGCCCGCCGAACAATGCTCGACGGGCGAGCAGAAAGCGCTGCTTATAGCGGTCGTACTGGCCAATGCACGGCTGCAGGGGGCGGAGCGCGGCGCGGCGCCGATAGTCCTGCTCGACGAAGTGGCGGCCCATCTTGATAACGATAAGCGCGGCGTCCTTTTCGAGGCGCTGTTGAGCCTTGGAGTGCAGGCCTGGTTGACCGGCACCGACCGGCAGTTGTTCGAAGGATTCGGGACCCATGCCCAGTACTACACCGTCGCGGACGCGGTATTGCGACCGGCGGCATAACATCAGGACTCTAGATGAGCGATTTAGCTGACCAGATTGGCGACCCGACCGGCGGCGACTACGATGCCGATTCGATCAAGGTGCTGCGCGGCCTCGAAGCCGTGCGCAAGCGCCCAGGCATGTATATCGGCGACACGGAAGACGGGACCGGCCTCCATCACATGGTCTACGAAGTCGTTGACAACGCGATCGACGAAGCGATGGCCGGTTACGCCGACAGGGTCACGGTCACCTTGAATGGCGACGGCTCCGTTACGGTTACCGACAACGGCCGCGGCATCCCGGTCGATACCCATTCCGAAGAAGGGACCTCTGCCGCCCAGGTCATCATGACCCAACTCCACGCTGGCGGAAAATTCGATCAGAACTCCTACAAGATCTCCGGCGGCTTGCATGGCGTGGGCGTTTCTGTCGTCAACGGTCTTTCGTCCAAGCTTGATCTGACCATCCGGCGCAATGGCCAGATTCATCAGATGCTGTTCGCCGACGGCGAGCCGGTCGACGGTAAGGATCTGGAAGTCGTCGGCGAATGCGGCGAAGAAACCGGAACGCAAGTCGTCTTCTGGCCGTCCACGGATGTTTTCAAGGAGGTCGAATTCGATTTCGCGACCTTGGAACACAGGCTGCGCGAGCTTGCCTTCCTCAATTCGGGCGTCGACATCGTTCTCACCGACGCGCGACTGCCGGAACCGAAGGTCAGCAATCTGCACTATCAGGGCGGCCTGGACGCTTTCGTCAAATATCTCAACCGGTCGCGGACCGCGCTGCATCCGGAATCGATCCAGATGATCGGCGACAGGGACGGCGTCGATGTCGAGGTCGCGATGCAATGGAACGACAGCTATCACGAGACCATGCTGTGTTTCACGAACAACATACCGCAGCGCGACGGCGGCACCCACCTCGCCGGATTCCGCGCCGCGCTGACGCGGCAGATCAACAATTACGCCGCCGAGAGTGGCCTCGCGAAACGCGAAAAGGTGTCGATCGTTGGCGACGATGCGCGCGAAGGCATGGCCTGCGTGCTTTCCGTCAAGGTGCCCGATCCGAAATTCTCCAGCCAGACCAAGGACAAGCTGGTCTCCTCGGAGGTTCGCAACGTTGTCGAGACCGTGGTCAACGAGAAGCTTGGCCAATGGTTCGAAGAGCACCCGTCGGAAGCGAGACTGGTCGTTCAAAAGGTCGTCGAAGCCGCCGCCGCGCGCGAGGCGGCGCGCAAGGCGCGGGAGCTGACACGGCGTAAGGGTGCGCTCGAATTGGCGGGTTTGCCAGGTAAACTGGCCGACTGCCAGGAACGGGATCCTTCGCTGGCTGAAATCTTCATCGTCGAGGGTGATTCGGCCGGCGGCTCGGCCAAGCAGGGCCGTGAACGCAGCAATCAGGCAATTCTGCCCTTGCGCGGCAAGATTCTGAATGTCGAACGGGCGCGTTTCGACAAGATGCTCGGCTCGTCGGAAATCGGCACCTTGATCACCGCGCTGGGGACCGGCATCGGCCCCGAGGATTTCGATATCGAAAAATGCCGCTATCATCGGATCATTATCATGACCGATGCGGATGTCGACGGCAGTCATATCCGGACCCTCTTGCTGACATTCTTCTTCCGGCAGATGCCGGAGGTTGTCGATCGCGGCTACCTATACATCGCGCAGCCACCGCTATACCGGGCGAAGAAGGGGAATTCCGGGGTCTATCTGCGTGACGATAGAGAGCTCGAGGATTTCCTGGTACGCGATGGCATTAGTGGACTGACGCTGACCTTGGCGGACGATTCGGAAGTCGCCGGCGAAGATCTCCGCGATACGGTCGAGCAGGCGCGCCGGGCGGCCCATCTGATGCAACCGCTGATCAATAAGGTTGGAAACCGGCATGTCGTTGAACAGTCTGCAATCGCCGGGGTTTTGAATCCCGAACTGATTTCCGACCCGGAACGGGCGAAGGAAGCGGCCGCCTATATCGCTCGCCGGCTCGATCTGCTGTCCGAGGCGTCCGAGCAAGGATGGGAAGGCGACCCGCAAGCAGATGGCGGGTTGGCATTTCAGCGGACCGTACGGGGCGTCACCCAACGCTACCTCATCGACGGTGATCTCATTCGCAGCGCGGAGGCGCGCCGGCTCGATCAATTGGCGCCCGACCTGCAGTCACGCTACGGCGCGAAGCACGCCATTCTGCGAATCAAGGATGACGAAATCCGTATCTCCGGCCCGATCACGCTGTTCGATCAGATTATGGCGCTTGGCCGCAAGGGGATATCAATACAGCGCTACAAGGGCCTGGGCGAGATGAACCCGGATCAGCTCTGGGAAACAACGTTGGATCCGAACGCCCGGACGCTTCTCCAGGTCAAGGTCGCTCATGCCGAAGAAGCCGCCGACCTGTTCTCCACATTAATGGGAGATATCGTCGAACCGCGCCGCGATTTCATCCAGGCGAACGCGCTGAAAGTGGCCAATCTTGACGTATGATCACGGCACGGGCGCCGAGTTGACGGGGCGATGCGATTGGTTACATATACGCGCCGCGATGTGTTATGGAATTGGCGGGGAACGTCAAAACGAGACTGTTCGGCGAGGTTGAAGCGTGAAGCTCACGAAAAACAGTTTTTCATATGAAGATTTGATCGAATGCGCGCACGGCAAACTGTTCGGGCCGGGCAATGCACAGCTACCGTTGCCGCCGATGCTGATGCTGGACCGGGTTACCTCGATCACGGAAGACGGTGGGGAACACGGGAAGGGTCAAATCGTTGCGGAGCTGGATATCAAGCCGGACATGTGGTTCTTTCCGTGCCATTTCGAAAACGATCCGGTCATGCCGGGTTGCCTCGGGCTCGACGCGATGTGGCAGCTCGTCGGCTTCTTCCTCGGCTGGCTCGGCGGGATCGGTCGCGGCCGCGCGCTCGGAGTCGGCAATGTGAAATTCTCCGGGCAGGTTCTGGAAACCGCCCATAAGGTGACATACATCATCAATCTGAGACGCGTCATCATGCGCAAACTCGTGCTCGGTGTCGCCGACGGCGTCCTCCAGGTCGACGGCAATCCGATCTTCGAGGCGAAAGATATACGGGTTGGCCTGTTCACGCCGGCCGAAGGTCAATAGCGAGGGCCCTGCAATGCGACGCGTCGTAGTCACCGGTATCGGGATCGTTTCCAGTATCGGGAACAATAAGGAAGAAGTTCTCGACTCCTTGAAAGTCGGCCGATCAGGCATCGTCTTTTGCAAGGAATATGAGGAGCTCGGCTTTCGCAGCCACGTGCATGGCTCGGTAAAACTCAAGATCGAAGATCATCTCGACCGCAAGCAGAGCCGCTTCATGGGCGACGGTGCGGCCTACAACTACATCGCGATGGAAGAGGCGATCGCCGATTCGGGGCTCGAAGAAGGCGATATCACCAACGAACGCACCGGCCTGATCATGGGGTCCGGCGGGCCTTCGATGAAGAATATGGTGCAGGCGGTCGACACGATGCGCGAAAAAAACGCGAAACGGGTCGGACCCTTCGTCGTTCCCAAGGTCATGTCGAGTACGAACTCGGCGACCCTCGCGACCCCGTTCCACATTCACGGCGTCAACTATTCCATCAGCTCGGCCTGCTCGACGAGCGCCCATTGCATCGGCAACGCGTCGGAGCTCATCCAATGGGGCAAACAGGATATCGTGTTCGCGGGCGGCGGCGAGGAGCTGCATTGGTCCTTCACCCTTCTGTTCGACGCGATGCCGGCCCTGTCTTCGAACTTCAACGCCACACCGGAAATCGCCAGCCGCGCCTTCGACAAGGACCGCGACGGTTTCGTGATCGCCGGCGGCGGCGGCGTGCTGGTGCTCGAAGAGCTTGAGCATGCGAAGGCGCGTGGCGCGAAGATCTACGCGGAGGTTGCCGGTTACGGCGCGACCTCAGACGGACACGATATGGTCCAGCCTTCCGGCGAGGGTGCTGTGCGTTGCATGAAGCAGGCGCTCGCTGGACTCAATCTGCCCGTCGGATACATCAACGCGCACGGCACCTCCACGCCGATCGGCGACGTCAAGGAGCTGGAGGCGCTGCGCGAGGTCTTCGGCGACAGTGTCCCGCCGATCAGTTCGACGAAATCGCTGACAGGTCATTCACTGGGTGCCGCCGGCGCGCAGGAATCGATCTATTCGCTGTTGATGATGAACAATAATTTTCTGGCCGCTTCGGCGAATATCGACGAAATCGATCCGGAAGCAACCGATTTCCCGATCGTTCGCGAGCGCCAGGATGATGTCGCGCTCGATTGCGTAATCTCGAATAGCTTCGGGTTCGGGGGGACCAATGCGACGCTGGCGTTCAAACGGTATGACGGATAGCCGTGATCGCCATCCACGACATTCGAAAAAAATACCACAAGGAATGAAAGCGCAAATCCGCGACGACAGCGGTGGGCGAAGGGGCGAATGACGACAGGGCAAAGCCTTATGCAAGGCAAGCGCGGGCTCATCATGGGCGTCGCGAATGACCACTCTATCGCCTGGGGTATCGCACGGACGCTGGCGGAACACGGCGCAGAGCTCGCCTTCACCTATCAGGACGAAAATTTCGAGAAACGCGTCCGGCCCTTGATGGAGAGCGTCGGCTCGACGATCGCCACGCAATGCGACGTGGGCGATGAGAAGACGATAGACAAAACGTTCGACGTGATCGGCGAAACCTGGGGTTCACTCGATTTCGTGGTTCATGCAATCGCTTTTTCCGACAAGTCGGAATTGAAAGGGCGCTACCTCGATACGACGCGGGAGAACTTCACGCGGAGCCTGGAAATTTCCTGCTATTCCTTTACCGCGGTTGCGAAACGGGCGGCGGCGCTGATGAATGACGGTGGCAGCATCCTGACGCTGACTTATGCGGGATCGCGCCGGGTCATGCCCAACTACAACGTAATGGGCGTGGCGAAAGCTGCGCTTGAAGCGAGCACGCGCTACTTGGCAGCCGATCTGGGCCCCGACGGAATTCGCGTGAACGCGATTTCGGCCGGCCCGATGCGGACCCTCGCGGGGGCTGCGATCGGCGGCGCCCGGTTCGTCCTGAAATGGCAGGCGGAAAACGCGCCTCTGCGGCGCTCGGTCACGTTGGATGAAATAGGCGGCGCGGCCCTGTTTCTTCTTTCCGATCTTGGAATGGGAACGACCGGCGAGACGGTCCATGTCGACGCCGGTTACAATATCGTCGGTATGGCGGCGCCGGGCTAGTCGCCGCGTTTTCGAGTCTGGAAAATGAAACGGGCGGCCGAAGCCGCCCGTTTCTTTTCTGTTACTCGGCGCTTGCCCTGCGGCGCGCCCCTTCGCGGGGAACGTCGC
>CAYLTU010000015.1:0-38299 GCA_964386465.1 uncultured Rhodospirillaceae bacterium
CTCGGCGGCACCGCGCTCGGCGTGCTTTGCCTGGCGCTTATTGCTTCGCCGGCGGCAGCCCAGGAGGTCAACGAATACCGACAGTTCCTGGGCCTGGATTCACGCCGCCTCGTCTGGTTCCTGGCCCAGATGCATCTGTTCTTCGGCGCCTTCGTACTCGGCGTTCCGCTGTTCGCGGTGATCGTTGAGATCGTCGGCTGGCGCAATCGCGATGACCGCCTAGACAAGCTCGCTTACGAGTTCACGAGCCTGCTAAGCGTTGCCTATGCCACCACCGCCGCGCTTGGCGGCATGTTGGCCTTCGCCTTGTTCACCCTCTATCCGGCATTTATGGGCTACATGGCAGGGACCTTCAAGGACATCATGTTCCTGTATGCCATGCTGTTCTTCGCCGAAACCTTCCTGCTCTACATGTACTACTACGGCTGGAACTGGATGAAGGGCGGTAAGGCCTTCGATGTCCGCCTACAATGGCTGCTCAAGGGCCTCGGCGTGCTGGTGCTAATCTTTGGCGCCGTGTTCTTCTTCACCGGGCTGGGCGTCGAGATGCGTGGCGACACGCGCAGTTTTATCGTCCTTCTCTACATCATTCCCGTGGGCGCCGGCTTGCTCATCCTGCGCGGGCCTAAGACCACCCACATCATGATCGGCATTCTGCTCAATGTAGCTGGGACTGCCATCATGCAACTCGCCAACAGCTGGGCCGGTTTCATGATGAGCCCGGCCGGGGTCAGCGAGACCGGTGAGATGGTGGGCACTCTGTGGCAGGCCTTCGAGAACGTGTTGGCGACACCAGTGGCGATCCACCGCATGCTTGGCAACATGGCCTTCGGCGGCCTTGTCGCGGGCTCCTATGCTGCGGTTAAGTTTATCGGCGCCAAGAGCGCTGCCGAGAAGGCGCATTACGACTGGATGGGATACATCGCCAATTTCGTGGCCATCATGGCATTGATTCCACTACCTTTCGCAGGCTACTACTTGGGTCGCGAGGTATATTCTACCAGTGCCGTGATGGGTAACAACATGATGGGCGGCGATTTCTCCTGGACCTTCATCATCCAGGCCATGCTGGTGGGCTCGCTGTTCCTGATCTCGAACTACTATCTGTGGAGCGGCATGACCCGCATCCCGGGGGCGGCGCGGTACTACAAGTTCATCAAATACATATTGCTGGCGTTGATCGTGTCCTTCGCCATCTGGCTGACTCCGCACAATTTGCCCCTGAGCAGTCTGGAAGTCGGTGAAATGGGCGGCAGCCAGTATCATCCCATGCTCAAATATTTGGGCCTGATGCCGGCCAAGAACGCGGTCGTCAACCTGATCATTCTGGCGACATTCTTCAGCTTCCTGCTGTATCGCCGGGGCAATATGCACGACGCCGTTTCAATCCGCGATCAGGGCAACGGCGCGCGGATCACTATCATCGTCGTTGGGTTGGCGGCCATCGCCCTGGTGGCGCAATACGCGGTGACCATGCTGACCCTGGATCCCGGAACCCTCGATCTGCCGGCGGATCGGGCCGAGTTTATCCGTGTGATCGGTTATCTTCTTGTTTTCCAATGTATCGCCGGACTAATCGCGATCGTTCTAGCCCTGATCGACCGGGGCAAGCTGGGACAGGCACTTTACCTGAGCGTTACCGCCTTCAACGTCACGATATTCCTGGGTGTCTGGGGATTCGTGGTCATGGAGAAGGCGTCACCGGTACTGCGCAACGTCGCCGTGTCGCAATTCCTGCAACTGATCAGTTGCCTGGTGCTCGTCTCCGTCATCGACGCCTTCCTATTCAAACGGGCCAAGTCGTTGGGCGAACTCCAATGGGGCAAGATGACCGTGCGCTCGCAATACGCGCTGCTGCTTCTGACATTCGTCATCACCATGAATATGGGCCTCATGGGATTTATCCGGTCCGGCTTGCGCGGCGACTGGCACATTTTCGGTGTCATGCGCGACACTTCGGAATGGGCCTATACGCCGAGTAACTTCGTCATGACGCAGCAGGTCGGCGGCGCCGTCCTGCTGTTCATGATCGGCTGCGCCTTCATGTTCTGGCTCGGCGGTATCTCCTCCAAGAATACGGAGGATTGAGGGCATGAATGCGTCCATTGTCCGGATTTTCGTGTTCCTGCTTGTCGTGCTGGGACTCTATCTCTGGATCGGCTACGCCATCACCGACCTTACCGGCGGCGGCCGGAAATCGAGCGCCGCCGTGGATATCAGCCCGGAAGGCGGCGAGGCCATTTACTGGGGCAAGGGCCGCTGCTTCACCTGCCACAGCGTCGGCGGACAGGGTAGCGCCGTTCGCGGCCCCAACCACGGCCAGTTCGGTGAAAAATTTCCATTGTCCATGGGCGCACGGGCGGAAGAGCGGGCCAAGGAGCGTTCGGAAAAGGAAGGCGCCGAATTCACCGCGATTGACTATATCGTCGAGAGCCTGGCCAGCCCGGGCGATTATGTGGTCAAAGGCTACAAGAACGAAATGGCCGTCGTCTACGCGCCGCCGATTTCCTTGAACCTCATCGAGATCAAGGCGGTCGTCGCCTACCTTCTGTCGCTTGGCGGCGATCTCGATATGGAAGCCATCGATAGTGCGCCAAGCGAAATAACCCAGAAATTCTACGCCAAGATTTCCGCGGCGGCGGCGGCCGGTGGCGGCGACCCCGGCTTGGGGGCGGTTGTCTACGAAGACAATTGCAGCGAATGCCACAGCTTGAACGGCGAGGGCGGCGGGGTCGGGCCCGACCTCACGGGTATCAGCGCCAAGGGTTTGAAATTCATCTCCACCGCCATCCTGGAGCCGGCGAAGTCGCTGACCAAGGGCTTCGAGACCTATGTCGTCATCGACAAGGAAGGCCGCCAGAGCGTTGGCTTAAAGACCCGCGAGGAGGCCGGCGAGATCGATATCACCAAGGCCAATGGCGACGTGGTCACCCTCGCCAAGGCTGACATCAAGGAGATGAAAACCGATGACATGAAGAGCGTCATGCCCGACGATTTGTCCGAGGCCATGACGGTCAAGGACTACCAGGACATCCTGTCCTTCCTGATGTTGCAAAAACCGAAACCGAAGCAATAGACGGGAGGGGTCGATTATGAAAATACCCAGAATTGGCAGCTTCCTTTCGGTGGTGATCACCCTCGGCGTCGTTTATTCGCTGGTCAAGTGGGGCATTCCCGCCATTTCGCGCGAAGTGACGACGCTGCCCTTCCCGCTTCCCGTTCCCGGCACCCTGATGTTCTTCTACATGGTGCTGACGCTTGTCGCGTTGTTCCTGTTCGTGACGTTTTCGGAAGACGGCCTCGATGATTTCCTGCGGCCGGTGAAAAAATTTCTTCGCGGCGGGTACGGCAAAATTCCGCGCACCGTCGCCATGTTGGCGGTGCCGGTCCTGGCCGGCTGGCAGGTTTATGAAATTACCGTGCCGAAGATCGAAGCGCCGGCGGCGCTGCGTATTCAGCATCCGTCCTCGAACTTCCCGAAGAGCTTCGAGGCGAAAAAGAACCCCTTCGCCAGCCCGACCGACGAAGACATCAATGCGTTCATCGCGCAGGCCAAGGCGAATGAGGTCGTCTTCATCCCTCAGGTCATGGAGGACATCGAGCGCTGGACGGAAGAAACCGACCCGGAACACATGTTGGAATTCTTTTCGGTGCCACCGATGAAGGCGCTTCTGGCGCAGTTGAAGTCCGGCGAGGTCGACAAGGCGACGGCGAAGGCGGCGCTGCTGGAGAAGACGTTGTTCGAGGGCCGCGCCCTGTACGCCATGAATTGCCGGGCGTGCCATGGCGATAGTGTCGCCGGTGATGGCCCGATGGCGGATGGGTTCAAGCTCCGGCCGATCAATTTCACCGACAATGGAACCATCGAAACCATCGTCGAGGGCTACACCTTCTGGCGTGTCATGAACGGCGGACCCGGATTGCCCACGGAAGCGACGCCCTGGGATTCTGCCATGCCCGAATGGAAGCTCAGTCTAACCGAAGCGGAGCGTTGGAAAATCATCCTCGCCGAATACGACCTGGCCCAGAAGACGCCGCGCATTCCGGAGGCTCACTGATGGTACTCGCCGGAAGAATAATCTTCGCGGTCGTCGTGGGTCTGATGTTTGCCGGCGGATCGGGTGCGGCATGGGCCGCCAACACGCCAAGCAATCCCATGCCCGAAGCGACCGAAGCGCTGCAGGAACAGGGCCGGGCGATCTATTTCAAACGCTGCAGTTTTTGCCATGGGCTTTTGGGGGACGGCGAGGGGCCGGCCGCCAAATATCTGGATCCCCGGCCGCGCGATTTCACGCTGGGCACGTTCAAGTTCCGAACGACCCAAAGCGGCGAACTGCCGACCAACGAGGATCTGTTCCGGACCGTCAGCCGGGGGCTGCCCGGCACGGCCATGCAGGCCTTCGACAGCGATTTGATCAAGAACGGCTTGAGCGAGGACGAACGGTGGGCCGTCATCGCCTATATCAAAACCTTTGCACAGGAATTCGAAGATCCGGATCTCGACCCGGTGAAGACCGGCAAGGTTATCCCGCTGCCCGAAAACCGCCCGCCGCACGATGCCGAGACCATCGCCAAGGGCAAGGCGGTGTTCGAGAAAGCGAAATGCTGGAGTTGCCACGGCAAGCTCGGCCGAGGCGACGGCAACAAGGAATTCCGCAAGGACGATTGGGGTTTCCCCATCCGCATCCGCAATGTCACCCATCCTTGGAAAATCAAGGCAGGGTCCGAGGTCGAGGACATCTATATGCGGTTCACGAGCGGCATCAGCGGGACGCCCATGCCGTCCTTCATCAAGTCGTTGAACGAGGAGGATCGCTGGAACCTCGCCAACTACATCAAGTCATTGCAGTACAAGTTGAGCAGCCATCAAGCGCTGAAGGCGAAGCCGGTCGATGGCGCACTGCCGGACAGCCCGAATGACGGTGCCTGGGACACCGCGGAACCCATGGATATCCGTCTGGCCGGGCAGGTGGTCGCGGCGCCGCGCTGGCAGAATCCGAGTATCGAAATGGTCACCGTACAGGCGCTCTTCAACGACAAGGATATCGCCTTCCGGCTTACCTGGGACGACCCTTTCAAGGACCTCAAGCACGATGAGGCGAAGGAATTCAAGCCTGCGGAAATTGCCAAGGTTGGCGCCTTCAGTTCCTATGTCGAGGCGAACGGCATGGTGACGAGGGCATTGGAAACTTTCCGTGATTCAGTAGCGCTGCAGTTTCCGGTCAAACCGCCCCAGGGTACGAAAAAGCCGCATTTCTATCGCGGCTCCTCTTCCGATCAAGTCCACCTGTGGGTCTGGAAGGCGGATCTGGACGCGGCGGGCAAACGCGGCACGCAGGAAGGCAATGCGCGCGGCTGGAAACAGCCCATCAAGCCACAAGCCGATGCCGGTCAGCAGATCGCCGGTAAGGCGGCGTGGGACCAGGGACGTTGGACCGTTGTCATGAAGCGGCCGCTGATAACAGACGACAAGAACGATGTGCAGTTCGAGAAAGGCGTCTTCATACCGATGTCCGTCAACGCCTGGGACGGTTCGAACGGCGAGCACGGCCTGATCATGAGCCTGAGCACGTGGCAGTACGTGATTCTGGAAGCGCCGACGCCGATCACCGTCTACGTTTACGCGGTTCTGGCCTTTCTGATCGTGGGCGGTCTTGGATTCTGGCTGATGCGCAAGGCGGAGAATGAAGGGGAGCCAGAGGAATTGGCCGCGTAAGCCGGCCTGTCGGGTGAATTTGAGGAGCAAACGTCATGAAACATTTACTGACAACGATAATGAGCGCGGCCTTCTTGGTTGCCGGGGCGTCGAACGGTTCGGCCGACCCGGCCGCCGGTAAGGCGGCCTTCGAGGCCAAGGGGTGTGGTGATTGCCACTACACCGTCGGGCCGGCGAAGGAAAAAACCATAGACGATCAGCTTGCCAAGAAGGGGCCGGAGCTCTGGTACGCGGGCTCCAAGTTCCAAAAGGCATGGCTGACCGGCTGGCTTGCCGATCCAAAACCCATTCGACCGATGAAGTTCAACGACCTGACCAAGGAAAATCCCGGTGATCATCCCAAACTGGCTGGCGCCGAGGCCGCTTCGGTTACGGATTTCCTGATGAGCCTGACGTCCGCCGACGTGGCGTCGGGCAAGGTGAAGCCGAAGAGGAACCCCAAGGGACGCCAGATCTTCACCAAGAAGATGCCTTGCAGCGGTTGCCATCAGTACACCGGCCGCAAGAAAAAAATTGCCGGCGGGCGCAGCGGGCCCTCGTTGGTCGAAGCCGGCGTGCGGCTGAACCCGGATTGGATTCTGGCCTATCTGCAAAAGCCGAAGGTATTCAAGCCCGTGAAGATGATGCCGGTATTCGCCGGGCTTCTGAGCGACAAGGACATGCTGAACGTGGCTCGTTACGTCGCCAACTTTAAGCCGAAGAAATAGGGGGAGACAGACCATGAAAAATCTGATGATCGTCGCCGCATTCTCGGTATTGGCTTCCCTATTGGCGTCTATGCCCGCCGGGGCGGCGGACGCGGAGAAGGTGTTCAAATTCTATTGCGCTCAGTGCCACGGCCTGACGGGCAAGGGGGACGGACCCAACGTAACCAAGGACTTTCCCGTCAGTCCCCGCAACTTCACCAACGCCAAGGAAATGAACAAGCTTTCCGATGCGGATTTGAAGAACGTCATCATGGATGGCGGTCCCGCGGTCAGCAAATCACCGATGATGCCGCCTTGGGGCAAGACTTTGAGCGGTGCGGAAGTCGAGGGGCTGATCAAGCATCTCCGCATGATTTGCAAATGCAAAGGCAAGCAGGGATAGGCGCGCGTCGGAAGCGCCAGCCTAGAAAACGTAGAAGTAAAGGATCAAGACGATGACCACCGCATTTACCGCCATTCCGATAAAGATGACGACGTCGGCGATCCGTTTCCTGGGCGGCGGCATGGCCGGATTCTATTCGACACCGGTTGCGCGGTCCATTGATTCGGATCAATGCAGCCGAGTTTTTTTTGTGGAGAATCACGATGGCTGAGCTTGGACAAGGGCGCGACCGTTTTCCCTGGGCCGGGCCGGTGCTGTTCGTCACCGTACTGGTGCTGATCGCGGTGTTTTTTTGGTGGTTCGTGCAGGCGTAGGCGGGAGCGAAAGTCAGAAGGTTATGGATTTTAAAAACTACTTGCTGCCCTTCCTTGCCGCGTTTGTGCTCAGCGCGGCGGCTTTCCTGTTGCTCGACTTGGCCATGATGAATCTGCAGGGCCTGAGCTTGATATTCGAGCATTGATGGACGTGGGATCGAACAACGCATGAATGGCATTCGTCTAACAAAGGTAGGATTGGCGGCGCTCGTCTTTGCGCTCTGTGTCTCGCTCTTATCGCTGGTGCTGTTCGAGCCCTCGCAGTCGCTTGCCGCAGAACAGTCCGCAGCGGTGGACGTGGCGCCATCCCCGGCTTATCAGCCGGCGCCGAAACTGACCGCCGCGGACTATCCGACGATTGCGGGGGTCAATGGCCGAATCGTCGTTTGGGTCTTCGCGCAGCTCCATCTCTGGTTCGCGGCTTTCGTCCTCGCCGTTCCGATCTTCGTCTTTATCATCGAAGTCGTTGGCATGCGCACCCGCGACAAGCGCTACGACGACATGGCCTATGAATTCATCAAGGTCTCCATCACCGCCTATTCGCTGACGGCGATACTGGGCGGGGGGCTGGTATTCTCCCTGATCCTGTTCTATCCGCATCTGTTCACCTACCTCTCGGGCATATTCAGCGAGAGCATGTTCTATTATGCGCTCCTGTTCTTCCTCGAAAGTGCCGCCCTCTATATCTACTATTACGGTTGGCACTGGCTGCAGGGCGGATTCAAGAAATGGGTGCATTTGACGCTCGGGCTCGTGCTCAACGCCGTGGGCACCACGCTCATGCTGCTGGCCAACGCCTGGCTGACCTTCATGATGAGCCCGGCCGGTGTCGATGCTGCCGGCGCCTTCAGCGGCGATGCCTGGGCCGCGATCCATAACTTCCTCTGGAACCCGATCAACCTGCACCGGTTCGTCGCCAACATTGCCTATGGCGGCTCCATCGTCGGCGCCTATGCCGCCTTTAAGTTCCTGACCGCCGCGACCCAGCAGGAACGCGCGCATTACGACTGGATGGGGTACAACGCCAACTTCATCGCCATTTGCGCCCTGCTTCCGCTGCCGTTCGCCGGCTATTATTTGGCGGCTGAAATCTACGCGTACAGCCAGCAGATGGGGATTACCCTGATGGGGGGTATCTTCGCCTGGTTGTTCATAATTCAGGCTGTGCTGATCGGTACACTGTTCCTGTCGGCCAACTATTATCTCTGGTGCGGCATGGGGCGCAGCGACGGCGCCAAGCGCTACACCAAATACATAAAGTACATCGCCATCGTTCTTGTCGGCGCGTTCCTGGTCTGGTTCACGCCGCATACCTTGGTGCTCACCAACGAGGAACTGAAGTCGCTGGGCGGTCCGCACCATAAGATATTGGGGCCGCTCGGGATCATGCCGGCGAAGAACACGGCGGTGAACGTGATGATCATCTTCACCGCACTCAGTTTCATGTTCTATCGGCGATCCAACAAGGTCGCGGTCGTGTCCTGGGAAAAGGCCGGCAACGCGGTTCAGGTCGCGCTTTATACGGCCGGTCTCTTGAACATCATCTTTCTCGGCGTCTACCACGGGTATTTCACCAATACCGTTTACAAGGTCGCGGCGTCCATTCCGCAGGTATTGACGACATTGGTAATCATCGCCGTGAGCATGACGCTCGATTCCTTCATTTACAAGAATGCGAAAGAGGTCGGGCCACTGCGCTGGGGGCGAATTCCGGAACGGGCGCAATACGCCCTTTTCCTGCTGGCCGTCGCCTTTACGTGGCTCATGGGCTTGATGGGGTATATCCGCTCCGGCATCCGCCAGCACTGGCATGTGGTCGATATCATGCGGGACGCGTCTGCCGACGCCTTTACGCCCACCTTGGGTTACGCCGCCAACGTTGTTTCCGTGGCAGCCATCATATTCATGGCGATGGTTATCTTCGTCTTCTGGATCGCCCAGGTAAGCAGTGCAAAGTCGCTGCCGGCCGGGTACTGGAAGGAGTAGGCGGTCATGCGGCAGTTCCTCACCGTCGTCGCCTTCACGTTGCTGACCATCGGCTTCTTTTCGGCCTATTCCAATTACGGCATTCCCCAGATCGAACCGGCGCCGCCGCCGAAGGAAGAAAAACTCGACCTCGGCTCAATGACCATGGATCAGTTCGTCGCCTTGGGCGAACGCGTCTTCAAAGGCAAGGGCACCTGTACCCTGTGCCACAACGAACTTGGACGCGCGCCGGTACTGGACAACATTTCCGAAGTTACGGCGCAACGTCTGAAGGACCCCCGCTATGAGGGTGAGGCGGCGGATAACGTGTCATATCTGATCGAGTCGCTCGTCCAGCCTTCGGTCTTCGTCGTCGTCGGATTCGGGAAGAAAGGGACGAATGATACGGAAAGCCCGATGCCGGATGTTTCCGGGGGCGGTATCGGTCTGTCCGAAGCGGAGATCGCGGCCGTCGTCGCCTACCTTCAGGACAAGAGCGGTGGCGAGATTACGGTCGAGATTCCCACCGAAGCGGTGTCCGCGGACAGCGAGGAGGAAGGCGAAGGACGCGAACTGATCGAAGATCCCGAAGCGCTCGTCGCGAAGTTCACCTGTAAGGCCTGCCATATGATCGGTAGCGAGGGCGGCGATGCCGGTCCCCCTCTCACCAAGATCGGCGCCACGCGTGAGCGGGATTATCTTCGGCGTGCGCTGCTCGATCCGAATGCGGACATCGTCAAGGGTTTCGAGCCGGACATGATGCCACCGGATCTCGGCGACCAGATGTACGTCAAGGAACTGGAAATCTTGCTCGATTTCCTGGTTGGATTGAAGTGAGGGGGCGGCGGCGATGAAAATTCCCAGATTGCTGCAAGCCGTGCTGGTCCTCGCCGGGACCTATTTCGGATTCATTATCGTCTTCGACCTCATTCTCGAGGCGGTGATCCCTTCCAGCCTGCTGGTGATGTACATGTTTTTCATCGCCGCCGGCGTATTCATGGTTTTCACCTATGACGAGGCGCAGACGCAGGAGCTGGTAGCGCCCATCAAGGCCCTGGTCGACGATCCCTCGAAACGTCTGTGGCGCAACATCGTCTTCACGATCGTGCCGCTGGCGGTGGGCGCGGGTACTTACGTTCAGATGCAACCGAGTTTCGAAGCGCCCCTGGAGTTGCGCACCATTCATCCGGCACCGCCGACCACGGCTAAAATCTACGGCAAGCGGGTCAACCTTCTGAAGTTGGAGAATCCTCTCCGCAAGGTCGAGAAACAGGATCCGGAAAAGTTCCGCGAATTGGTGAAGGGCGGTGCCGCCGTTTACATCCAGAACTGTCAATATTGTCACGGCGACAAGCTCGACGGTAACGGCCCCTACGCCGCCGGCCTCAATCCGACGCCTTTGAATTTCCAAGACGTGGGCACGATCGCGCAGCTTCAGGAATCCTATCTGTTCTGGCGGATTGCCACGGGTGGACCGGGATTGCCGAAGGAGGCGGCGCCGTGGATTTCCTCAATGCCGGTTTGGCAGGATTTTCTCACTGAAGACGAGATCTGGAAGGTGATCCTGTACCTCTATGACTATACGGGCCACAGCCCGCGGTCCTGGGAGCACGAATGATGGCGCGCGGTACGACAAGGGCGGTTCTGTTGCCCGTTCTGGCTGCGGGGTTGCTGATTTCGGCACTCGGTCAGGCTCTGGCGAAGGACGGCGATACGGAGAAGGGAGAGATCGTCTACATCAAGCGCTGTCTGCAATGTCACGGTGACGAGGGTGATGGCCTGGGCCCGGGGGCCGAGCGCCTCAACCCGCCGCCACGCGACTTCACTCTGGGCCTGTACAAGTTCATTTCTTCGGCCTTTGACGCCGATATGCCCAACGACGCGGATTTGTTCCGCATGGTTAGCGACGGCATGCCCGGTACGGCGATGCCGGGATGGAGCGACATGTTGTCGGAGCAGGAGATGTGGGATGTCATCGCCTACATCAAGACTTTTGCCGAACTTGAAGGGCAGCCGGAAAAACAGATCGATTACGGGGCCCGGGTCGAATCGTCTCCCGACAGCATCGCCGCGGGCGAGAAGCTTTTCCACGCCGACGATCGCTGTTCCGAATGCCATGGCGAGGAAGGCCACGGCGATGCCATCAAGAAGTTGAAGAACGACAATGGGGAGAGGACCTGGCCGCGAAATTTGACCAAGCCCTGGACCTACCGGGCCAGCAACGACCCGAAGGACATCTTTGACCGCATTTCGGCCGGTATTCCTACGACGCAAATGCCGTCATTCGCCGACCCGAAGAGCAAAAAGAAACTGAGCATCGAGGAGCGTTGGCACGTCGCAAACTATGCGGCGTCTTTGGCGAAGACGGATAAGGTGGTCCGGCCCGAGAATACGGTCGTCAAGGCGCTTCGCGTGGAGGGCGATTTGCCCACATCGCCGGACGATCCCGCTTGGGACAGCGTGCCGCCGACGACCTTCTTCATGGTTTCGCAGATCGTCGGCAAGGCGCGCTTTTTCAAATCGGCCAACGATACGGTCAGCGTTCGCGCGCTCTACAACAGCGACAAAATCGGTATTCATCTGGAATGGGACGACCGCACCAAGAGCATTCCCGGTGACGCAAAGGCCAAGAGCATCGCCGAGGGAGAGTTCTCGGAAGACGCCATCGCCGTACAGTTCCCGGTGGAAATGCCGACCGGCATGGAGAAACCCTATTTCCTCATGGGGGACGCCGCCAAGCCAGTCACGTTATGGCGCTGGTCCAGCGGAACGTCGGATAAGGGCGAAAGCGTCGCCGTCATCGACGCCGAGGGGATCGGCAGTCAGGAGTTGCGCGAATCCACCGCCGGCTTCACCGCGACGGGACTTTATAAGGCCGGATCCTGGCGGACGGTGATGACTCGGCCCTTGCGGACCGACTCCGCGGAGCAGGACCTGCAGTTCGAAGAAGGTCGGTTTGTTCCCATCGCGTTTTTCGCTTGGGACGGCTCCAACGGTGAGACGGGTACGCGGCACGCCATGACAACCTGGTATTGGCTGTTGTTGAAACCGTCGACCGGTGCGAAACCGATCATTTTCGCGGTTGTCGCGACGCTCCTGATCGGCGGTGTTCTAATTTGGTGGGCGCGCAGCGCGGCGGCCAGAAGAGAAGACGAAGGGTCGTGACGAACGAACACGCCGACCTGCCCCGACGTAGTAGCCGCGGTGCGTTCGCCCGGATGTTCGGTGTCATCCTGATCATTCTGGGCACGTTGGACATTATGTTGTCGTGGCGCGGCGCATTTGAAATCGTCCCCTTCCACGTCATGCTCATCGCCGCGGGACTTCTTTTGTGTTTGATTGGCGCAGTTCGCCGGCAATACCGGGCTTGAAACAGATCAACGCCGCTTTCGAGCCTCTGCGAAATCATGACGGCTCCAGTTTGGCGGCGCCGTCCGCGAGGAAAGAAAACCAATGAGCGCAAGCATCTCTCCGCAAACGACCGACGCGTTGGGTGAACAGCGTACGCCGGACACGGCACCGGCCCCGCTGGCACGCATTCTGGTTGCGCTGGACGCCTC
Organism: uncultured Rhodospirillaceae bacterium; assembly: GCA_964386465.1. Classification (GTDB taxonomy): domain Bacteria; phylum Pseudomonadota; class Alphaproteobacteria; order UBA8366. The sequence goes on from CAYLTU010000015.1 coordinate 12,645, forward strand.
GGAACACGCCAACAAGGCGCTCGCGGAAGCTGTCCGTCTGGCGAAGAGCGCGGATGGCGTGGTTACCGGAATTCACGCCTACGCGGCGATGCTCCACGATCGCCGGTTCAAAATGATGGAAGGCGGGTTGCCGGAACGTTACCTCGAAGAAGAGGAGATGGGCTACCAGCGTGAGGTCCATGACGATCTGATCACCCGTGGTCTGAATATCATCACCGACAGCTATCACGACGTCGGCAAGGAAGTTTGCGATGCCGCCGGCGTGCCCTTCAAACGGCTGAGTCCCGAGGGCAAGAATTACACCAAGGTCGTGGAGGCAGCGCGGAGCGGCGATTACGACGTGCTGGCCATCGGCGCGCTTGGCCTGGGCGCCGTGCCGGGAAGTTTGATCGGCACCGTGGCGGAACGGACGGTCCGCCGTTCGCCCATAGATACCTTCGTCGTCCGTGATCCGAAAAGGGCCGTCGGCGACGGTCCCATCGTCGTCGGTGTCGACGGTTCGCCGCTTTCTTACGGCGCCCTGATGACCGCGCTCGATTTGGCCGCGCGGACCGACGCGGAAGTCCACGCCGTGGCAGCCTACGATCCTTACTACCATTACGTCGCCTTCAACAAGATCGCCGGCGTGCTTAGCGAGGAGGCCGGCAAGGTCTTCCGCTTCAAGGAGCAGGAACAGCTGCACGAGGAGCTGATCGACGACGGGATCGCCAAGATCTATCAATCCCATCTGGAGGTCGCCGAGACCATTGCCGGCGATCTGGGCGTCAAGCTTCGCACCAAGCTTTTGGACGGCAAGCCGTACAAGGCCGTTCTCGACTATTTGAACGATGTCGGCGCAAGTCTGCTGGTGATCGGCAAGACCGGGGTTCACGCGGATGACGAGTTGGATATCGGCGGCAATGCGGAAAATCTGCTGCGGTTGGCGCCGTGCCATCTGTGGCTGACCCAGACCCGCTACACGCCGCCGCTCGACGTCGTCGCCGAGGAAACCGTGGCGTGGAGCGTAGAGGCCGAAAAGAAGATATCCCGGGCGCCCGAGTTCGTGCGCGACATGGCGCGGCGCATGGTTCTCCGGCACACCCAGAAACTGGGTCATACCTTCGTCACGTCCGACATTGTCGACGAGGTCATGGGGAAGGCGATGCCGGGTTTCTCCGGCAACGATGCGGGCAAGGAACGGGAACTGGTGTGGAGCGATGCGGCGGAGAAACTGTTGGCCAACGTGACCGACTCGGCGATCGTGGACAATATTCGGCTGCGCGCCATCAAGCGCGCCCGGCGCGGCCATAGCGACACGGTAATGCCCAAGCATGTGACGCCGTTTCTCGATTTGGCCGAGAGCGATCGGCCGGTCTGGTCGGCGGCGGCGCTGGCCCGCACGGCCAAGGTGCCGGAAATGGTCCGGGCAACCGTCAAGGCGGGTATCGAGGATATTGCCTTGGAACGCGGTATCAAGGAAATTTCCTTTGCCTTGGCGGAGGAAGGCGTCGTCGAAGCCCGCAAGGCCATGTGCCCGGTACCCGCCGCCGAAGATGACACCGCCGATAATGCCGGGGACTCTGATTCGGATCGGACGGACGGCCCTATTGCCTGGTCGCCGGAAGCGGAGGCTCGGCTGACGCGCGTACCGGAAGGGTTCATGCGCGGCATGACACGGCAGCGTGTCGAAACCTTCGCCAGGAAATCCGGTGTCGCCACGATCACCCTGGACCTCGTGGAGGAAAAATACGCCTCATGGGCCGACGGCTCGGCCAAACGAACGTCGGAGATGGCCCGGACGCCGGACGCCGCCGCGCGGATCGAACGGATTCCGGATTTCATCCGCCCGATGGTGGTTCAGGAGATCGAACGTTGCGCGCGTGAAATGGGATTGGACAGCGTCACCGGCGCGGCCATCGACAAGGCTTCCGAGTCCTGGGAAGGCATGGGCGCATTTCATTCCGAGAATGCTCCCGGCCAGTACGAGAAGTGACCGCTGGGGGGCCTTGAAGGACAATCCCATGGAGGACACCCTTGCACCGCCTTTCCTCGTCGCCCTCAACCTGACGCGCCGCTGCAATTTGAACTGCGCGCACTGCTATCTGGATGCCGGGACGCGCGAGAGCGATGACAGCGACGAACTGACGACGGCGGAAGTCAAGGAACTGCTGGACGATATCGCCCGGCTCAGTGACGAGACCATGGTCGTCTTCACCGGCGGCGAACCGTTGTTGCGGGCCGACCTCACGGAATTGATCGCCCATGCGTCCGGTCTCGGCTTGATGGCCGTTCTCGGGACCAACGGCCTGGCGCTTAACGATCGGCGGGTGGTGGCTCTGAAGGAAGCGGGGCTGCAGGGCGCCGGCATCAGCCTCGATTCCCTGGATGCGCCTTTTCATGACGATTTCCGCGGCTTGCCGGGTTCCTGGATCCGGGCCCAGTCGGCGATAGACGCCTGTCGCCGCAACGATTTGCGCTTCCAGATTCATTTCTCCGTCACCGACGACAACGCCCACGAGCTGGAGGACATGATCGGTTACGCGCGTGACGTCGGCGCCTTCGTGCTGAACATATTCTTTCTGGTCTGCACGGGGCGCGGCGAGGAGGTGACGAACATTTCGGCCGAAACCTATGACCGGGTCATGCGCCGGGTGACGCAGGCGGCGCGGAATGAAACGGAGATCATGATCCGGGCCAAATGCGCGCCCCATTTCAAGCGCATGGCTTGGGAACTCGACCCGGATTGGCCCATTACCACGGCGCATGGCTATGAAGCCGGCGGCTGCCTTGCCGGTACGCGGTATTGCCGCGTCACCCCGGATGGCGGCGTCACGGCCTGCCCCTATATGGAAGAGAGTGTGGGTTCGGTCCGGGAAAGCGGATTCGCCACGATCTGGCGCGACGCGCCGCAGTTTCAGGCCTTGCGTCGGCCCGTCCTGGAAGGCCGCTGCGGCGCGTGTGAATATTCCAAAATTTGCGGCGGCTGCCGGGCAAGGCCGATGGCCCGCGACGGCGTCTTGATGGGAGAGGATTTCCTTTGCGCCTACCAGCCGCAAGGCGGAACGGTTATCGAGCCCTATAGCGAGGTCGGCGGCACGCTTTCCTGGACGCCGGAGGCGGAGGAATGGCTGGCGCGCATTCCCGCGTTCGTCCGTCGTTTCGTACGTCAGAAAGCGGAGGAACACGTCCGGGCCGACAACGGAAGCGAGGTCACCGGCGAGGTCATGTCGGCGCTGGCAAAGACCGCAAGCCATCGTTTCGGCGGACAGCGGCCGGGCATGGGAGGGCCGGCGTGATGAAATTGGACGCTGTCATTATCGGCGGCGGCGTTTCCGGTCTGGCGGCCGCCTACGATCTGAAACGCAGCGGTCACGAAGTCGTTGTTCTGGAGCGGCAGGCGAACACCGGCGGCAATGCGGTTTCCGAACAGCTTGGCGGTTTTCTCATGGAACACGGCCCAAGCACGATGAACGCGCATATACCGGAGGCCGGCCGGCTCTCGAGCGAACTTGGGCTGGACGCAACGCGATGCGAACTGGGCGCCGGCGTTCGTCACCGCTATCTCGTTGCGGAAGGACGGCTTGCGGCTATTCCCATGGGGCCGTTTGGCCTGCTGACGGCGGGATATCTCTCGCCCGGCGCAAAAATCCGCTTGCTGATGGAGTTCCTGTTGCCGCATCGAAGCGATAGCGGGGACGAAACGGTCATGTCGTTCTGTACCCGCCGTTTCGGGGCTGAATTCGCCGAGCGGGTCATCGATCCCCTGGTTGCCGGAATATACGCCGGCCGGGCCGATGATATTTCCGTATCGGCCATATTCCCGAAGCTTGTCGCGCTCGAAAAGAAATATGGATCGGTATCGCTCGGCGTCATGCACAAGCGCCGGGAGGGCGGAAAAATGCCCGGAAGCCGCCTATTTTCGTGGGCAGGCGGAATGGCAACTCTCCCCAAGGCATTATCTCACCGTCTCGGTGACGCGGTGAAAACGGGTGTCGCCGTGCGAAAAATTACCCGACAACCGGGCGGCTTGAAAGTTGATCTCGGCGCGGCCGGCAGCCTGAGCGCGCGGGCGGTTATCGTCGCGACCCAGCCGCATGTCGCGGCGCGGCTGATCGCCGACGTCGACGCGGTTGGCGCCGAGACCGCCGACGGAATCAAGGCGCCGCCGATGGCGGTGGTGTTTCTCGGCTATCCGCGCCGCGGCGTATCGCATCCATTGGACGGGTTGGGTTTTCTGACATCGGAGGCGGAAAATCGCGGCCTGTTGGGCGCTCAATTTTGTTCGACCATGTTTCCCGAGCGGGCTCCCGAGGGACATGTCGCCATATCCGCCTATGTCGGCGGCGCCAGAGCACCCGATATGGCCCGTCTTCCGGCGCCCGACCTGGTGAAGCTGGCCCGTACCGAGCTGCGCGAGCTGATTGGCGCCGAGGGCGACCCGACCGTGATGCGGGTGCGCCATTGGCCGCTGGGGCTGCCGCAATACGGGCTTGGGCATTTGGAACTCGTCGAAAATTTGCGTACGGCGGCGAGTCGTCAGGCCGGATTGTATTTTACCGGCAACTACTTCGAAGGTCCGTCGGTCGCGACCTGTTTGAATGTCGCCAAGCGTACAGCCCGGGTTGCGGGCGAGTATCTCGACCGCGATATGGGCGTTCGACCGCTCAACGTGGCTGGCCGGACGGCCCGGTCATCGTAAGAGTACTCGACCGAAAACCAACGAAAAGTGGACAATCTCGTTTCGATGGACGCAATAAGTCACGGATAGTCACACGCCAGTAGAAAGCGAACCGCTCCCGTAACAAGGACAAATCGATATGCTGCAGCCCCGAACACAGGTCGCACGAATGCTGCACGAAGAGCACGTAGCGGTGCTCGCTTTGCTTCAACGCCTCTCCCTCTTGCTCGGCGGCCATGGCCCCGACTCGCCACCGAATAGGGAAGATCCCGCGTTGGGCCGGCTATTCGGCGAGCTTTCCGCGGCGATCGAAACCGAAATCAAAACCCATTTCGAATTCGAAGAAACCGCATTGTTTCCCTTGCTCGATGCGTTCGGTGAGCGGGAACTCGGCGAATTGTACATTGAAGAACACAAGACCATCGTTCCGCTCGGCGACAGGACCGCAGCATTTGCGCGCAACGCCGGCGCCCAGGGGTTCGACGCGCAGGCATGGGCAGCGTTTCATCGCGATGCTTCCGCGTTTTCAGAACGTCTCACGCGGCACGCCGAGGCGGAGGAGGCGGCGCTGGTGCCGCTCCTGGACGATCTGCTGGACGCCGTTGAGGACGACCGTCTCGCGCTTGCCTACGAGGCCATGCGCTAGCCCGGATATCTCACCGTCATTGGGGTCGCCACGGGGTATATCGCGCGACAGGTTAGGAGAACCGCGCCGCGCGATGCGGGGACATCGGGCAAGCGGTTCGACACAGCCTGTCGCGCGATAGACCCCGCCCGAAGAGTCGTGGTGTGCGGACCGCCCGCGTTGTCGAAGGCCTCAACCGTAGTCACCGCTACGCTTTTCGGCCTTCTCCTAGCGGATCGGGTCCGCACACCACGATGACGGCCGCAATGACGGTGAGATATCCGGGCTAGGATCAGGAAGCCATGGCGAGCTGGCCGAGCCGGGCCAGCTTCTCGTGCCTGAACGCACCCCAGAGCGCCGCGCCGATCGCGCCGGCGTAGATCGAGTCCGGATGGCTCATGACGTGTGCGTCGAGCTCCTGCTCCGCGACGATTTCCTGAACAGCGGCCAGCAGCCCCGTATCGAGCGCCAGGCCGCCGGTCATCAGCACTTCGGTGTCGGCGATCTTGGTTGCCCGCAGCAGCTTGACCAGCCGGTTGGCCATCGACAGGTGGATCCCCTTGAGGATGTTCGGGGTGGTTATGCTGCGCGAAACCATGTTGATGACATCCGTTTCCGCCAGCACGGCGCAGATGCCGCTCACTTTTTCCGGGTCGTCGGCCTGTTTCGAAAGGGGGCCGATCTCCTCCTGTGTGACGCCGAGATAGCGGGCGATGTTCTCGAGGAACTGGCCGGAACCGGACGCACACTGACTGGTCATACGGTAGCTAAGCACCTTGCCTCGTTCGTCGATCTGGATCGCACGGCCGTGCAGAGCACCGACATCGAGGACCGAGCGTGCATCCGGGTCGAGGTAGATTCCGCCACGGGCGTGCGTTGTCATGGAGTAGAAGTGACCCGTCGCCAAGGGCAGCGTCTCGGCCTCGCCGGTACTGGCGATATAGGCAATGTCGTCGCGTTTCGCGCCCGTCTCTTCGAGCATCTCGTCGAGCGACCGCTCGGCCAGCGTAAAGGGTTCGCGCTTGCGGATCCGTTCGAGGCGCCGGGAAAGCCACTCCGGACCGTTCTCTGTCACGTCGAAAAGAACGGTCTTGACCGATCCGGTGCCCACATCGATGCCGACAGTTACCGTCATGGCGTTATCCTCTTTTTCTAGTTCAGGACGGCGCGATGCGCGAAGGTCGCCGCACCCAGCGCGCCGGTGTAGATCGACGCCGGGTCGATATTGATCGTCATCTTGCCGTAATTTTCCTCGATCACTGTCTTCAACGCCTCGACCGCGGCCTCGTTGTTGGCGACGCCGCCGGTAAAGGTGAATTGGTCCTTGATCCCACCGGAGCGGGAGATGATCGACATCGCGCGCAGGATGATCGCCCGGTGCAGACCGGCCAGAATATCCTCGCGCGCCTCGCCGAGCGCCAGGCGGTCGCGCAGTTCCGCGCCGGCGAAGACCGTGCAGGTCGAATTGATGCGCACATTCTTGGTCGCCTTTATGGCGAGCGGCCCGAGCTCATGCAGACCCATATTCATCTCGTCCGCGATGTAACCGAGATAACGTCCGCAGCCGGCGGCGCAGCGGTCGTTCATTTGGAAGTTCTCGACGATGCCCGCGTCGTCGACCTGGATCGCCTTGGTATCCTGGCCGCCGATATCGAGCACGGTGCGCGTTTCGGGATACATAACGTGCGCGCCGAGACCGTGGCACAGGATCTCGGAGCGGATGTGATCCTTGTCGAACGGCAAGGTCACCCGGCCGTAACCGGTGCCCACGGTGTAGGTTTCCTCGAGCTCGACGCCGAGCACCTGCGCCATGGCCGTTTTGGCCGTGTCCGCTTCGATGTTGAACTGCGGCGCATCCGCGATCACCGCATCGAGCGCGCGCTGGAAGTTCGCGGCAAGGTTTTCGCTCGGCGGCCTGTTCTCCACCTCGATGATCGATTTGTCGTAAAGGTTGAGGAGGTTCTCGTAGGGCAGACCGGCTTCGATGGCAATCTCTTCGCCGAGGCGCATAAAGCGGGAACCGGCGATATCGCGGAAAAAATCGGACTTTCGCGCGGCGCCCGGCGCGAAGATTTCGGTACTGTCGGCACGCAGCCTTTCGAAAACGACGTCGAGCGTTTCCCGCACCGCCGGTGCGGTTTCCGGGAAACGATCGGTCGTCACGTGACCGGCGCAGGTCCGGTGCAAATCTTCCAGTTGCTCGAGAAATTGCTCGTGGCGAAAATTGCGCACCATTTCGTCGAGAAACGCTTCGCTTTCCTGACCGGCGCCAAGGGCACGGCGAAACAGGTTCAGGCGTGCGGAGATCAACGCCTCAAGCTTGGCGACCTTGGTTGCCGTCGCGTAGTTCGAGCGCGAGTTGGTGATCCCTTCGCCCAGAGTGCGGCGCTCCTCGTCCAGCAGGACCGCCTTGGTCGTGGTCGAACCGAGGTCAATTCCAACGAAGCATTTCATCGTGTTCTCCCGTCACGCGGCGGCCGACGCCGCGCCCTGACGTTTCTGATCGATCATCTGGAAATAGCTTTCCAGCCGGTTCTTGATGTTGGCCTTCGAGAAATAACGCGGATCCACAAGATCCGATTCGACGAACGCCGCGGGCTTGCCGGTGCGATCCTCGATTTCCCGCATCATCAGCAACTGGCCGGCGGAAAAGCTGTTGCAGCTCTTGATCGAGTTGATCAGGAAACCATCGGCCTCGTATTCCTTCATATAGGTCTCGATCATTTCGACACGTTGCGGCAGGTTGCGGTTGGTGTAGCAGCCGAGGCAGTAGTCAGCGAGCGATTCCAAAGGGTTGTTCGGATCGTGCCGGAAGCCGAAATCGTAAACGCCGCCGACCTTTGTATAGGTGCTGGCGACGACGACCGCGCCTTCGTCGTAAAACATCTTCCAGAAGTCGCGGAAACTGGTCCAGTTCGGTGGGCCTTCGACGACCAACCGGTACTTCTCCTCGCCCATGTCGCCTTCGGGCGTAATCGGCCCCTTGCCGGCGGCGACGCGGTCTTCTATTTCCTTGCGCAGCAGCCGGTAATATTCGACCGCGTCGTCGGTGCCGCGGAAGGCGGTGAAGATCGGCCCGATATAGAACACGCCGCCGAAATAGGCGTCGATCGGCGACGGCTTGTTCTTCGCGCTTTGCAGAACCCAGACGAGATCATCTTCGGCCGCGGCGGAGCGTTTCAGGTTCTCGCGCAGACGGTCGATATCGAACTTCACGCCGCTGATCCGCTCCATGGTTGGGATGACCTCTTCCTTCAACTGCTTGACGACGAAGTTGCGCATGTTGTCGGTGACCTTGCCGTCGCCCTCGTAGGGCACCTGCAGCATGACGGTCTCGCAGCCATATTCGTCGCGCAGCAGTTCGAACCATTTCATGAAGGTGAAACAGCCGGTATAGGACAGGAGCAGCAGATCCGGTGGCGGCAGCGGCTCTCCGTTGGGCGCCAGATTGCCCTTGGCCATCATTCCGATATCCGCCTTCACATAGGTGCAGACGTCTTCGGAATGACCCATCTTTTCCGCTTCCATGATCATGCCGCGGGTTTTCTGTTTCATGCCGTTCTGGATCGCGTTGATCTCCGGCAGATTGTTGGCCATGTCGAAGCACATGATCAGCTCGTTGAGGTTTCCGGGTACATAGGTCGATACGACCTTGCGGCCGGTCTCGGGCGCGCCGGTCAGCCTGCGGTAGTTCTCTGCGATCATGGCCTTCTGCTTAAGCATCGAAGGTTCCTTGATCACTTCGGCGGGGGTTTTGTCCGCGCTCATGCGTCGCTCCATAGTTTGATCGAATCGGCGAAAGTGCCTGCCTGCTCGCGGATCGGCTGCATCTGGCCGGAATTCTCCGCATATTTGAACGAGATGTAGGGAATGTTGTTGCGGGCCATCGCCTTGGCCAGCATCGGCCGGTCGAGCAGCGCCGGATCGCAGAAGCTGGGTGCCGCGAAGATCACCCCTTCGGCGCCGTTGTCGCGTACCGTTTCGATCAGATATTCACCCTTGCGCGCGCCGTCCGGTTCGTACTTGGCGGCGGTCTCCATCGAGCCGTGCAGGAAAGCGGCGCCGAGGTTGGCGATCGGGTCACCGTCGAGGGGCACATCGTCGAGCAGCCACCGGTTCACCAGCATGAAATCGTCGTCGACGATGTAACAGCCGGCCATCTCTATCGACTTTATAAGGTTGAGCGGCGGCTGCTCGCAGAACGAACCTTGAAGAACGATCCGGCAATTGTCGCGCATCGCGCGGTCCTGCGCTTCCGCCGCGGCGAGGTAGTCGACCAGCAGCTGGTTGTGGTCCTCGACCGGCAGCACCATGGCCGCCCGTAGCACGAGATAGACTTCTGAAGACGGCGTCTTCCAGGGCGCTTTGGCCCGCAAACCGTATAGGTCGCGGATCAGCCGCCGGTTCTCGTTGTAGACTGCGGTCGACCGGCGGACATCGTCGTCGGTGATCTTGCGGCCGGCGACGTCTTCCAGGCCGCGGCGCAGTTCGTGCAGTTCGTTGACATAGTAGTTGCCGCCGATTTCGTCCTTGTAGTTCTGCGGCACGTCGAAATAGCGCACGTAGACGTCAGGGAACATCAGCTTCCACATGCCCGACAGGTTACGGATCACGTCGCAGATGCTGGGGAACAGCAGGCCGTCGACGAAATCGAGACGTCCCGTTACGCCAAGCTCGATCGTCGAGCGCGGGATGCGGCAGATATAACTTTGATAGTAGGCGTCGCCGTGGATCACTTCGAGCTGGTCACCGCCGCCGAGAATGCCGAACGGCAGCATGCCGCCGGCGTGAATGATCTCGCGCGGGACGTAGACCGGCATGAAGCCGATGACCTTGCGCTCGGGCGCCGCCGACTTCCATTCGCGAACCGCTGTGAAGTCGAGGTCGTCGAACAGGGCCTGGCATCGGTCAATGATTGCGGTGGTCGTCATGGGTATCTCTTTCCTTATGCCGGTGCCTAGGACGACACCAAAAACGGACACCGGTGCGAATCGCATCGCTAATTTCGTAAAATGGTACTTGAATGCCGAATTAGGCGTCAACCTGTCCGGCCCAGCTGCGACAATATGTCCGCGCTAGTGTGATGATTCTGAAGTTCGCCGCATTTAATGCGGCGAATTTCTGGATCTGAATCACACTAGATTCAAATAGTTGGTGTGCTGATTCACGCGAAATTCAATCCCTTGAATTTCACGATCAGGACACTACGGTGAAACCGGGCTTTCGATTGACCTCTTTGGCATTAAGGGTAAATTGGTACAGGAATACTGATTTCCGACGACCGGACCGAGAATGGACACCATATCCACCGAAACCGTCACCATCCGCACAGCGAACGCGACGGATTCGCAGGCGATCGCCGCGCTCGACGGCAAGATCACCGGGCTGGCCAAGCCGGACTACTGGCGTGACCTCATAGAGCGCTATTGCCGGCGTGTGCAGAAACGCCATTTCCTAGTCGCGGAGTCGGGCGGCATGGTGCTCGGCTTCATCATGGGCGAGGTTCGCGCCTGGGAGTTCGGCTCGCCGCCCTGCGGCTGGATTTTCGCCATCAATGTCGAACCCGACGGGCGCCTGTCCGGCATCGGCACGATGTTGTACGAGGCGCTGTGCGAACGGTTTCGTCAAAACGGTGTCGCCACGGTCCGCACGATGCTGGCGCGCGACGACACCCTGATCATGTCGTTCTTCCGCAGCCAAGGCATGATGGCGGGTCCCTATATCGAACTTGAGGCGGCCCTTGACTGAGTCATTGCGTCGGTTTCCGGTCCGATGAAACTGCAAACCGCCTCGCGGCTGGCATTGCTCGCCGTTCTTGAGCTGGCGGGCGACCCGAAGCGTCAGCGATCGGCGGGCGAAATCGCCGACGCCTACGGGATCTCTCTCAACCACCTGGCCAAGGTTCTGCGCGATCTCAGCCGGGCCGGGTTGGTGGAAGCGGTACGCGGCGTGGGCGGCGGCTACCGGTTCTGCGGAAATCCGAAACGCACGACGTTACTCGACGTCATTCAGCTATTCGAAACCATCAGCGCCCACGCGGGCGAACAGACCAACACGGACGAGGCCTCGGCGATGGAAGCCACCCTGGGGCTCATCCTCAAGGAAATCGACGACACCGTCCGCGCGACATTGCAGTCGATCACGATAGACACGGCGGTAAAACTGTCCGAAAGAAGCCGTGCCGCGCGCGACAAGCCGCCGAACGGCTAAAAAACTTAATCCTGTGAAGGCGCTCTAAGTCGACCGGAGAGCCGCTGGGCCCATGCCGCCGAGGCGCGCCGGCGCGGCCCGCGTACCGGCGCCACGGCGCGGCAGATTCGGCAGCGCGAATCCCTGCTGATGGCAGGCCCGGGTGATGACGGTGAATTTCCACAACACCCCGCCGGCGACGGCCGCCGCTCCTCCGAGAGCGAGGAGAATCGGCATCCTCGGCTCGATGCCTAGAAAAGCGGCGAACAGAAGGATTGGCGCGACATGGCCGCCCAAATGCATCAGCGCGTTGATCCTGTCCAATTCACGACGCGCGAGAACGGCGATCCCGCAACGCCGCGCGCCTTTGCGATAAGCGAACCACAGGACGCCGCTAACCGCGCCGAGTCCGAGCCCGGCGGATGCGGCAAAATCCGCCGCGCCGGCCATCGCGGCCGACAGGGCGGCACCGACCGCCAGCAGCCCGGCGCCTTCGAGCAATCCGGTCGCGCCCAGCATCCAAGGCATGAGCGGCGCGCGCCAGGCCGGAATGCCCTTGCCGGTGGGCAGGATCATCGCCTGGCACAGTAGAAACGCCGCCGCCTCCAGCGCAAACAGCCCGTGCATCAAGCCCGACGGCCACAACAGGTCGACGAGCAGAGTCGGATACATCGCGGCGACGACGTAGGTTTCGCGCGTCATCCAAGATGTGTGCGGGCGCCTCAACACGTTCAAGAACCGGTGCTTTCGCCCGATTTCAAAGAACACGAAGGTAAGGCCGATCGCCATGCCAATCGCCGCGGCCACATACAGCATCAGCAGCGCTTCAGCCGTCAGGAATCCGGATGCATGAGCGAGTCCCGCGACGACCGCGAGGCCCGAGCTCATACCGCCGAGGGAAAAATTCATCGCCGCGCGAAAATCCCACACCGTTTGCGGCGCGCCGACCAGGGCATTGGCGGGATCGGCGCGTGAATCGTCGTCCGCTTCGGCGCTCTCCCCGTCGCGGCCCGGCCCGCCGTCCGGTCCGTCATACAGATATCTGAGCTGCGGATCGTTGCCGAGACTCTGATGCATTTGGAAGAAATTGTTTTCCCGGGTCATCCGAGAAACGGTGCTGCCGGGATCCCCAAAGTCGCCGAAGTGGATCGCCGATGCGATGCATGACGCCGCGCAGGCCGGCGTAACCTCGGGATCGAGGCCCGGCTCCAGACCAAGCGTCGCGGCGTCGTCGAGACGACCGATGCAGAACGTACATTTGGTGGCCACGCCCAACCGCTCCGGATCGGACACCTGGCGTTCCTGCGTTGAAGGGCTGTCGAAATACCAGCGCTGATCGTGCGCGATCGACCGGGCCTGGTAGGGGCAGGCCACGATGCAGTAACCGCAGCCGATGCAAAGGTCGTAATCCATCGTGACCAGCCCGTCGGCGCGCTGCCGCGTCGCGCCGGTCGGGCAGACGGGAACGCAGGACGGATCGGCGCAATGCTGACAGCCGGTTAACAGGAACAGGCGTTGGACGTCCGGGAACGTACCAAGTTCGACATCGACGACGCGTCGCCACTGTACGCCGGGCGGCGTATCGTTGGCGTGCTTGCAGGCGATCGTGCAGGTCTGGCACCCAACGCAGCGGTTGAGGTCGACGGCCATGCCCCACCGTTTGTTCATGCCGGCGCCGCCGTCCATCTCAGTTCTCCTTGCGAACGCTGACCCGGACGATGTCGGCCCCACTGCCGGTGCCGTCGGTCAGCGACAGCGCGATATCGGTCACCGAATTCAAGCTCGGCAGCTTCAAATCCTTGGCGAAGGGTGTCGCCCAATGGTCGAACTGGCCGATCATGAGCACGGTGTCGGCCCTGATCCCTTCCTTGAGCACGGCGTTGCCGCGGGTCGCCCCGGTCGGCGACTCGATCACGACGCGATCGCCCTCGGCGATCCCCAGCGCCAGGGCGCGGCTTCGATTGAGAATGACCCCTTCATGCCCCGCGATGTTCTGGGCCACCTCATAAATTTGCGGGATGCCGACATTCGAGCCCCAGGCGTATTGCATGCTGCGCGCCGTCAGCGCCCAGAACGGATAATCGTCCGGATCGCGCCCTTTTTCCCGAACGTGCTTGATCCAGATGTCGGGGAAGGATTCGTAGGTCGGCAGGGGTTCGTAATCGTTCAGCTGCGGGTCCCACCAGTTGATCCCGCTTTCGTGCAGGCGGTTGGCGAGCTGCGCGCCGTGGCGCTTGATGCGCTCCTGATAAGGCAATTCGAAGCGCATTCCCCGCTTCTTCAGCCAGGGGTAAAGATACCATTCGCCGCGCGAGAACGGCCGCAGCATGTAGCCATGTTCGCGAAACCAATCGACGCCGTGAACCTCCTCGCCATCGGTGAGATCGTGGCTCGCCGCCTTTGCGACGCGGTCCCAGATCTCGTCCCGATCGTAGGCGGTGTCCGGATCGAGGCCGTAATCGAAATTTTCCCCTTGCAGTTTCATGCCCGCCGCGCCGCGATTTATCGCGCCGTTGTACTTGTCGAGAATACCGGCGCGGCGGCAGATTTCCGTCGTAATGTCGGTCATGTCCATCGAATCGACGACCTTGCCGGCGACCGGCTGGCGGATCATCCAGCCCTGATGCTCCCAGAACTGTTCGCCCGACCCGGTGCCGCCGATGCGGCTCAGCTGCAGCCCTTCCAGGTCGGTCGCGTCCGGCAGCAGGATGTCGGCCATATAGTTGGTTTCGTCGACGGTGTAGGCGAAGGCGACGGTGAACGGGAACTCCGCGATCCGCTTTGCCACCTCGGGCGCGTTCCAGGACGAAATCGCCGGGTTGGTCTTGTAGCAAAACCAGATATCAGGCTTGCTCGGGCGCGGCCAGTGATCCGGCGGTTCCTTCTGGAACAGCCATGGCAGGTGCGCGGGGCCGAGCGCCGGCGCCCACGGCGAACTGCCGACCAGCGGCACCAGCGTTTTGAAGCCGCTGCGCATGTCCGGGCGGTCCTGCCAGTCTTCTTTCGAAGTTTCGTTGAAGCGGAACTCCATGACGCCGTCGCGGGTCGGCTTGACACTCAGATGCCGCGCGTTGGCCGGCCGGTTAAGCCGCACCTTGGTGCCAATGAACGATCCCGGGACCTCGATCGCGCCGACCAGCACGCCCAGCATTGTCCGCGCCCAGACCGCGTGATACCCGCCGGGGCCATTGTTGACGCCCTTGCCCAGCGACACCGCGACCGGGCGCAACGGCAGGGTCTCTCCCTCGACCTCGATCGTCTCGCCGACGCGGGCGTGGGCGACGAATTCATCGGCGATCCGGCGCATCGTTTCCGCCGGAACGTCGCATTCCGCTTGCGCCCAGTCCGGCGTATAGGTCGCCATGTGATCCAGCAGCAGTTGGAACGCCGGCTTCGCCGAAACGCCGTCATGACTCCATTCTTCGTCGTCGGCGCCTTCCTCGACGCCGCTCGCGGTGAATTCTCCATCCATGGCGGGTTGGCCAATCTCGGCGTCGAACGGCTTCGCCCGGTTGTCCGCCAAATCCCAGATCAGCGGTTTTCGCGATTCCGGGTCGCGCAGGTAGTACCCGTTCGGCGCGACCAGATAGGGGGCGGTCGTGTCCTCGCCCAGGAACCGTACGTCGCAAACCTCGCGCCAATCGCATTCGTGCAGGATGTGATGGATCAAGGCGAACAGGAACGCCGCGTCGGTCTTGGGCTTGATCGGCACCCATTCCGACGACATAGCGGCCGTTACCGACATGTGCGGTTCCACCGTGACGCGCTTCATGCCGCGTCCGCGCGCGTCCGACTGCCGGCGAACGCCGGTGGCGCCGCCGGACGCTTCGACGTTGTTGCCGCAGTTGATCACATAGTCGCAAAGCGGCGAATCGACGGCGACGGTAAAGGCACGATGCCAGAACTCGCCATACAAATGTTCGGAATGGTAGCACTTCACACCCTGTCCGGCGCCGTAGCCGAGGTCTACATCGCGCCACGCCGCGAGGAAGGCGGGAAATGTACCCATGAAGCGGGTCGGCGTGCCGGCGCCACCGAAGGTCGCCGCAACGCGGGGGAAGCCCGAATTGTCGCGCAACCCCTTGGCCTGCACGTCGCGAAGCTTGTCGGCGACCGTATCCAGCGCCTCATCCCACGAGATGGGAACGAAACCGGGGTCCTGATCTCGCCCTTTCTTCGGGTTCGTGCGCTTCATCGGCTGGCGCACGCGGTTCGGATTGTAGGTTTTCTGCACCAACCCGTAGGCCTTGACGCAAGGCGTACCGCAGCCGGGATGTTCTTCGCTGATATCGAAATTCGGCTTGATGCGTACGGCGACGTCGTTCTCGACCTCGACCTTGATCAGGTCCGGGCCGGACGCGCATTGGAAACAATAGGTTGGAACATCCCTTACGGTGCGCTGTTCGTTCGCCATTGGCCGGCTCCCCTCCCTTTTCCACCGCCGGCGATCTTGGACCTATACTTCCGCGCCGGCTTCGATGAGAACGTCGCGGCCCGGAGCTCCGGAACGCGAATGTCACCATTAGGCTACACTGGTCTAGCCCGGATTCAATGGACCATTTCAAAAAAAACCGGTTGGATTGGTATCCCTAGCGGTGCGGGATAGACATGGTTCTCAGTGTGGGAAGGGCCACAGACGCAGCTTCTCCTTTACGATTTGCCAGAGTCCGGCGAGGCCGCGTGGCTCAACGATCAGGATAAGCACGATCAAACCGCCGAACAGCATGAACTCAATATGCCGAATTACGTGCGACGCGATCTCGATACCGATCGCCGGAAAGATGTTACGCAGTACAATGGGCATCACGACCATGAACGCTACGCCGAAATATGTACCAAGAATGCTGCCGAGACCGCCGATGATGATCATGAACAAGACCGGCAGCGACGCGGCGTAGAGCTCGAATGCCGATGGATCGACGAATCCCTGGTAGACCATGGCGCTCATCGCGCCGCCGACACCGATGTAAAAGGAACTCACGGCGAAGGCGAACAGCTTGGTGGCGAAGGGCCGGATGCCGATCAATTGAGCGGCGATGTCCATATCACGGATCGCCATCCACGACCGGCCGATGCGGCCGCGAACCAGATTTTTCGCCGCCAATGTCAGCACCGTCACGATGAGCAGCATCAGCAGGTATTTCCGCTCTGCCGGCGCTTCCGGCCCCATGGCCAGAATGCCGAATATCTCGCCCGACGGCGCTTCGCCGAATGAACCGTATGCGCGCAGCCAGGGAATGCGGCCAATCGCCCATTCGACGAAAAACTGCAGCGCGAGTGTCGCCGCCAGGAGATAGAATCCTTTGACGCGCAGGCTCGACAGACCGACCAGAATGCCGAAGAGGGCTGCGATCGATCCCGCCAGCACGAAAACCAACAGTATATTCATCCAGGGGAAAATCACTGCCAGCTTGAAGGCGGAGTATGCCCCGATCGCCATGAACCCACCCGTGCCGAAGGATGGCTGGCCGCAGTATCCGGTAAGAATGTTCAGGCCAAGCGCGCAAAGACTGAGCCCAAGGATCGGAAATAGGATGACGTCGTAAAGGTAACTGGACCCGATCGCTGGCGGCGCAACCACCAGGAGTACGAAAAAGACGCAGAATATGCGGCGGTCCTGCGTGATGGGGAAGATCTGCAAATCCGACGCGTAGTTCGTTTTGAACTGACCGGCTTCGCGATAAATCATGACCCATGTTTTCCCGATGATCTTGGGAATTTTTCGGATACCGATAGGGCGGCACCCGCAGTTGCTACGGTCATCGGCCAACGAGACCGGTATTCCCGATTGCCCATTTGTTCACGCCGCCGGAGTTCTATGCAGGACCGCCCCGGCGGATACGCGCGAAGGGATACAAGGAATTCGGTTTCAGGCGATTACCTTTTTGAGGGTTTCCTCGAATGCGTCGTCGTCCCAGCCGAAGGGGCCTTTGTCGCCGGCGAACGCGATCTTGCCGTCGGTATCCACGAGGAACATCCGCATCGGCAGGCCGACATATTTCTCGTCTATATCGTTGTCGATCGGATCTACCAGCATCGGCATATGGAGGTCGAGACCGATCTGACATGCCGAGGCGACCTCGGTGCGTTCCTCGTCGGTGGTCGGTTCGACGTAGATGATATCTTCGATCAGGTTGTTGGGCACCTGCCAGCCGTCGGCGGGGTGCGCTTCGCGAATATAGACGATGTAGAATTGAACCTGATCCTTGTACGCGGCGTAGAGTTTGTTAAGGCGCACGGCCTTTTTACGAAACGGCGGTCACGTAAAGGACCCGAAGACGAGACCGACCGGCTTGTCCCGAAGGTCCGACAGCCGCACCTGCCGGCCGGTGCGCTTGCGGTCGAGCACGTCGGCGACGAAATCCGGCGCCTCGCTGCCAATCTTGGGCACGACGGCCTCGCGCGCCTTTTGCGTGGCGATATGGCCATCGAATTGCTCTGCGGTGATATCGGAAATTTCGATCCACAGCTCGCGCCGTTGCGCCATGTCCATGGCGCCGTACTGCTCAAGGGTGACCGGACTCGTCCGGATGTCGTCTGGCATTCGCTGGCTCCTCGTTACCCGTTCCTACTCGCACATTAACAAACTCGGCTCTCCAGGCTAGCTGTTCCACCACGGCATGTCGCTGAACGAGCGCATGTCGATTTCGTTCGTCCAGGTCGAGCGGTGCTGCTGGGAGACGTGGAAATAGGTGTCCGCAATCTTTTCCGGCAGCATGAGACCGTCATGTTCCATGCCCTTGCTTTCGCGCAATTGCCGGTACTTCTCCGGTCCCAGCATCTTGCCCAAGGTGTCTGGGGCGTCGACCGAGCCGTCGATCAGGATGTGGGCAATGTGAATGCCCTTGGGCCCGAGTTCCGAATTCAGCGTCTGGCACAGCATGCGCCGTCCGCCCATGGAGGCCGCGTGCGAGTGCTGGCCCTTGTTGCCGCGTACCGCGGCCGTCGCCGAGGTCACCAGGATGGTGCCCCTGCCGCGCTCTTCCATCAGGGGACAGACGGTCGATGCCAGCCGGAACAGGCCGAAGGTGGCCAGACGCCAACCCATCTCGAAGGTCTTGTAACTTGTCTCCTCCAAGCTGCGGTTGCCCACCTGCGAGCCGAGATTGTAGACGACCACTTCGATTGGTCCTATTTCCGCCTCAACCGCGGCCACGCGGTCTTCGATACTGTTGGGCTCCACGGCATTGAGCAGGTATCCCGTGGCATTGCCGCCATCGTTCACGATGTCCTCGACCAACCGGTCCAGGCCCTCCTGATCCGTCCGGCGGCACAATACCGCGTGGTATCCGTCTCTCGCGAAACGCTTGCCGACATTGCCGCCGATACCGGCGCCGGCGCCGATAACGAGACAGACTGGTTTCATCGCTATTTACTCCCTGTGTTGAAATTGGGGTGCTGCCGTGCCCGGGCAAGATCGGGGCCGTTCATGGGTCAGATTCCAATTTCGGCTAACACCGATCTTCATTATGTCGAAGCTTTTCCAGAAATCCATTTGAAGCCTATCGCGCCTTATATTCCGGAATTGTTCAATTTCATTGCTTCCGGACAATATTCAAAAAATTCCTTGCGGCTCTTTGCGGACATGGATCTAACGGAATGACAGGCGAAACTACGGGTAACGAAATTTTCCTGCGCGCAAAATTTTTGCCGATCCTCGGACCTCGCAACCTTTCCGCCCAGTAACTCCATGTGAAAGCCGAAATACCCGTCCTCGCCACCGGCCCACAGAACGGGATCGAACAGTCGGAGGCACTGCCTCGCCTTGGCGATATCCCGCAAAGAGAATCCCCCGGACCCGCCGTCGACAATCAGACCGATGGGACGGCTTCTGCTCCAATCCGCACCAATATAGTCAAACTCAAGAAAATCGTTCAACTCGAAGGGAGACGCGGGACAAATGCAACTATCCGATTGAAATACAACCATCTTGTCGAACGAACTATGCATATCCCAGAGCTCTTCGCTCAAAAGCAGCGCATTGTAATTCGATGCGGTCAGCCTGTCCGTGTCGAGCTTCGATATAGCGAGCAAACCAGCCTCAACATACCTGGTGAGCAAGGGAGAGTTCATATAGTCGACATTATTGTCACCTAGAAATAGATGCGCAGGCAGTCCTGTCTGTTCGATAAAATTCTCGATTACAAATAAAATTGCATCGATCCGACGCGTTTCCACAATAATGCCTAAATGCGTTGATTTTTTGAGCCTGGATACGGGCACAATGGGTTCAAACGTCGGAGATGGGAATTCGGGAGCCGAATCCATTCGCCTTAAACGACGATATAGACCTAATAAATTTTGCCCGCGAACCTGCCAGCTGCTGCCGTACTTCTCTCTGGTACGCTGCAGAATAAGCTCGGCGCTGTTGTCGATATCGGTCAAGAAAGAACTTTCTATAAGCCTGATTGCAATATCTTCTTGTCGCTAAACCGCCTCCACCGTCACCGGGAACAGGCTCGCCAGTTCGTCGACCTGCATCACGTGGTAGACGCTGAAGCGGTAGGCGGGGCCGGTCAGGACTTCCGGCGGGGTGAAAGGGAAGGCGAGGTTGCCGGCGGTCGAGAGGCGTCCCGGGAAACCGTAATGCAGGAAGTACTGCTTGCAGGTGGTGAGGATCGCTTTCGTATCCGCCGCCGTCGCCGCAATGCACTCGCCCATGATGAACACCTCGTGCGGCGGCACGGCGGGCGGCGTCGGCCAAAGCGAGACGCCGTCGCGGCCGTAGATGCGGAAGTTGAGCTGGAAATCCCCGCTGACCGTACCGTCCAGAAGCTCGCGGACCGTTTTCTCCAGCGCCGGGGTGATGTCGTCAATCGCGGCGATGAAGTTCGGGTCGCAGGCGCCAGCCAAAAGTATCCCGCGCTCGCCGACATAGGTCGAGCCTTCCAGCTTGACCGAAAGTTGCTCGGCCGGCTCCCAGCGCGCGCCGCGCGCCCGAACGCGGTGATGGTCGATCGCCTCGAACTCGATGTCGTTCAGATGCAGCGCGCCATCCGGCTCGCGCACCGAGAACGGGTCGGCCTGCTCGTAGAGGCCGTGCGCGGCGACCGACAGCGGCGTGGCGTGCCGGTCCGGGTTCATGCTTTCCAGCACGAAATTGTCGCCTTCCAGGGTTCCCAGCATGGCGTCGCGGCCGCCCGGCGTGCAGCTGATCGAGGTGCATTCGATGACCTTGGCCATATGCATGGCCGGTCCCATCGGATAACCGAGCATCTTTGGCACGGCGGCGAAGACGGCGGTGTCGCAGGCGCGGCCGGCGATGATGACGTCGGCTTCCGCGTCGAGCGCGCGCTGGAACGCCTCCGTGCCCATTTGTCCGACCAGATGGGCGGTTGCGTCGATTTCGGCGTCGCTGGGGACGTCCATCGCGCCGAGCTTGGTCATGCGGTCGTCCCGCGCGGCCGCCTTCACCAACGCCTTGGGGATATCCGCTTCGATCGACGCGAGTCGGAACCTCAGCCCGTCTTCCCTGGCGATTTGGCGCACCATCGCCAATGTCTTGTCGAGGTGGGGTTTCGCCCCGGCCGTTCCGGCAGTGCCAATCAGCAGCGGAACGTCAAGGCTTCGGGCGCCTTGCAGGACGGCCCGCAGGTCGTGCACCGTCATCGTGGGCGCGGTCGCCATCTCGCCAGCGCCGAGATAGTAGGGGCCGGGATCGACCGATCCCATGTCGCAGCCGATGAAGTCCGGCTCGCGGGACAGGCCTTCCTTGAGGGCTGCCTCCGGCAGGCCATAGCCGAGCTGCCCGGAGGCCGCCAGCGCTTTCAGTGGTTTTCCGGACAGATCGCCTCCGTACCGGTCGCGAAGCCTGCCGACGGCGCTCATAACTCGACCCCCAATAGCAGGCGATGCTGCTGCGTGCCGTAGACGTCCTTGTCGCCCGGATCGCCGGCGACGATATCGCGGTCGAAGACGAGCTTGATCGCCAGCGCCTGCGGGAAGGGAATGACCCGCACGCGGTCCTGCCGCAGACCGTAGAGCTGCGCCAGGCTGGAGGGCGACAGGCTCTCGGACGCGGCGGCGCTGTCGTAACGCACGCGGTCTTCGAACATCAGATCGATGGTGATCTGCAGGGGCCCTGCATTCTTGCTGCGGATGACCTTTGCTGCGTCGGTCAATTTCATCGCGTGTTTCTCCCCACACGATTCATAGCAGAGTCACCAAACGCCACGATAGTGGGCCTCCGGAGAATCGTGGCGGAATCGCCATCGGATGGAATTGGCCGAAAGGGGCCGGTACGGTCGAAGAGGCGGTTGGCCTTCTCACCGGTTTGTTTCCCGGTACGGCTAACGAAGCGCGGTTTCCACGTAGCGGCGGAAATGTTCCAGCGACGGCGTCGCCGTCCTTCGCTTCTTCGTCCCAGCGTCGCAACTGCGCGCCGTCTTCCGCGTGGGATTGCTTGGCGAAGGTCGCGGCCTTATCGCCATCGAAGGGGGCGCCTTGGACTTCGAGGCTGCGGAAGAGTTTTTCCACCGCTGTCACGACATTACCCCTTCGCATGGATGCTAGCCCGGATATCTCACCATAGTTGGGGTCGTCATCGCGGTGTGCGGATCCGATCCGCCAGGAGAAGGCCGAAAAGCGTAGCGGGGCCTACGGTTGAGGCCTTCGACGAAGCGGGCGGCCCGCACACCGCGACCCTCCGGGCGGGGCGTATCGCACGACAGGCTGCGTCGAACCGCTTGCCCGATGGCACCGCATCGCGCCGCGCGCTTCTCCTAACCTGTCGCGCGATACGCCCCGTGACGATCCCAAATAGTGTGAGATATCCGGGCTAGATGACAGTACCGTGGCGACATGGTTCTAGGGCGTGATTTGGTGCTTACCGGCGTGATATGCGAAAACTAATGCATGTCGAAGCACGAAGAAGAATGCGGAGCAATCATGACGAATTCGAAAACACGGGACCTCGGACGCGGGAGACGCGGATGAGCACGGTTCGAATCGACCGGGAGGGTGCGATCCGGACCATAACGCTCACCCGCCCGGAAAAGCGCAACGCCATGAGCCTGGAAATGCTGGCGGCGCTGGAGGAAGCGTTCGAGGAAACGCCGTCGAAGGAAGAGCGCGTCATCGTGCTGCGCGCCGAGGGGCCGGTCTTTTGCGCCGGGATCGATCTGGCCGAGCGCCAGCGCAGACCCGCAGTGCGGGGCGTCAGCCCGGTCGAAGGCATGCTTGACGCGATGGAGCACTGCCCGCTGCCGATCGTCGGCGTCGTGCAGGGTGCGGCGATCGCCGGCGGCAACGAACTGGCGCTACATTGCGATTTCGTAGTGGCATCGACGAAAGCGCGCTTCGGCATGTCCCTGTCGCAGATCGGTCTCGCGCCGACCTGGTTCCTGGCAAAGAAGCTGGTCGAGGTCTGCGGTCCGGTGGCGAGCCGCGAAATCCTGTTGCTCGGCGATACCTTGCCGGCGCAAAGGATGCACGATCTCGGCATCATCAGCCGCGTCGCGGAACCGGACGACCTGGAGGCCGAAGCGCAGAAGATCATTGGCCGGCTGGCCGCCAACGCACCGTTGTCGCTGAAGGCGATGAAGGCGCTCCTGGTGCGCGAGATGCAGTTCCGCGACGGGATCGATCACGACGATGTCGACGATTTGATCCAGGCCGCGCGCGAAAGCGCCGACGCGAAGGAAGGCATCGCCGCCAAGCTGGAGAAACGCGAACCCAACTTTACCGGGGAATAGGAATGGCCGTACGTCTCGACAAACCATGGCAGCCGCTGACGGCGGATAGTATCGCCTTGGTCGCCGGTCATCTCGGCGTCTATCAGCTCGCTGACGATACAGAGGAAATCATCTATATCGGCGTTGCCGATGCGCGCAGCCTGTTCGGCCTCAAGGGCGAATTGCAGAAAGCGCTCGACGATCCGCCGGACGGCGCTACGAAGTTTCGCGTCGAGGTTAACATGGCCTATCGCACGCGGCACTTCGAACTGCTGCAAGTTTATTGGAACGACCACGACGCCTTGCCCAGGGCCAACACCGATGTCGATACGCGCAGCCTGGGCAGGCTGCGCCCGGGCTGAACGGCTCCGCGGCGGTTGAACATTTGACGGAAAAGAACGGAAGGATACGGCGATGGATCTCGCCCTTACGGATGAACAGAGAATAATTGTCGACATGGTGCGCCGTTTCGTGCGCGAGGAGATCTGGCCGCTCGAGGAGGATCTCGACCCGGATGCGGACGAGGTTTCGCCGGAAACGCTCGCCAAACTGTCCGAGAAAATCAAGGAAATGGGTCTGTACGGCCTCGACACGCCGCCGGAATATGGCGGGCCGGAGATCGATCTGATGACTCGTTCCCTGATCGCGATCGAATGCAGCCAGCACCGCGCCGGGCTCTACGCACCGTGCTACTACGCTTTCGGCGGCGCGCGTCAGGCCCAGCTTTTCGAGGCGACGGAAGAGCAGAAGGAGAAATACCTCTACCCGATGCTGGAAGGCAAAAGACGCACCTTCTTTGCCCTGTCGGAACCGTCCGGCGGCAGCGATCCGGCACGCGCCATCCAGACCCGCGCGGTGCGCGACGGCGACGATTGGGTTCTGAACGGCAGCAAACTGTGGATTAGCGGCGCCGACCGGGCCGATTACGGGTTGCTGTTCGCCCGCACCGGCGGGCCGGGACGCACCGGCGTGACCGCCTTCATCGTCGAGACGCAATGGGAGGGCTTCAACGTCCGCCGCGTGGTGCATACCCTGCGGTCGGCAAAATACGCGACCGAGATTCAACTCGATAATCTGCGCGTTCCGAACGATAACGTTCTCGGCGAGGAAGGCGGCGGCTTCGCCATCGCCAACGACCGGCTCTCGCGCCAGCGCGTGCCCTATGCCGCCGAGTGCATCGGCGTGGCGATCCGGGCGCATGAAATGGCGCTTGAGTACTCGAAAATCCGCGAGACCTTCGGGGCTCCTCTTTTCGAGCGCCAGGGCATTCAATGGATGCTGGTCGAGAACGAGATCGACCTTCGCACCGCGCGCTGGATGGTGTTCGACGCGGCCGCTAAGGCCGACCGGGGCGAGCCCTTCCGGACCGAGTCGGCGATCGCCAAGCTGGTTGCTTCGGAAGCAAGCGGCCGTGTCGTCGATAGGTCGATGCAGATTCATGGCGGGCTCGGCGTCGCCAAGGACTTGCCGCTGGAGCGCTGGTACCGTGAGCTGCGCATCCGCCGCGTCGGAGAGGGCCCAAGCGAGGTGCAGAAGCACGTCATCGCCCGCGACATCATCGGCGCGGGCCTGCGGTGACCGAAGGGCTCAAAACACCACCGCTGCAAGGGGTCAAGGTCCTCGACCTGGGCCAGATCTACAACGGCCCCTACGCCGGCTTCCTGCTCGCCCATGGCGGCGCCGACGTGGTCAAGGTCGAGCCGCTGGAGGGCGAAGCGCTGCGCAGGCGCGGCGGGCTCGGCGTGCCGCTGTCCTTCTCCGCCCTCAACACCAACAAGCGCGGCATCGCGATCAATTTGAAGGCGAAGCGCGGCAAGGCGCTGCTGATCGACCTCGTCAAGCAGGCCGACATATTACTGGAGAATTTCGCACCGGGCGCCATGGACCGGCTGGGGGTCGGGCCGGACGTGCTGATGGATGTCAACCCGCGGCTGGTCTACGCGTCGGGCACCGGCTACGGATTGAGTGGACCGGACAAGGACAATCTGGCGATGGATCTGACCGTGCAGGCGGTCGGCGGCGTGATGGGCATCAACGGCCCGGCCGATGGGCCGCCGCTCAAGACCGGGCTCGCGGTCTGCGACTTCCTCGGCGGCGTGCACCTCTATTCCGGCATCATGACCGCGCTGTACGAGCGGTCGGTGACCGGCCGGGGACGGCTGGTCGAAGTCGCCATGCAGGAGGCGCTGTACCCGGCTCTCGCCAGCAATGTGGCGGGCATGCACAACGCCGGCTGGAAACAGCCGGTACGGCGCGGCAACCGGCACCCGACGCGCGGTTCCGCGCCCTACAATGTCTACGAATGCACCGACGGTCATATCGCGATCATCTGCGTCCGCGAGCATCATTGGACCAATCTGCTGGACGTCATCGGCCGCCCGGAACTGGCCAACGATCCCCGCTTCGCCAACCAAGCGGCGCGCGCCGAATACGAGGACGATGTCGATGCCGTCGTCGCCCCCTGGCTGCGCGAGCGGCCTAAATACGAGGCTGCCGAGATCCTGAAGCAGAA
>CAYLTU010000016.1:0-38241 GCA_964386465.1 uncultured Rhodospirillaceae bacterium
CGAATGCCTGACCCAGCTATGCGGCGAACCGCCCGTCCTTTTCAAAGAGAAGGTCAACTACAAACTGCCCGGCTGCCGCGCCGACAAGCTGCACCAGGATCAGGCCGCCGGATGGAACCGGTACTGTGATTTCTTCATCACGATGGCCATCGCGGTGGACGAGAACAGAAAAGAAAATGCGGCATTGAGCTTCATGATGTCGGGCAACTACGAACGAAAGCTGATGACAGAGGAATGGCTGCCTCTGACGGAAGACGATCCGCCGTATTCGCCGGAAGACGAGTATACTTTGCTCGAAGCCGATCCCGGGGACGTCATCTTCTTCGACGCCTACGTACCGCATGGCTCGCCGCCCAACACGAGCGACAGGAGCAGGCGGAATATCTTCCTGACCTTCAATAGAAAATCCGACGGCGATATGAGGGCCCAGTATTACGAGGACAAATGGGCAAGCTACGCGCCAAACGAGGTTGACGACGCGAGAACGGAAGAATCGTTTCGAGTGTAAAGGTCGGTTCCGTCTCTAAATCTCTATCCGATCTAGCTCGCCAGCGCCCGCCCGAGCGCTTGCCCTTCCGGATCGGCCAAAGCCGCTTCCCGCGCTGTTCGCAGCCGCGCCGCATCCGTCGATCCGCCTTCGAGCGCCGGCGCGACGATGGACTCGAAAACCCGCTCGAAATTGCCGTGACCGCGCGCGCTGGTTTCTCCGTAACCCTTCAGCAGGTTGGCGCACTCGGCCAGTTCCACCGCGAAGGCGTAGTCGCGCGGCGCCAGGACAACCAGCGCCGCCAACCATTTCTCGATCAACGCCTTTTCCTGCGCGAAACGATAGGTGCGCCGCCGCCAGAACCGGAGCTTGGCGAGCAACCAGATCTGCAGGAACCCGAAAATCGTGTCGGTGCGCACGCGGCGCGCCACTTGGAGTTTCCGCGTCAGACCACGCCGTGCCGCCCAACCGGACAGCGCCGCTCCCAGGCCCGGCGGCAGCAGGGACGCAATCTCATCCACGCCGGGTTTGAGGAATTCGGTCACGCGGACCGGTTCATCCGCCTTCGCTCCGACCTCGGCCCGGACACGGTCGTGGCGATCGGCGCGTGTCTTCAGGTCGGCGACCCGGATGACGTCCTCGTAGGACATCCACAGCGCGAGAGCGCGCGCAACCTCGCGGGTCAGCTTCCAATCCTTACCGGCATCGTCGGCTTCGAGAACCGGCTTGAGCCGCTCAAGATACAGCCGCGCATAGCGCATATCCTGATAGTCGGCCAGACGCGATACGCCGTGCGCCGCGTACTCGACCACCGGCACTGGAAAATCGATTTCGATACGCTGTTCCGGTAACGCTTTTTCCGCAACGGCAGCGGCCGGCTCCGCGCCAACGCGCGCTAAAGTCAATCCGGCCTGGAACCCGCGCAGATTGGCGTCGACGGCAACGCCCTGCGTCTTGATGGCGTCCTCGTACGCTTCGTCGGGCAATGTCAGCTTGCCGGAGCCCGCGATCATGCCGAGCAGCACCGCGTTCAGCGCCGTCCCCTCGTCCTGCGCCGTCCGCGCGACGTCGTAGAGCATGGTGGTCTGCGCCATCTCGCGCGCGGCGGCGAGCACCCTGTCGCTGTCATGGATGCCGTCGCCCATCGCCGACTTTTCCGCGATGGCATAGATACGGTGCGTGGACGCGATCAAAGTCGTGCGATCCGGACTGACGAACCCATTCTCGATGGCGCGACCGGCCTCAAGAAGTTCTGAGGCAACGACCACATCCATGTTTCGCGGCCCAGGATAGAGCGACAGGACCGGAGTCTGGCCGTTCAACTGGGCGGTCGGCGTCGGGAACACTTCGAGATAGTAGGTCGTCGCCCCGGTTCGTTGCGCCACGCCAGGGATCGACGTGCTCTGCACCGGCAGGTCGCCCGCCTTCGCGGCGGCGATCAACCAGTTGGTCAGCAGTCCGCCGCCTTCGCCGCCCAGCGCGCCGATCAGGATCGTCGTCGGCCGTGGTTCGTTCGAGGCCGTATTCATGCCGCCACCGGCCGTCCCTGCAGGAAACCGATCACGGCACGCCGGAACCGGTTCAAAAATCGGTCCCAGGCGCTTGGGTTCTGCACGATATCGGCGCGATAGAAGCTTGGGCACAAGGTCGCCGCAGCGGCGGTCTCGCCGCACAGCCCGCAGCCGACGCAACCGTTGTTGACATGCGCCACCGGATCCTTGCGCAACGGATCGGGGTTCGGCTTGATCGTCAGCGACGGACAGCCGGAGAGACGGATGCAGGAATGATCGCCCGTGCAGACGTCGTCGTCGACACCGAACCGGGTGCGGATCAGCCTTTCGCCCCGTTCGAGCTTCTTGCGCAGCAGCGGCCTGGCGCGACGCTGCTTGGCAAGCTGGCATTCGCTTTCGGCGATGATGACCTTGAGACCCTTGGTCGGGGTCGTCAGCGCCTCGCGCAGGGTCTTCATCATGGTCCTGACCTCGTAGGTCGTGACCGTGCGCTGCCATTTGACGCCAAGCCCCTTCAGCGCCTCTCGGATGTTCTGGCCAGTGGGTTCGAGCCGGAAGTTGGTGCCGGTTGAAGGGATGTGCTGCTGCCCGGTGGCCGAGCTGTAGCCATTGTTCATGATGATGAGGACGGAATCGCTCTTGTTGAACACCGCCCCGGCGATTCCCGATGTCAGCCCGTTATGCCATAGCCCGCCGTCGCCCATGATGCTGACCACGCGCTTGTCGCCGAAGGCGGGCGCGACACCGGCGGCGCTGGCCAGGCCGAGTCCGTAGCCGAGCACGGAATTGCCGATATTGAACGGCGGCAGAGTCGAGAAGGTGTGGCAACCGATATCGGCGCTGACATGAATCTCGCCGACCTCCTTTTCGACCAGCTTGATCGCGGTGAAGACCGGCCGCTCGGGACAGCCTGTGCAGAAACCCGGCGGCCGCACCGGCGTCGGTCTGCCGAGCAGTTCCATCGACTTGGTCTTGTTCGCCGCCACCGCCGCGCCGCGCCGGGCCACATCGGCATGATCGACCCCCTGCGGCAGCGCGCCCTCGACGAATTGAGTCAGTCCGGCGATGACGACGGCGAGCGTGTATTCGCCGGCCATCGGCAGTACGTCCTTGCCGACAACCCGGGTGTTCAGATCCGCCTTGCGCAGGATGACGTTGATCGCCTGCTCCAGGAAATCCGGATGACCTTCCTCGACAACCAGCACCGTGCGCTTGCCGGCGCAGAAATCGGTGATCTCGTCGCCGATCAGCGGATAGGTCACGTTCAGCACCATGATCGGCAGCCGCGCATGGCCGTAGGCGTCCGCCAGGCCGAGCTGCTGCAGGCCGCGGATCACCGAGTTGTACAACCCGCCCTGCACGACGATGCCGACCTCTTCGCAATCGCCGTCGAAGATCTCGTTCAGCTTGTGCTCGCGGATGAAATCGATTGCAGCGGGTAGTCGATGGTCGAACTTATGCTTTTCCTGCGCATAGGTCGCGGGCGGCAGGCAGATGCGGCCGTAGTCGAAAGACGGTTCGGTCAGAACGGCGTTGCGCGAGATCTTGGCCGGGACGTTGTCCTTGCAGTCGAAACGGCCATGCACATGGCAGGCGCGGATGCGGAACTCCATCATCACCGGCGTGTTGCTGGTCTCCGACAGTTCGAACGCCTTTTCGACCATGTCGACGACCAGCGGCAAATGCGGCCGCGGATCGAACAGCCAGATCGAGGATTTCATGGCGAAGGCGTGGCTGCGCTCCTGGATGACGCTGGCGCCCTCGCCGTAATCCTCGCCAACCAGCAGCAAGGTACCGCCCATGACCCCGGCCGAGGCCAGGTTCGACAGCGCGTCGGACGCGACGTTGGTGCCGACGACCGACTTCCAGCACACCGCGCCACGCATCGGATAATTGATCGAAGCGGCGCACATCGCCGCCGCCGCGGCCTCGTTGGAGCAAGCCTCGAAATGGATACCCATCTCGTCGAGCAGATCCTGCGCGTCCGTCAGCACGTCCATGACGTGGGAGACCGGCGCGCCCTGATAACCGCCGACATAGCTCACGCCCGACTGCAGCAGCGCCTTAGTGATAGCGAGGATGCCCTCGCCG
The DNA here is from genome assembly GCA_964386465.1 of uncultured Rhodospirillaceae bacterium. GTDB lineage: Bacteria > Pseudomonadota > Alphaproteobacteria > UBA8366. The sequence goes on from CAYLTU010000016.1 coordinate 4,090, forward strand.
TGGAAGGTATCGCCATCGCCGAGTCGCAGCGCTCGCACCTCTTTTTCAAAGGACCGTTCCATCGGTTGTCCTTGGTATCGTTCGTTCGGTGAGAGTTTAGAGCACTATCCGTATGCAGACCACGCCATCCTGTCGCCCCGGATTTAATCCGAGGCCCAGCCCATAAACGAGCGTCGGCGCAGTCTGGGTCCCGGATCGGCGGTGCTACGCATCTTGTCCGGGACGACAAGTAAGTAGGGCTTACCCGCGCCCGAACAACCGTTTGACGAACGCCACGATCGCAGACAGGAACAGCGAACCGCCAGCGATCTCCGTCACCTCGGCCTCGCGCCCTTCGAGCCGGGCCTGCAGGTTGGCGGCGAAATCCCGTGTGATGCGCGATGCTACGTCGTTGACGATGCCGCCGCGGGCGAACTGCGCCAAACTGCCGGTCAACGCGTAGGCGACCGTGACGTCGACCTGCGTTTGTCCTTCCGATGTGGACGCGACGGTGAACCGCACTTCGCCGCGGACGCCCGATCCGCTGCCGCTGTCCCGGCCCTGCCCCGTGACGACGCCGCTTCGTGTCGTATCGTTCAATTCCACCGTACCCGCTCCGGCGAAGACTGCCGAGATGGGGCCAAGTTTGACCGCGACCTGTCCTTCGACGTTCTCGCCAGCAGGCGGCGCGGTCAGCGACACACCCGGCATGCATCCCGCGACCGCTTCGATATCCCGGAAGACCGCCCAGACCGCGTCCGTGGGATGCGAGACCGTGAAGGATTGCCGTAGTTCGGGCGTGCCGTCGGGCAATGCGGCCTGTGTCGTCGGGCGGGGCGCGGCGACATCGCGTTCGACTTTGAAGGCCGGTTCCGTCACCGCCGCAGGCGCCGGTTCATCGAGGCAGCCGCGCACGGCCCGCACGATCCCGACATAACCGGTACAACGGCACAGATTCCCGCTCAGCTCTTCGCGCACGCGCGCCTCGTCCGCCTCCGGCAGACGGCCGACGATATCGTGGGACGAGATCAGCATGCCCGGCGTGCAATAACCGCACTGCAGGGCGTGTTCGCGGGTAAAGGCGTCGCGCAATTGGCCCATGCGCGGATCGTCGTCGAACGCCTCGATCGTCTTTACATCGGCGCCGTCGCACGCAACCGCGAAGGCGATGCAGCTACGCGCCGGCGCACCGTCGATCATCACTGAGCAGGCGCCGCAAACACCCTGTTCGCAGCCGACATGCGTGCCGGTCAGCAGCAATTCTTCGCGCAAGAAATCGGCGAGGTTGGTGCGCGGCGCGACCTCGGCCGTCACTTTCTCGCCATTGACCGTCATGGTGACCGGTTTCATGCCGCGCGCACTCCGGCAATCATCGCCGCACGCTTGGCGGCAACGAAATGCACCTGCCGATCGTAGGCATCCATGTCGCCGGCTTCATCGATGGCGGCCCGGACCGCATCGTCGTCATAGTCGCCGTCGATGACGATCGGCGCGCCGTTCGTCGCACCCAAAACAGTTCGCGCGGCATATGTCTCCGGATCGTGAACAACCGCAGCCATAGCTTCTGCGAAATCACCCGACTTACGGCAAAATTTGTAATAGCCCCATTTTGCTGCATTTGTCAGTGCAGGGATATTGACACCAACAAGTAATTCGCCTGCACCCAGAATCGTTTCAAATGCACCCCTCATGAATTCATTAACTGGCACCCATTTTTCTACTGACACTCCAATAATTTTAACTTCTGCACCAAGCGCAGATAGCGTGGTCAACCAGTCCGCCGCAGGATCAGCATGTGCAAGACTACCCCCAATCGTGCCCTTGTTGCGTACCGCACGATAAGCGATACCGCAGGCTATCTGGCCCAGAACTCCATTCCAATGATCAGGAACCGACTTATCCTCAATGGCAGCATGGGTCACACAAGCGCCAAGAAATATAGCACCGTACCTTTCTCCAGCCTCCTTCAGTTCTGGAATGGCCGTTACATCTACGAGAAGAGTGGGCTGCGAGAGACGCAGGTTCAGCATGGGTCCAAGCGATTGGCCACCTGCCAGAACTCGTGAACCAGGAGTGGATAACAGCGCCACGGCGTCCTCGAGCCTGGAGGGCCGTTCGTAATCGAAATCGACCGGCTTCATGAGGCCGCCGCCTGGATCAAGGCGAGCAGACGGCGTGGCGTGATCGGCAACGTATCGACCTCGACGCCCAGTTCTTTCAACGCGTCGTTGATCGCGTTGCCTATCGCCGCGGGCGGGCCGATCGCGCCGCTTTCGCCGATGCCCTTCTGCCCGAACCGGGTGTAGGGCGAGGGCGATTCCATGTGCAGGATGCGCATATCGGGCACCTCGACGGGGCCGGGCAATAGATAATCCGCCAAAGTCGAGGCGAGCGGTTGGCCCTGCGTGTCGAAGGGCATTTCCTCGTACAGCGCGGTGCCGATGCCTTGCGCCGCGCCGCCATACACCTGGCCGTCGACGATCATCGGGTTGACCAGCACGCCGCCATCCTCGACCACGACATAGTCCAGGATCTCGACATGGCCGAGTTCCGGGTCGACGGCGACGACGGCTGCGTGTGCGGCATAGCTGAAGGTGCCGGTATCGCGTTCCGGCTTGTAGCCGACCGTGACCTCGAGCCCGGCTGGATCGACGTCGGGCGGCAGATCCTGCGGTTTCAGGTACCAGACCCGGGCGACCTCGGCGAGGCTCACGGTTCCGCCGGGCGCAACGACGTGTCCTCCCTCGACCTTGACGTCGGCGGGATCGGCCTGCAGCAAACTCGCGCCAATCTGCGTCACCCGCTCGCCGATCGCCTCACAGGCAGTCGCCACCGCGCCGCCGGACATCACCATGCAGCGCGAACCCCAGGTACCGGTCGAATAGGGCGTGTATTGCGTGTCGCCATGCACCAGCTTCACCGCATCGATATCGATGCCCAGTACCTCGTGCGCGACCTGCGCCAGGGTCGTCTCCAACCCCTGTCCGTGACTGTGCGCGCCGATGCGCAATTCCAGCTCACCGTCCGGCGTCAGCCGCGCGCTGCATTGCTCGTGGCCCGGCACCATGGGGATGCCCCAGCCGGAATAGACCGAGGTGCCGTGCGCGCCCTGCTCGCAGAAGATCGAGAGGCCGACGCCGACCAAGCGGCCGTCCGGCTCGCCCGCCGCCTGGCGCGCCCGCACGCCGGGCAAATCGATCGCATCGACCGCACGCCGCAGGCATTCCGGATAATCGCCGCTGTCGAAATGTTTCGCCGTGATGTTGTCGAACGGCATCGCCTCCGGCGGCACCAGGATCATCTCGCGGATCTCGTGCGGTTCGCGCCCGACCTCGCGCGCGACCGCGTCCAGCATCAGCTCCATGGCGAAGCACACGCCGGTTCGCGCCACCCCGCGATAGGGCAGGATCGGCGGCTTGTTGGTCACGCTCGACCAGGTGCGGCAGCGGAAAGCTTCGAAATCGTAGGGGCCCGGCAGAATACTGCCGACCTGCGCCGCCTCCAGGCATGCGGAGAAGGGATAGGCGGAATAGGCGCCGGAATCGACATGCGCGGTGGCTTCCAGCGCGATCAGCTTGCCGCTGTCGTCCGCGTGCGCGGTGACGACGTAGTGATGCTCGCGGCAATTCGCGTTGGCGGTCAACTGCTCGCGGCGGTCTTCGATCCAGCGTACCGGGTGGCGGACCTGCATCGCCAGCCAGCAGACCGCGATCTCCTCCGGCAGCAATATCCCCTTGTAGCCGAACCCGCCACCGACATCCGGCGAGACGACCCGGACCTTGCCGTGGTCCAGACCCAGACATTCGGACAGGCCAGTGCGCACGATATGCGGCATCTGCGTCGCGCTATGGACGATCAGCTGTTCCAACCGGCTATCCCACTGCGCCACCACGCCGCGGCCTTCGATCGGCGCCATGCATTGCCGCGCGGTGCGGAACTCGCGCGTGACATGGATAGTCGCCTTCGCCGCTTTCGCCTCGAATTCCGGATCGTCGACGACCGATTCCAGGAAGACGTTCTCGTCCCAATGTTCGTGGATCAGCGGCGCGTCCGCGTCGCGCGCCCGGATCATGTCGTGCACGGCGGGAAGTTCGTCGAAATCGACGCTCAAAGTTTGCGCGATATCTTCCGCCTCCGCCCGGGTCGTGGCCAGGCACATCGCCACCAACTCGCCGACATAGCGTACCTTGCCGTCGGCCAACGCCGGCTGTTCGGAGACCTTGAACCCCGGCAACGCGGTAACCGCCCGGATCGCCTTCACGCCTTCCATGTCGGCGGCGACGGTCACTTTCGAACGATATTCCGCCGGGATATCGATCGCGCGGATCCGGCCATGCGCGACCGGGCTGCGCAGGAAAGCTACCTCTTTCATGCCGGCCAGTTTGATGTCGCCGATATACTGGCCGCGGCCGCGCATGTAGCGGTCGTCTTCGCGGCGCGGGACGCGGGCGCCGACGCCAGTCGGTTCGGAACCGTCCACGGGTCAGTCCTCTATCGAAATTAGATTTCAAAGGGAACCTTAAACCAAGCGCGCAAATCTTGGAATGCGGCTCCGGCGTTACGGCGTTCGTCCTTGCGCCCGGGCGCGTCGGCGACTACCACAGCACCGATGAACCAGAGACTCGCCAGCGCAGACCCACAGCAGAGAGTCCTGCGCGGCATTCTGTTCATGTGCCTTGCGATCTGCATCATGCCGGCGATGAACGCCATCGCGAAGTATCTGGTGGCGGGCTATCCGATGCCGCAGGTCGTCTGGGCGCGGTTCACGGGACATTTCCTGTTCACGATCGCGATCTTTTTTCCCGGCCTTGGATGGCGCCTTTTCCTACCGACGCGGCCGGCGATGCAGCTCGGCCGGTCGGCGGTCATGTTCACCTCGAACGGGCTGTTCATCGTCGCCCTGGCGACGATCTCGCTGCCGACCTCATCTGCGATCATGTTCACCGCGCCGCTGATGGTCACCGCCTTGTCGGTGCCGTTCCTGGGAGAGCGGGTCGGACCGCGCCGCTGGGCCGCGGTTATTTTCGGTTTTGCGGGCGCGCTGCTGATCATCCGTCCCGGCGTCGGCGGCATGCAGTGGGGTGCGCTTCTGACGACCGGTTCGGCGGTGCTATTCGCCATTTACCAGATCATGACCCGCAAGATCGGCGACGACGACCCGGCGGAAACCTCGATCGTCTATATGGCGCTGATCGGCGCCGTCGCGATGAGTGCGGCGCTGCCGTTCTTTTTCGTGGCGCCCCGGGAGCCGCTGGATTGGTTCCTGTTCGGCGGCATGGGGTGCCTCGGCGGCGTGACCCAGTATTTCGTCATCAAGGCGCTGCAATGCGCGCCCGCTTCGACGGTAGCGCCCTTTCTTTACGGCGAGTTAATCGGTGCGACGCTGCTGGGGTTCATTATATTCGGCGACTTTCCCGATCCCTGGACCTGGACCGGCGCCGCGATCATCGTCGCGAGCGGGCTCTACGTCGCCTACCGCGAAGGTGTGGTGCGGCACTGACCTAGAGAACCGAGAAGATCGCGTCGGTCTTATAGCCGGACAGCGGCAGGTCCCATTCCTGCTTTCGGGTCTTCAAATTGAAGCAGCTTATCCGTGTCGGCAGGGACGGCAGCGATTCCGTGTAATTTTCATCTCCGGAGATGCGCCGGACCTGCGCCTTCGCCCAACGCACCTTTTCGCGCAGCTTCGTTTGCCGTAACCGGCTGAATCCAATGACGATTCGGTCCGCGTCGATTACATGGATGCCACGACACCAGCCCAGCGGATACTCGCTGTCGACGAAGTCCCGGAGATTAATGACATCCGTCACTTCGCAGCTCTGCGGATCGGCGATAAGTACATTGCCGTCGACGGCCGTGAAGTAGAGTTTGCCGTCGTGCGACAGGCCATCATGCACGACCTGAACCGGGTGGAACCCTTTGCCGGAAAGATCGATCCGCTTGTCCGGTGCGTTCAGACAGATCGCATCGTTCTTATCGCAACGTGTCGTCCAGACCTCTTCACCCCGCATGAACACGAAGTTCGGGTGTGCCCTGTGCGGTTTGGTGCTGGGAATCTTTCGATAGTCCTCGTCTCGCGAGAACCGCTCCCAGGTATCACCGCCCAATACGTCCCATTCGTTGACCAACGTGCCGTCGAATCCGACTTCGACGACCATATCGAGACCGGTCACCGCCACGAGCAGCGTGTCCCGGCCGCTCGGCGCCACGTGGTGCACGTCGTTGAAGCAGGGCAGCGATATGTAATACTCGACCGTAAAATCCGGCATGCGATAGACCAGCACTTCGGTCTGCGTACAGGCGTACAGACGGTCGCCGTCAAGCGTTCCCGCCTTGAAGACGACCGAGGGCAGATCGGGGCACGCCTCCGGGGGCGAAAAATACTCATGCACCAGGGCGGCTTCCCGCGTCGCGCTATCGACTTTGACAACGACCGCCTTCTGGAAATGCTGCCACTCCCGTTTGCGCACCGCGTCCGGCCGCATCTCGCCCCCCAGAATGTATAGATCACGCATCAAGCAAAACTCTGAGAAAGGTGAGAGACCAATCGAATTCCCACTCCTTGCGCTTTATCGCAAGAGATTCGGTGCGCCGCAACAGTCCGGAAAATAGTAGAAATTTTCCACCCATCACCGGTGTCTGGTTGCGGGAACATATCAGGTGTCCTATTGAACAGGCGAACGTCGATCTCGGCGTGTATCGCGCACCGTATCGACCGCAATCCAAACCACGGCCGGGTTAAGAAATGAACAACGCCGACCTCATCGTACAAACGCTCAAGACCGCCGGCATCCGGCATGGTTTCGGTATTCCGAGCGGCAATGTCCTGCCCCTGATGGAAGCGATGCGCACCGGCGGAATCGAATTCGTGCTCACCGCCCATGAAGGCTCCGCCGGGTTTTGTGCCGACGTCACGGGACGGCTCACGGGTACGCCGGGGCTTTGCATCGCGACATTGGGGCCAGGCGCCACCAACCTGTCGACCGGCGTCGGCAATGCCTGGCTGGACCGCTCGCCGCTGATCGCGATCACCTGCAATCTCAATACCGATCAGTTGGGCCGGCGCATTCAGATGCATATCGATCACGAGACGCTGTTCAAACCGATCACCAAGGCGAGCTTTATGCTGCGCGAAGGGGAAATCGTCGCGACGCTGCGGAAGGCCGTCGAGATCGCGCTCGCGGAGCCGATGGGGCCGGTGCATCTCGACCTGCCGGAAGATGTCGCACTGGCCAGCGCGACGGAAACCGCGCCGCGCGAGACGCCCGGGAAGATCTATACGGCGGCGGCGGCCGACGTTGCGATCGACAAAGCGCGCGCGCTCGTTGCGGAAGCAAAACGCCCCGTCGCGGTGCTCGGCTCCACCGCGATGCGGATGAGAGATCTCGATTTGTTGCGCATCTTCGTCGAACGCAACGGCATTCCCTTCGCCACCACGACCATGGCCAAGGGGCTGATCGACGAGGACCATCCCCTTTCCATAGGCTGTATCGAAAGGGGCAGACGGCAGGTGCAGAGACAGTTCCTGCGCGGCGCCGACCTCATAATCGGACTCGGCTACGACACGATCGAAGTGGAATACGAGGCGTGGATCGGCGACGTCCCGTTGCTGCAACTGGATATCGACGCGGTCGACACCGACGCTTCGGTCAATGTTGCCCACGAAGTCACGGGGGACCTGGATACCACGCTGGCCCGCCTCAACGGAGCGGATGCCGTCCGAAACGAATGGACCGAGGCGGAAATCGCGAACCACCGAAACGGCTTTCAAGCCTCGTTGCGGCCGGCGAGCGAAGGTTTCGCGCCGCACCAGGCCATCGATCTCGTCCGCGCCGCCCTGCCACGCGACGGGATCCTGTCCTTCGATGTCGGCGCGCATACCCACCAGATATCCGGTCAATGGACGGCACATGCGCCGCGCAGCTTCCTGATCACCAACGGCTGGTCCTCGATGGGATTCGGCCTGCCGAGCGCGATCGCGGCGAAACTGGCGCATCCCGACCGGCCGGTCGTCTGCATGCTGGGCGACGGTTGCTTCCAGATGACCTGTGGCGAATTGGCCACGGCGCAACGTCAGAACCTGGCGCTGCCGATCGTCGTTCTCGACGACCGGTGGCTGAGCCTCATCCGGATCAAGCAGACGCGCCAGCAGTTCGGTGTGTACGGCACGGCGCTCACCAACGTTGAGACCGATGCGCCGCCGGCGCACTATTTCGGCGTGCCCGTCATCGGCGCGACCACCCCCGATGAACTAAGGGACGCGCTCGGAACGGCTTTTGCAGCATCGGGGCCGATGGTCATTGAGGCGCGGGTCGATTCTGCGCAATACATGGAAACAGTCTTCGACTGACGGGATAACGGATAATGAATCGACAGATCGTACTGGCGCGTCGACCCGACGGTGAACCTGTCGCGGCGGATTTCGAGTTGACCGAAACCGCCATCCCGGAACCGGGTGACGGCCAGTTCCTCGCCCGCACGCTCTACCTCTCGCTCGACCCCTATATGCGAGGCCGGATGAACGCGGAACGCTCATATTCCGACCCGGTGCCGATCGGCGGGGTCATGGAGGGCGGTACGGTCAGTGTCGTCGAGCGCTCGAGCCACGCGGACTACGCCGCCGGCGATATCGTCGTCGGGCGAATGGGCTGGCAGGAGTACGGCGTGTCGGACGGCGCCAGAATGCGCAAGGTCGACCCCGGCACCGGACCGTTATCCCATGCGTTGGGCGTTTTGGGCATGCCGGGCATGACCGCCTACACCGGCCTGTTGAATTTGGGCAGGCCTAAGGAAGGCGAAACCCTTGTCGTCGCGGCGGCATCCGGCGCCGTCGGCAGCGTCGTGGGCCAGATCGCCAAGATCAAGGGCTGCCGCGCGGTCGGAGTGGCCGGCGGCGCGGAGAAATGCCGCTTCGTCACCGAGGAACTCGGCTTCGACGCCTGTCTCGATCACCGCGCCGGCGATTTCGAGGCCCAGCTCGCCGCGGCCTGCTCCGAAGGAATCGACATCTATTTCGAGAATGTTTCGGGACGCGTTCTGCGCGCCGTCATACCGAATTTCAATTTTTTTGCACGCATGCCGGTCTGCGGATTGATTTCGCAATACAATATGAGCGGCCAACCCGAGGGAACGGACCATCTGCCGCAATTCATGCGCGCCATCCTGACCAATCGGATCGCGGTACGCGGATTCATCGTGAGCGACTATGCGGAACAGGAAGCGGACTTCCTTCGCGAGGTCGGAGAATGGATCCAGGAAGGCCGCATCAAATACCGCGAGCATCGCGTTAAAGGCCTGGAAAACGCGCCGGAAATGCTCATCGGTTTGCTGAAGGGCGAGAATTTCGGCAAGACCGTTGTCGAGGTATCGGACGAACCTTAAGCGAAGCGGCGGACTAAGGGCGAATCGATGAAATTCGAAAAACTCAGCCCCGGCCTGTTGCCGGATCGGAGCCAACGCGTTGAAGACTCCGACAACGACATGAAACAGTTTCAGCGGGCCGAAAAACTCGCCTACGACACGGTATGGCTGGCGGAGCATCTGTTCCCGACATACGGATCGTCACGTCGACGCAGGTCCTGGCCGCCGCCGGTGATCCCGACGAATGCGTCGACAAACTGCAAGAGATGAAGGAGCGCTTTGGGATCACCGAATTCGTCCTGTGGTCGAGTATCGGCGGTATCCCGGCCGAACTGGCACGGAATCGACGGAACTGGCGGCCGAGAGGGGTATCCCGCGGCTGCGATAACGCTGGAAGGAATCCGAACAATGAATGACCCGCGTACCGTGCCCGGAATCGACCCGGAAATGGCCGAGGCGATGCTGAAGACCCGCGAACTCCTGCCGGATGGCAGGCTCGACGTCACGAAAGCACCGATAGAAGACGTACGCGTACAGTATTTCGGCGAACGTGCCCATTGGAACGAAGACGGCCCCCGGATGCATCGAACCGAGGATATCTCGATCGACGGACCGCACGGGCCGATCCCCGTACGTTTCTATTATCCGAGCGATGGCGGCAAGCTTCCCTTGCTGCTTTATTTCCATGGCGGCGGCTTCATCTATGGCGGAATCCCAAGCCATGACAAGATTTGCCGGTGGATGGCGGCGCGTTCCGGCGTCGCGTTCGCATCGGTCGACTACCGCCTGGCGCCGGAACACAAATTTCCGACGCCGCTGGACGAAGCGCTTGCCGTCCTGGAATACAGCATGGCCTCGGCCGGGAAATTGGGCATCGATGCGAACCGGATCGGCATGGGCGGCGATTCGGCGGGCGCGAGCATCACGATGGGAACCGCGCTTTCGCTGAAGGCTGCCGGGCGCGCAAATGCGCTGAAATTCATGCTGTTGTTCTACGGCAATTACGGTCTCGGCTACGATTGCGAGTCCTCGCGGAAATACAATGATGAAATATTCGGCCTGTCCGACACGCGCCGGAAATTCTACCGGTCCTCCTATGTCGCAAACGAAGCCGACCATGACGACCCGCGGCTCAATCATCTGTCCGCCGATCTTGCGGGCCTCCCTCCGGCATTTCTCGGTGCGGCGGAAATGGACCCGCTGTGCGACAACACCCCCGCATTGTCGGAAAGATTGACGGCCGCCGGCGTCGAGAATAGCTTCACGATCTACCCCGGTGTCCTGCACGGGTTCCTGCACCTCACACGTACGGTCGAACGTGCACGAAATGCCTTGAACGACGGTGGCGATGCCGCCGGCGCGACGCTCGGCGCATGAGGCACACCTATATTCTTCACACCGTCACCGCCGAACCGCGGCAATGGCAAAGCGTTGCGGAGGATTTCCAGCAGGCGGGCGCTGCGCGGATCGCGGCTCGGGACGGTTCCTTGTTTGGTATTTGGCGCAGTCAGATCGGCCGACCGCGCGACGAATTGACGGTCATTACCGTCTGGAATGACGAAAACCCGGCGTCCGGCCTGTTGCTTGAAGACACGCCTTATATCCGGGACGCACGACATCAGACCATGACGCCGACCCTGCGGCCGAAGGCACCCGACGCGCCACGCCGACAGGGCAACTACGCCTTCCGATCCTTCGAAACGCCGGCGGAGCATTGGGACGAATTTCTCGACCTCTGCACCGGGGCTTGGCCCGGGTTTGAATCTTCGTACGACTCCCAGGTGATCGGCCTATGGCAGTTCAAGGAAGAACAGGACAGCATACAGCGAAGCCTGTTGCTGACACGCCGCCCGAACCTGGCCATGTGGGAGCGCTCGAAAATTCCGCAAGGCGACGCGGAGACCGAGGTCCGCCGCAAGCTCAGCCGGCGCTACGATTTGTGCGATTCGACATGTGTCTACACCACGACCTTGCTCAGCGCGGAAGACGAACAGGACACGGTGCGCTGGACCTGAGCGCACGCGGCAATGGGTGCTACGATCCTGCGGCGGCTCTGCGACGACTAATTTTGTGACCGGTAGCGCCGCGCGATCTCGCCGGCGGTCGCCTGCCAGACCTCGCCAAGCGCGCAGATGTCCTCCAGCGCCTCGGCCAGATAGCGGATGCGATGCGGCTGACCGATCACCCAAGGATGCAGCGACAGGCCGAATAGGCGGCCCGACTCCGCGCCTTCCGCATGCAAAGCCCTGAACGCCTCGCCGACCAGGCCCGGATAGCGCGGGTTCGGGACATGGCGCAGCCACAGCGCGTTCACATCGTCCCATTCCATCTGGTTTGGAATGGCGACCAGGCCCGGATCGGTGGTCATCATGTAGGGCTGATCGTCGTTCGGCCAGTCGAGCTGGTAATCGTAGCCCGCCTCCGCGAGCAATTGCGGCGTGCGGGTGGATTCGCCGGAATCGACGCCGAGCCAGCCCGTCGGGCGCCGGCCGGACGCCTTCTCGACGATCTCGGTGGTACTGGCGATAATTTGCCGTTCGTCCGCCTCGGACGTCTCATTCGTGATCATGCGGGTCTGGTAGTCGCCATGCGCGACGATCTCATAGCCGCGCTGCATGCAGGCCTCAACCAGATTGGGATAGCGTTGACACGCCCCGGCATTCGCCGCAACGGTCGCCTTCAGACCGTACCGGTCGAGCAGATCAAGGATGCGGAAGATACCGATCCGGTTGCCGTATTCGCGCTGGGTGAAATATTTGTAATCGGGGAAATAGTCGCCGCGCGGTCCCTTGAACCGAGGATCCACATGCGACCCTTCCGGCGGCTCCAACTCCCAGTATTCAATATGCAGCAGAACGAAGAAGGCGAGCCGTTCGCCGTTCGGCCATTTGAGCTTCGGCCGTTCCGGGAGCGGCGAATAACGGTACAGGTCATGGTCCATGCCGGGGGCGGGTTTGGTCATGTCAGGCATCCTCCCTCAGTGGATGGAATCTAGCATATGGGCGTTCAAGTGGTCGCCGCCGTTTTCAAGGTACCAGTCGGCGATCTCCTCGCCGGTCGCCTTCCACACCCCGTCATGAGACAGGATGTAGCTGAGCGCTTCGTCGAGATAGGCGATGCGGTGCGGCTGGCCCATGATGTAGGGGTGCAGCGCGATGCACATAACGCGGCCGCTCTCCGCGCCTTCGGCATACAAGGTGTCGAACGTGTCCTTGATCATCGTCACGAAATCGGCGCCCTCATGCTGTTTGAGGGTAAGAACGGAATCGTTGAGATCCATCGTGTAGGGCACGGTGATCAGCGGACCGTGCTTGGTGCGCAGCGGCAGCGGCTGATCGTCGTGATACCAGTCGCAGTAGTATTTGATGCCGGCCTCGGCGACGAGATCCGGCGTATTCAGGGTGAAGGAGACCGCCGGCGAGAACCAGCCGGGCAGCATCTTGCCGGTCAGTTCCCGATGCAGGTCGACGCATTCGGCGATCGCCGCGCGCTCTTCGTCTTCGCTGTAGTTCCAGTGGTAGCGGGTGTTGTAGAGCCCGTGGCACAGGATGCTCCAATCCCGTTCGGCGCTGGCCTTGAAGATTTCCGGATAGTGAACGTAGTTCGCCATGTTGAGCGATACCGTGCCCTTGATGTCGTGCTTGTCGAGCACGTCGAACATGCGCCAGACGCCGACCCGGTTGCCGTAATCGCGGATGCCGTAGCCGAGCACGTCCGGATGCGGCGTGCGCGGCCAAGGGTTGCGGGCGCGCTGCGGCAGCGGCAGATATTCGTAATGCTCGATATTGGGCACGACCCACAGCGCAAGCCGCGCGCCGTCCGGCCAGACCAGTTTCGGTCTCGTGACGATTGGCGAATAGGGCGCGCGATCCGCGTTGACGATGGCCATGGGCTCTCCCTCGATGCGACTTGATGGTCCGGCGACGATAGGTCATCGTTCCCGGCGTCATCAAGGACGGAACGCTCACAGTTTTCAAGCAGCACCGCCGTCCACCCCCACCCTAACCCTCCCCCATCAATGGGGAGGGGATAACTCGTTGAAATATCTTATTTTACCTTCCCCCCTTGTGGGCTGAAATGTCCATCACAGGCATTTCAGGGTTAGGATGGGGGGAGGCGCAGTCGTTGGAGCCCATGTCGACCAAATTTGTTAATTTGTACCGGGAAAAATAGTTATGCATGTTTTCGAACCCTATAGCGTGGACATGCTGCCGCCCGGCATCCGGTCGCGTTTCGTCGAGAACGTCAACGGGCTGCGCATGCATGTGCTGGAAGCCGGGTTCGGCGACGGGGACCGGCCGTGCCTGTTGCTGCTGCACGGCTTTCCCGAATTGGCCTATAGCTGGCGGAAGGTGATGCCGGCACTGGCCGCCGCAGGATACCATGTGGTCGCGCCGGACCAGCGTGGTTACGGCCGCACGACCGGCTGGGAGGATGGCTACGACGCCGATCTGGTCCCCTTCCGATTCCTCAATCTGGTGCGCGATACCATCGCGCTGATCAACGCGCTGGGTCATCGGCAAACCGCTGGGGTTGTCGGTCACGATTTCGGCGCTTCGGTTGCCGCCTACTGCGCACTGGCGCGACCCGACATTTTCCCCACCATGGCGTTAATGAGCGCGCCCTTCACGGGCGCACCGGCTTTCCCGTTCGACACGACGGACGGACAAGCTGCAGCCGTCACGGAACCGGATATCCACGAGGTGATGGCGGCCTTGGCGCGGCCGCGCAAGCACTATCAGTGGTACTACTCGACACGCCCCGCCAACACCGACATGCAACACGCGCCGCAGGGCGTGCACGACTTCCTGCGCGCCTATTACCACCACAAGAGCGCGGACTGGCCCGGCAACGAACCCTTCCGGCTGGCCGGTTGGACCGCCAGAGAACTGGAGAAGATGCCGACCTACTACATCATGGATTTCGAAAAAAATATGGCCGAGACGGTCGCGCCGGAAATGCCGTCGGCCGACCAGATCGCCGACTGCCGCTGGCTGCCGGAAGACGAGCTAGGCGTCTACAGCGGTGAATTCGGCCGCACCGGCTTCCAGGGCGGGCTGAACTGGTACCGCTGCCGCACGACGCCGGAACACAGCGCCGAACTCAAACTCTTTTCCGGCCGAACGATAGACGTAACGTCCTGCTTCATCGCCGGCGCACAGGACTGGGGCATCCGGCAGAGCCCCGGCGGATTGGAGAAGATGCAGGAGAGCGCCTGCACCGATATGCGTGGTTGCCACCTGATCGACAGAGCCGGGCATTGGATCCAGCAGGAACAGCCGGAGGCGGTCGTCGAACATCTGCTGACATTCCTCGCCGCCTGCGGTTAGGACCGCAGCGAATTCGCTACGGTTCCAAGCGGCTTCGTGTTACGATTTTGGAAGCAAGGAAGGGAGTCCGAAGAGCAATCGTTTAGCACCGTTGAACAAGACAATCCGCGTCATTTCTCAAACGTCGACCGTGCGGGAGTGATTACGATGACTTTGTTGCAGGAAGCGACTTTGGACAGATTGTGGGCGAAGTACGAGCATCGCTTCGGCCACCCGCCCCCGATCGGCTCTGCCGACATCGACGACGCTATTGCCATACTCCGTAAAGAGCTCGCGAAGACGCAAAATACCGTCGCTCACGATCTGTCCGGAAGTCATGGGTTGGCCGAGATCGAATTGGCCTGGCCCTATAAGTGGCGCTGACAAGCCGTCCGAAGCGTTGTCGAAATTAGTCCGCCTGCGCCGGTTTCCGGCCGTCCGGCGGCCAGGCTTCGACGCCGTCTTCAAGCGGAATTTCGAGGCTGCGCAGCAGCTGCGAGAACATCGTCCAATGCCCGATCGCCACGACCAATTCCACCAGTTCCGCCGGTCCGCCGACATGCGCCGCGCATTCCCGCCAGACCGCGTCCGAAATCTTGCCATGCTTCAGCGTGTCGTCGACGGCGGCGAGCACCGCGCGGTCGGCCGCGTCGAAACCGTCGTAGTTGCGCCAGTCGCGGACACCGACGACATCCTCCGGCGGCAGCCCGACCGCCTCGGCGAAGCGCCAATGCTGGGTCCATTCGTAACAGGAACCCGTAACCCAGCCGATGCGCATGATCAGCAACTCGCGCAGCCGAACGTCGATCGTCTTGTTGGTGAACAGCAACGTGGTCAGCAATTCGTTCATGCCCACGGCCAGCTGCGGATTGTTGAGCAGCATGCGGTAGGCATTCACCTTCGCCATGGATTCGCGGATCCCCAGTTCCTTCGCGGTTGCGACCGCGTCCTCGACCGACAGCATGGCCACGCGTTCCGACATCCGTCCTCTCCCCAATTCCACTGAAGGCGCCCGAACCAGTGGACACAATCTAACATATGATACCACTGCGACGGAATCGAACCAGGTTTCGCCGCCGCCATCTGGCGCGCCGACAACGACTGGCTGGCGGAATCCTGCAGCACCGATGGGAACCGCCTTTACGGTTCGGCCGTGGTGCCGCCGAGACCAGTCGAATGGTCAAGGACAACGGCTTCAAGGCGATCTTCATACGCCCCAACCCGGCCGGCGGCCGCAGCCGGCCCGACCCGCACGGCGGCTCGAAATATCCCGAGTCGGTGAACAGTTTCTTTAAGCTGCCGCTGTCGGAAGATGCACAACGCTAGATCATGTGGGACAATTGCGTTGTGCTGTACGGCATCCAGTAAGAGACAGCGCTTATCTAAGCCGTCATGCTCGTGCTTGACGCGAGCATCCAAGCCGATGCCGGTCGGCGCGGCGGAGAAGTGGATTCTCGTGTCAAGCACGAGAATGACGAAGAATGGTTTGAACGCTTAACGCGACACGAAGGAGAACATCATGTCGATACGAATCTGGCACCAGAGTTTCACCGTGCTCGGCAAACTGCCGGCCTATGAGGCAAGGCTGCGGAAGCATATCGACGGGATCGTGCGGCCCGACACCGAGGTCGTGCTGCACGGCATGCACCCCGAAACCTACAAGACGACGTATCCGGGCCACGACATCAGATATAATTTACTCTTCGCGCTGCACGCCAATCAATTCGTGCTCAACGGATTGGCGGCGCAGGAGCAGGGCTTCGACGTCTACGCGATCAGCACCCTGCCCGACCCGATGCTCCTCGACATTCGCAGCGCGCTGGACATCCCGGTCGTCGGCTACGGCGAATCCTCCATGCACCTGGCCTGCATGTACGGTCGGAAGTTCGGCATGCTGACCTTCATCGAGGAACAGCTTCCGTTTATGGAGGAAAGGGTCGCAAGCTATGGTCTCACGGACCGTTTCGCGGGAGTCCGGAATGCCGGGTTCACTTTCGACGACCTGCTCGCCAACTTCAACGACCCGGCGCCGGTGATCCGCCAGTTCGAGGAATCGGCGCGGGCGCTGATCCGCGAGGGGGCCGACGTCATTATCCCGGGCGAAGTGCCGATGGGCGTGACGATGGCGGCGCACGGCGTGCGCAGGGTCGACGACGTGCCGTTGCTCGACGGGCTGGCGGCGACCATGAAGATGGCGGAGCTGATGGTCGATTTGCGCCGCAGCGTCGGCCTCGAGGTGAGCCGCGGAACCTGCTACACCGCCGCCCCGCCGACCGAGCGCCTCGCCGAGCTGCTCGCCTTCTACGGCCACGACCGGCTGATGCCGGGACGGGGCTCTTAACAAAGAACCCTTCGCCCCCTTGGGGGAGAAGGAGGGGCCCGGCCCTAAGGGGCCGGGAGGATGAGGGGGATTCCCGAAGGGAAAACCGGCATCACGGTCGCACCCCCCTCACCCAGCTGCGGCTAAGGCGCGTTCGCGCCAAGCCTACGCAACCCTCTCCCCCCTTCGTGGGGCGAGGGTAACTCGTCGAGCGGTCCAACGCTACGCCATCTCGGTCTTGATCACGCCGTCATCGTACAGAGCCCGGATTGCCGCCTCGTCATAGCCGATTTCGCGCAACACGTCCTCGTTATGCTCGCCGAGCAGCGGCGTCGGGCGGCCCTCCGGCATGGCCGTGTTGCCGAAGCGGACATAGTTGCACGAGATGCGCAGCTCGCCGCCGGTCGGATGCTGGCGCGACAGGACCATTTCGTTGGCCTGGCTGTGCGGATCGTCGAGGAAATGTTCGCTGTCGGGCTTTTGCGCTTCCATGCAGGGGACGCCGGCCTGCTTCAACGCCGACAGGGTCTCGGCCAACGCGCGTCCGGCGAAGGCGTCCGCCAGGCCCTGCGCGAAGGGCGTATCGACCGGGTGTACGCCGTCGGCCGGAACGGCGTCGTTCAAATCGGCATCGCCCAACCCAGCGACCGTGCAGAGCGCGCGTTTCTGGTCGCCGTCCCGGGCGACCACATAGACCCAGCCGTCGGTAAGGCGGTACAGGCGGTGGAACGGGTTCAAGCCGTATTGCCCTTTGTCGGCGAGCGGCCGGACGGGCTGGCCGTCATATTTCGCAAACCAGGCGGAACTCAGCACCACCGCGGCGTTCAGCAGGTTGCCTTCGACCCGCTGGACGGTGCCGGTACGGTGCCGCGCGAACAGCGCCAGGACCATGCCGAGCGCGCCCATCGCGCCGTTGGTGAAATCGGTCGGGGCGAGCTGCGCCGGGAACACCGGCGGGTTCTCCGGGCCGCCCTGCGCGAGCTCCATTCCCATCAGCGCCTGGGCCAGCGGATCGATACCGGGCCGTTTCGAATAGGGCCCGGTCCAGCCATAGCCCGTCAGATGCGTCTCGATCAGCTTCGGATTCACGTCCGCGTTGATCCCCATCCGCTCGGTCGCGTGCGGCCGCAAATTGGCGAGCATCGCATCGGCCGAGGCCGCGATCTTCTGCACGATCTCCTTGCCCGCATCGGTCCGCGTGTCGACCGAGACCGAGCGCTTGCCGAAATTGATGTTGTAGAAATAGGTCCGCCCGATCGGCCGCGAAAGGTCGCCCGTCAACGGTTCGAACTTGATCACGTCGGCGCCGAGATCGGCCAGCAGCCGCCCGCCCGTGGGCCCGGCGATCAGATTGGTTATCTCCAGCACCCGCACGCCGTCGAGCGGCGGCGCGTCGGGGTCGCCGGAGGCCGCCGGTGCCGCCGCCGGCGGATCCGGATAACCGTCGGGCAGGCCGCTGAGCGCTTCCGCCGGACGCGGTCCCTTCGCCGCGCCGGTCATTTCGGTCAGGTGAACCGGCGCGCCCATCTGCGTGACCGGCCCCAGCACCGGATCGTCCAAGGTCACCACCATGCCGTTGTGGTTGATCTGCGGGTCTTCCATGCCTTTCATAATCGTCCGGCAGGGGCCAAAGGGCACGTCGGCTTCCTCGAACAGTTCCGCCCACTCCGCCTGCGGCTTTGTCTTGATGACACGGGCTATGGCTTCGCGCAGTTCCGCCTCGTCTTCGGGATTGTCGCCGCCGCGCCCGCCCTGGAAGCGCGGCTCCGCCACCAGCTCGCCGATGCCCATAAGGTCAGCGGCGATGCCCATGAAGCCGACATGGACGCAGCCGAGCTGTATCCAGTTGCCGTCGGAGCATTCGTAGACGCTGTAGAAGGGTGCGCTGCCGGACGGGTGGGTCTGGAACACCGTCCGGGCCAGCTTCTCGCCGATGACTTTCGGGTGAAACAAAAGCGCACCGGCCATCAGCGAGGTCTCGACCGTGCGGCCGCGGCCCGTCGTTTCGCGCGCCAGCAGGGCCGACGCGATACCGAGATTGGCGAACAGCGCCGCACCGACAGTCGGCAGCGGGTGGATGATATGCACCGGCGCCGGCCGGAAGCCGGGCATGCCGCCCATCACGCCGGTGCGGGCCAGGACGAGATCCTCGATCGGCGGTTCGTCCTTTAACGGACCCTGCTTGCCGTAGGCGGTTATGGAACAGCTGACCAAGCGGCCGTTTAATTCGTTCAGCCAGGCCGTATCGACGAGCCGTTGCAAATCCGAGCTCGGCTCGAAATCCTCCATCAGCACGTCGGCGCCCGCAACCAACCGTCTATAGAGCGCCGCCGCTTCCCCGTCGCCGTCCCGCTCGACCGCGTTCAAGTCCAGCGCGACGCATTCCTTGCCGCGGTCCCAAACCACGAACCCGCCATCGCGGTGCAGCGGCGCGTCGGGATCGACTACCCGCACCACCCGCGCACCGAGATCGCTCAACAGCATCGTGGCGAACGCCGCCGCGGCTCCGGTACCGAGATCTAGAACTGTAATACCGTCGAGTGTGCTTGCCATGATCTGCGGTGCTCCTGGGACGTGCGGTACTAAGGACTAAGCGCTGGCTGCCGCAGAAATGCGGTGTTCGGATTAACGGAAAACGGTAGGGCCCGACGCCCCAAGGATCAAGATGCCGGTCCAATATTTGTCAGTAGCATTTGCCGGGCGTAAGACAAATCCTTCGGTCGATGATCGGGAATCCGTCATCGTCGCCGATGTTGCGAATCCGCATTCTGTCCTGATCGGGAATCTTTAACTGCGGGAAACCGATCCTCGCCGGATCGGGCGTACGTGTAAACACATTCGGTCCGACCATCGCGTATCCGGCAAGAAGTGCGATCAGCACCCCACCAAAAATCCACTGACGACCGAGTGAAACCGTCTCGGCGATCCAAACGATGACGATGGCGGTGGCCGGAACGACGGGAAATATCCACATGAGCCGCCAGATCGACGATCTGTTGATATAGTTCAATAAATCCTGCATGGCGGGATTGAAAACGATCAGGCCAAACAGCAGCAAATACGTCGCGAGGGGAACGCGCAGGTCGCGCGGCACGATAGCCGGCAGAATGAAGACGGCGGCAAATCCCAGGTAGGCCCTGACATCCTCCCCCACGGCGATGTACACCGCGGCGCGGCCGATATCATTGCCGGGGGTCGCTTCGGGCATTTGATTGACCGTCAGGACAACCGCGACCACGAGCAGGATCGGAATACAGATCGGCAGCAACCGCAGGCAGTCGGCAAAAAATATGCGCGGCCAGCCGGACACCGCTCCAGCAGACATAAACGGTAAGTTGCCGTCGATAATGCGCCGCCAGGTTCCGGCAAACAAAAACGGCGACGCCAACAGGAGGAATATCGCCAGAACGATTATTGCCGACTGCGTTAGGCCTATTCCCCCCGCGACCGCACAGGTTTAGGAGTAGGGGCGTACGCCAACCCCGATGCCGAAAATTCCGAATAGCGTAGGTCAGCACCATCGGCACCACGACAATCGTGAATACGGCCTTGCCCTGGAACAGCCGGACGTAGGCGAAGTTGCCCGGCGCCGTATGCATATCCGCCCAAAGCAGATAGACGGCGATGACGACGGCTGTCGCAACGATCGGGCGCGCCGTGAGCTCTCTGAACAATCGATAGTTCGCCATTACGGACAAGACGGCGGCGATGGGCGGGAAGATCAGGTAGTAGATGTCAAGCAGCGGCAGACCGGTCAGCCTGGAAAACCAGGCGGCGAAACCGTAATAGGATGCGAGCCCGTAAGCGCTCTGGATAATTGTGATGTCCGCCAAAGAGGCATTCGGTCTTTCAAGAAATGACAGCGCGATTCTAAGAAAGAACTCGTCATCCGCGTCGGGCCGATGGGAGACCAATACGATGGCGGCGGCCGCAATACACAGTGCGGCTAGCGGCCAGAGCGGCCCTTCGCCGCCGCGCCTTTCTGGTTGCTCTCCCGGCCTGAAATCCGACCGCAATCCGACGATCAGCACGGCAGCCGCGGCAACCAGTACGAGCCAATAGAGGGTTACGTCATCGATAAGATTGGTCGAGGCGCCCAGACCGGCTGCCGCGGCGATAAGAATCAGTTTGCCCGGCGGCCACCGGTTCTCGCCGCAATCGTCCAGCGCACTCGAAACCGGACGGGTGGCCGCGACGATCGAAGCGATGGCTGCGACGAAAGCGGCCAGGGCGATAATATTGGTGGCGGCGAAGCTGGTTTCCAAGAGAAACGCTACCCAAAACAGCAGCGTAAAAAGGCCGAAAAACACGACTTAAAAATCGGTCGCCGCCTCGATCGGGTCCAAGAACTTCAATCGGTTCAACATATCGCGAGTATCTGGAAGAGACAGCGCTTTTCGATTTGACCGGTACGCTAACGAAGCCGGCTGTAATCCATCGGCCGCAGCAGCGTGCTGTCGACGCGTTCGATCGTCGCCAGCCAATCACCCTTGAGCAGCCGCGCCAGATCATCATCCCGGTCCTGCCGGTCGCGCCAGTTTTGCCAATGGGCCATGTCCGGAAAATGGCGCAGTTCCACGCTGCGGTGCGAACCCGTATTGGTCGTGCCGGGCCCGATGACGGTGTCGAAGAAGCCGATCAACATCGCTCCTTCCTGTTCGAGGGCCGACATCACTTTCTCCGCGTAGAGCGCATGATGCGCCGCCGCCGTACCGGGCTTGAAGGAGAGGATGCGCTGTTCGATGAATCCGCGCGGCCCGCCGCGGACGTCGTCGAACTCAGGCCAATCGGCCGGGAAACCCGGCGAAAAATCCGTCAGCCGCAGGATTGCGGTGTCGACGAAATCGAGTGTTGGATATAGCCCGCCATCCTGGCCTGATCGCAGCGCGGTATCGGCCATGGCACGTTCGCGATGCTGCTCCCAAGTCGCTAGACTCTCATGTTCGCGCAGTTGCCAGACGGCACAGCCGGCGTCGGGGCCGACCCAGATTTCCCAAGCGCCGATCAGCTTCGAGCCGTGATCGTCCAACGCTTTCATCGCGTCGTTTTGAAAATGTTCGTGGCGCTTCTCCAGCTTACCGCCGCGCGCGATGACCAGGCGATGTTGGTAGATCACTGTGTTTTCCTTCCCGGTGACTTTTCCGCGGATACGGAGCCGATGCTATACCAATGCCGGTCGGGCCGCACCCGGCGGCCCGAATTATCGAGGACATGGATCGCATTTAGGTCGTGGCGGGCGGAACCGGATGAACTCAAACGGCGAAAAGCTTTTACCGAGCAGCGGGGCGGCCCCTAGGTCACGGACTCATCGTGAGATTCAAAGGGTTTAATTTTGCGTAAATCAGCACACTAACTATTTGAATCTAGTGTGATTCAGATCCTAAATGTCGTCGCTTTCAACGCGACGAACTTCAGAATCATCACACTAGCGGATCAGGCATCTCGTCTGCGTCGCGCGAACCCTAGACCCAGTAGACCCAGACCGAAGATGGCCAATGCGGCGGGCTCGGGGACCTGGGAACTTGCCGACCCCCGTACGATGACATCGGAGAATTCGCCATTTTCATCAAACAATCTGACATCTCCAAAGGACCCGAGCATGGCGCCCATGACGCTCGCGGGAGGCGGCTTATTGTCAAATACCGCCCCGATCCTTGCCGGGTCGATATTGTGAAGAATAGTGCCGTCAACGTCGAGTTCGACGAAAATGTCGAAAAAGCTATCCGCGACGCCTGTTGCGAACGGATCGACGTCTAGAAGACCAGCATTGTTGTTGACCTGTTCTTCTATAAGGCCCAGGGAAGACGCGCCCGGGCGCAGGGTGACCGTCACAAGCCCCAGGCCCGTGGAGCCCGTGAGACTCAGAGCCACCATCTCGGTTTGTACTTCATCAAGGCCATTACCGTCGTCGTCCGTGGCATCCCCCTCCAAGACCGGAAACGTCACATCGAATTGCGCCGACCCCGTGAGGTCGAGTCGATTGACACTGCCGTCAGGCGTTATCAAATCGAACGAAACATCGAGATCTGTAAAAACGTCACGCTCGATGAAAACGGCATGAGCGGGAACGATTGGAAGCAACAGCAATCCAGCAGACACCAAGAATGCCTGCGTCCATGATCTTTTCATCATAAGCTCTCTCCTGCACCCAGCGTGGCGTCTCACCCCTCAGCTCCACAGGATCTTATTGACTAATGGACGCAAAAATCATGCCTAAAGTGTTAACTCGTTGATCTCTTGGAATTTGCGAATGCAGTCGCACTTAAGAATTCTCGATTGTGTAAGGTATTTCGACGGATTACGCCTATCGGAGACAAGCTGAAATAAATTTCTCCCTTTAAATTATGTGGTTACGAGAAATTCGAGCGTGAATCGCAATGTGTAAAGAATTCCGACATATCTACTAAAATCCGAAGAGATACAAAAAATCATTTGAGCGCTCTACCGCTCCAGCGGTGACAACAAGGTCGCCCGCTCACGATGACATACCCAACATCGCCCGCGGCCTTCCTCCTGCCCGACGGGCCGTCTACGCGATCTCTAGGGGTCACTATCTATGGCCTTTGGTATTGCATGCTCGCGCGATGGCGAGGCTAGGTTGTCGGATCATGTTCGGTGTCGTTCCAGGGAACGTTTTCGGCGAACGGGCGGCCGATGCTATACCAATGCCGGTCGGGCCGCATCCGGCGGCCCAAGCTTTCGAGGATGAGGAACGCTGACATGTCGTGGCAAGCCGAACTGGACGAACTGAAGCGGCGCGAGGCGTTCGCTGAACAGCTGGGCGGTCCCGAACGGGTCAAGCGCCAAAGGGACGGCGGCCGCTACACGATCCGCGAGCGCATCGATCTGCTGGCAGACAACGGCACGTTCCACGAGGTCGGTAAGATTTCCGGCATGGCGCAGTATGACGGCAAGAACGATCTGGATGCGTTCACGGCGTCAAACTTCGTGTTCGGGCGCGCGAAGGTGGACGGCCGCCCGGTCGTGATCGGCGGCGACGACTTCACGGTCCGCGGCGGGTCGGCCGACGCCACGATCAAGGAAAAGCACATGATGTGCGAGCAGATGGCCAGTTCACTGCGCCTTCCGCTGCTCCGTATCGTCGAAGGCTCGGGCGGCGGCGGCTCGGTCAAGACGATCGAAACGCGCGGCCGCGCCAACCTGCCTGGCAGCGTCGGCTGGAATCTGGTCGTCGAAACACTGGCAACCGTACCGCGGGTCGGACTCGGCCTGGGTTCGGTCGCGGGAATCGGTGCGGCCTACCTGGCGGCCACCCACTATTCCGTAATGCTGAAGAACAAATCTGCCCTGTTCGTCGCCGGGCCGCCGGTTGTCGAGCATACCGGTCAGAAGCTCACCAAGAACGAGTTGGGCGGCTACAAGATCCAGCTCCGCGCCGGCGCGGTCGACGAAGCGGTCGATACCGAAGAAGAGGCCTTCGAATGCGCCCGGCGGTTTCTCTCTTACCTGCCGTCCTCCGTCCACGAACTGCCGCCGCGCGACGAACAACATGACAATCCCGAGCGCCGGACGGAGTGGCTGCTCGACGCCATCCCGCGCGACATCCGCAAGGTCTACAAGATGCGCCCGATCGTCGAGGCGCTGGTCGACGAAGGTTCGTTCTTCGAAATGGGCAAGATGTACGGCCGCTCCGTGATTACCGGATTTGCCCGCATGGACGGCTGGCCGGTCGCCTTCATGGCCAGCGATCCCTATTCCTACGGTGGCTGCTGGACCGCGGACACTTGCAAGAAGGTCACCAAATTCGTCGACATGGCCGAAGCCTTCCACCTGCCGATCATCTATTTGGTCGACTGTCCCGGCTTCGAGGTTGGCTTGCAGGGAGAGCAGAACGGCACGATCAAGGAAGGCGTGCGCGCCATGACCGCGATCGGTCAGACTTCGGTCCCCTGGTGCCCGATCATCGTCCGCAACGCCTTCGGCGTCGCCGGCGGCGCGCACCGCAACCCGGCGAATTTTTCCACCCGCTACGCCTGGCCGTCCGGACGCTGGGGTTCGCTGCCGCTGGAAGGCGGCATCGAGGCGGCCTACCGCGCTGACCTGGACGCCGCGCCGGACCGCTACGAAGAGTTGCGCAATATCCAGGATCGACTGAACAAGCTGCGCTCGCCCTTCCGGTCGGCGGAAAGTTTCTGGATCGAGGAAATCATCGACCCGCGCGACACGCGCCGCCTGCTGTGCGAGTTCGCCAACACGGCGGCGCCGTTACGGACGCCTGGGAAATACAGTCACGGCATCAGGCCCTAGTGTGATGATTCTGAAGCTCGTCGCATCGAAAGCGACGGAAATTCGAATCTGATTCACACTAGCAAAGCAGCGCACGCTGGGCCTTAAGGTCCGGTCACCTCAATGACGTTCGCGACACGTCCATCCTAGCAGCCGGCATTTAGGGCACCCGCAAGGCGGCCCGTCGCGAAGTATCCCCCAACCGTTCAGCGGCGCGTCGAAAGCCAGTCGAAACAATTGAAACTTTTTCGGAACGGTTCGAAAATCGAACCGATACAGAGGCGCATTAACGTCTGTCGCACCAGCCTCGATATCCATGAAAGGAACAAAATCATGACTCAGACCACGAACCAAACGGCCGCTGAAGTGAACAACGGCGTCAACGTCGAAGCATTGCTGGGCGCCCGCGAAGCGCTGGACGCCGCACCGGAAGCGGCCCAGTTCAAATGGCGGACGACCTGCGAATGGGTCAACGGCACGCACTGCAAATCGACCGTCAGCGGCTTCTTCGGTCTCGGCGAAGAGCAGTCACGCGGCAAGGACTTCACCATCGAAGCCGACCATCCGGAAGTGTTCGCGGCAGAAGACAACGCGGCGACGCCGGTCGAGATCGTTCTTTCCGGCCTGGCCAGCTGTCTCACCGCGGGTGTTGCGGCCGTCGCCCAGCATCGCGGCATCCAGCTCCATTCGGTCACCGCGACGATCGAAGGCGACATGGACCTTCAGGGCATCCTCGGCATCGACGACGAGGTCCGCAACGGCTTCGGCAACATCCGCGTGCATTTCGACATCGACGCGGACGCCGACGAGGACGATATGAAGGCGCTGGTCGCGCAATCGCAGAAACGCTCGGCCGTGTTCGACATCGTCACGAACCCGACGAACGTCTTCGTGTCCGTCAACTGAACCTGCGTAAAAAGCAAAAGGAGCGAGTGTCGTGAAATACGTTACGACCGTCATCATCGGCGCCGGGCAATCCGGACTCGCCATGAGCAGGCACCTCGCCGACCGTTCGATCGACCATGTGTTGCTCGAACGCGGCGAAGTCGCCAATTCCTGGCGCAAGGAGCGATGGGATTCCCTTCGCCTCCTCACGCCGAACTGGCAAAGCCGCCTTCCGGGTTACGCCTATGACGGCAACGACCCGGACGGCTACATGGATATGCCGGAGGTGATCCGTTTCATCCAGGGATACGCCGAGGCCATATCGGCACCGATATACACCGGCACGCGGGTAATCTCGGTCCTTCAGATCGAAAACGGATATCGCGTGGCCACGGATCGCGGCGAATGGCGTTGCGAGACCGTCGTCCTGGCGAGCGGCGCCTGCAACGTGGCGAGCGTCCCGAAGGCCGCAGAGGGCCTGCCGCCGGCCATCGCAAGCCTCACGCCAATGGATTACCGCAATCCCAGCCAACTGGATGACGGCGGCGTCATGGTCGTCGGCGCCTCGGCGACCGGTGTCCAACTCGCCAAGGAGATTCACGCGTCCGGCCGCCCGGTCACCCTGTCCGTCGGCGAACATGTCCGCGTGCCGCGTCTGTATCGCGGCCGCGACATTAAATGGTGGATGGACGCCATCGGCATCATGGACATGCATTACACCGAAGCCGACGACGTCCGGCGCGCCCGGCGGGTCCCCTCCCTGCAACTCGTGGGGACGCCGGAGCGAGCGACCTTGGACCTGAACGCGCTCCGCGCACAAGGCGTGCGGATCGTCGGCCGGTTGGCCGGCATGTGCGAGGGGAAGGTGCAGTTCTCCGGATCGCTCGCCAACCAATGCACACTGGCGGACCTGAAAATGAACCGCCTGCTCGACGGTATCGACGAGTGGATTGCCGAGAACGCCGGAAATGGGGAATTCGAACCGGCGCATCGTTTCCGCAGAACCTTTGTCGATGCCGAACCGCGACTCGGCATGGATTTAGCCGCGGCCGGCATCAAGACGGTGATCTGGGCGACGGGCTATCGCCCTGACTATTCCTGGCTCCACGTACCGGTTCTCGACCGCAAGGGCCGTATCAGGCACGACGGCGGCGTTGTCGATGCGCCGGGCCTGTATGTGATGGGTCTGCCGTTCCTGCGCCGCCGCAAGTCGTCCTTCATCGTCGGCGCCGACGAAGACGGACGAGACCTTGCCGAACATCTGAGCGCCACCCTGCACCGGTCCGCAGCCTGAAGGAGGTCCCAACGATGCGTGATATGAAACATTATGAACGCCGCTACGACGCCATCATCGTCGGCGCCCGGTGTGCCGGCGCGGCGACGGCCATGTTGCTGGCCCGCGCCGGCGCAAAGGTCCTGATGGTCGACCGGCAGAAATACGGCGCCGATACGGTCTCCACCCACGCGCTGATGCGGGCCGGCGTCCTGCAGCTTAAACGCTGGGGCGTATTGCCAAATCTGATCGCCAAGGGAACGCCCCAGGTGCGGGAAACTACGTTTCACTATGGCCGGGAAGCGATCCATATCGACATCAAATCGGAGCACGGCGTCGACTTCCTCTGCGCGCCGCGCCGTACCGCTTTGGACCCGTTGTTGGTGGACGCCGCGCGGGAGGCGGGCGCCGAAATCCGCCACGGCGTATCGCTAACCGATCTTCGTTTCGACGGCGACGGCCGCGTGACCGGGGTATACCTGAAAGATATGACGGGCGGCGAAACCGCTATCGGGTGCGACATCGTCATTGGCGCCGACGGACGCCAGCCGAGTGTCGCCCGCCGGGTCGGCGCGCAGACCTATGTCGAGGGCACGGGGGCGTCTGGTTACGTGTACGGTTATTACGCGGGCCTGCCCGACGAAGGATTCCAGTGGTATTTCGAAAAAAACGCCGCGGCGGGGATCATCCCGACCAACGGCAACCAGCACTGCGTGTTCGTCGGAGTACCGCACGATCAGTTCGCCGAAACGTTCCGGGGAGACCCGGAAGGCGGCTTCATGCGAGTGGCCGCCGCGAACGCGCCGCACCTGATGGAACGGCTCGACAACGCCCGAGCCGTCAGCCGGTTGCGCGGCTTCTCCGGCGGCGCCGGATATCTGCGGCAATCGCACGGGCCCGGTTGGGCGCTGGTCGGCGACGCGGGCTATTTCAAGGATCCCTTGACGGCGCACGGCATTACCGACGCCTTCGTGAACGCCGAGTTGCTGTCGCGCGCCGTGCTCAACGGACGCGTGTTCGCCTTCGCGCGCTACCAGGTCGAGCGCGACGCGCTTGCCATGCCGTTGTTCGAAGCAACCGACGCGATCGCGACCTTCGACTGGGACCTGGACAGCGTCAGGGAACATCACGACCGGTTGAGCGACGCCATGAAGGCGGAAGTCGACCACATCGCCGGATTTTACACCGGCAACGATTTGGCAGCCTAGGAGAGAAGGCATGACCGCAAAAACAGACACGCCGTGGCGACGCACCATCGCCGGCATGCCGGAACAGGGCGCCGCCGCGAGTCCGGACGCGCACGACGAGCATGCGCGACGTCGAAATGTTCACCGAAATGACCGGCGACCGGAATCCGATCCATTATGACGAAGCGCTGGCGAAAGCGTCGCCCTTCGGCGGCCTGATCGTACAAGGCGGGGTCACAACGGGACTGTTCAACGCCGTCATCGCGGAAGACCTGCCGGGTCCCGGCACCGTGTTCCCGGAAACGAGTTGGAAGTTCGTCAAGGCGGTCAAGGTCGGCGAGACCATCACCGCGACCGTAACGGTCAAGCAAGTGCGCGACGACAAGCCGATCAGTCCTTGCCTTCGACCGTCTCCTCCTCGATCGCGTAGTACTCGTCGAGGCCGATATAGTCCTCGACCTCCTGCCGCGCGGCGACCGCTTCTTCTTCGGTCATGCCGGTGTATCTTCCGGTCTCCTTCATCTCGACCAGCGCCTGCTTCGCGGCGTGGAAGCTGGCGAGCAGGTAGAGCTGGGCGTCGATGCACATGGCGTAGCCCATATCCTCCAGCGCTTTCATCGGGTATTGCGGGCGGCCATCCCGGTTGCCGCGGCTCTGCACATAGACAAGCGGCAGCGGCGAGCGTTTCGCTGCCGCCTTCGCCTCCTCATCATTGCGCGGGAAGAACAGGCCGAGATCGGCGCCCTCTTCCGCCGCGACTTCCATCCGTTCAAGCGACTTCTCAAGCCCCTCGAAACGGCAGATGTCGGTGCGCGCGATAATCACGAAATCCGGGTCGCGCTTGTCGCGCTCGCGGCAGGCCCAGCGGATCTTGTCACGGAACTCGTCGAGCGGGATCGCGTGGGCGACGTATTTGTGATAGTGCGCGCGTTTCGGGAAGAGCTGGTCCTCGATATGGATGCCGGCGACGCCGCCGTCGATGAAGTCGCGCACGGTGCGCGTCACGTGCAGCGGCTCGCCGAAACCCGCCCCGGCGTCGGCGATGACGGGCAGCGAGACCGCGCGCGCGATCTGCGAGGCCGTCTCGACCTGCTCGGTCAGGGTCAGCAGGGGCTCGCTCACCGCGCGCGACCCGCCGGTCACGAAGCCGCCGACATAGACCCCCTCGAAGCCGAGTTGCTCGATCATGCGCCCGCCGAGCGGATAGTAGGCCGCCGGAAAGTACAGCATGCCGTCCTTCTTCAGCAGCGCGCGCAGCCGCGTCGTCGGTTTTTCCATCTTGGCCTCCAGCTTGGTATGATCGCCCCCATGGTACCCGCTACGAACCCCGGCCGAAACCGAGAGACATCATGACAAACGCCCTGTTCAGCCCCAACCGCGTCAAGCTCGGCGTGATGGCCTTCAACTGCTCGCACGGCTCGACCGTCACCACGGCCGACGGCGCCTGGCCGATGAACTGGGAGGACAACGCCAAACTGGCCCGCATGGCCGACGCGGCCGGGCTCGAGGTCCTGCTGCCGGTCGGCCGCTGGAAGGGCTATGGCGGCGAGACCAACTTCAACAACCGCACCTTCGAGAGCCTGACCTGGGCCGCCGCCATGGGCGCCATCACCCGCTACAGCACGATCTTCGCCACCGTGCACGCCCCGCTGATCCACCCCCTCGCCGTGGCCAAGATGGCCGCCACCGCCGACCACGTCTCGGGCGGCCGCTTCGCGCTCAACGTCGTGGCCGGCTGGTTCAAGAACGAGTTCGACATGTTCGGCCTGGAGCTGGCGCCGCACGACCGGCGCTACGACTACGCGGCGGAATGGCTCGAGCTGGTCAAGCGCCTGTGGACCGAACCCGACGCCTTCGACCATGACGGCGAGTTCTTCCACGGCAAACAACTGTGGAGCCAGCCCAAGCCGCTGCAATCCCCGCGCCCGCCGATCATGAACGCCGGCAGCAGCGAAATTGGCCACGCGTTCAGCGCCCGCCACGCCGACATGAACTTCGCCATGCTGCGCCAGAAGGACCCGGACAGCGACCGCGCCCAGATCGCCCATCTGAAACAAATGGCCGCCGACCTCGGCCGGACCTCGCAATGCTGGATCCACGTCTATGTCGTCTGCCGCGAGACGGAGCGGGAGGCGCGCGATTACCTCAACCACTACGTCGTCGAAAAGGGCGACGATGTGGCCGTGGGCAACATGCTCGATATCTTCGGCGTGCAATCGGAGACCCTGAGCCCGGACGTGCTCGACGCTTTCCGCTTCCACTTCAAGGCCGGCCACGGCGGCTACCCGCTGGTCGGCACGCCGGAGCAGATCGTCGAGGGCATCGAGCGCCTGTCCGCCATGGGCGTCGACGGGCTGCTGATGTCGTGGGTCGACTATCTGGGCGAATGCCGTCAATGGATCGACCAGGTCCTGCCGCTGATGGAGCAGGCGGGGCAGCGGGAGGCGTTTGTGGGCCCCGTTGCGTCGTCGCCGTGCTGAGCGGCGTCGAGCGTGCGCGGCGGCGCGCGCGCGTGAAGCGGGCGCTGTAGGCGGAAAAGCGCTCTGACGCCTATTTCGCGTGAATTTGACTTTAGGACTCAATTGCGCAATATTACACCAATAGTATGATAATTTCATATGTCGGTGGAAGCAATTGTGATGAGCACGACACGAAAGACGATCACCGTGACGGACCAGCAGGATAGCTGGATCAAGGCGCAGATCGCATCGGGCGCGTTCACGAACGATAGCGAATATATCCGCGATTTAATTCGCCGCGATCAAGCGGACAAGGCAGGGCTTGAAGCAATCCGCGCCGCCCTCGTCGAAGGCGAAGAAAGCGGAACGAGCGCACGCACACCGGACGATATTGTCAAAGCCGTGATGGCGCAGCGGCGGAAGAATGGCACGCTATGAACTTGCCAACGCCGCCGACCGCGATTTTGAGGAAATTCTCAATTTCGGAATCGATCAATTCGGCCTGGCTCAAGCGCTAGCGTATCAGAACGCCCTGCAGCAGCGTTTTGCCGATCTCGCGGCACACCCCAAACGATACCCGGCCGTCGATCATATCCGCGAAGGCTATCGTCGCAGCGTGTACGGTTCGCACTCAATTTACTACCGGATAGAACGGCACCGCGTTTTCATTGTTCGCATTTTAGGGCAGCAAGACCCGCAAAGGGCACTGGGCAATTAGGTTGCCCTTGGAATTCCGGCGGACCATGCTCGATATCTTCGGCGTGCAGTCGGAGACCCTGAGCCCGGACGTGCTCGACGCTTTCCGCTTCCACTTCAAGGCCGGCCACGGCGGCTACCCGCTGGTCGGCACGCCGGCGCAGATCGTCGAGGGCATCGAGCGGCTGTCGGCGATGGGCGTCGACGGGCTGCTGATAAGCTGGGTCGACTATCTGGGCGAATGCCGGCAATGGATCGACGAGGTGCTGCCGCTGATGGAACAGGCGGGGCAACGCGAGGCGTTTGCGCCACCCACCCCGTCTTCCTCGACTTGATCGGGGGATCCAGGCGTCGTTTGATTGTCGCGGGGCGGATCGAATTAAGTACCGTGTCCCCACTACTCCGCGGAGCCGTTTCACCCCCCATCCTAGCCTTCCCCCACAAGGGGGGAAGGGATAACGACGCATTATCAGCAGATTACCCCCTCCCCCTCGATGGGGGAGGGTTGGGGTGGGGATCGACGGCGATGCCATCGTCTTAATTCGCAGATGTCCCCTCAAGGGGGAGGAGATTAATTGTTTGATATGAAATTCTTATCCCTTCCCCCTTGAGGGGCTGAACGGCTTTGATAACCGTTCAGGGTTAGGATGGGGGTGGAAACAATTCCGTTAACAGTATTTCGCAGAAGTCTCGCGGAGCCCTTTTAACGGCCTTGCTTTCTCAAGGGACGCCCGCCACCAGAGTGAATATGCGCGGAAAACCTGCGTGGACCGTTGCACGGACTTTTTAGACCTTCATGCACATTGGCGAGAACGGTCGACGGTGCCCGGACAACATCGACCTGATTCAAATCAATGACCATACGCCGGCAAGCGCGGCACGCTTCGGCGGAATGACGCATGTGCCGGACGGTGGCGCAACCGGTGACCGGGGGGCGGGCCGGTCCGGCCGGCCGCAACCCTGACCAAGACAGGAGAGAACATGAAGATAGCACGGGTCAGTTCCGAGAAGCGGGGCGAAAACGATCGGCTGCTGACCGGGGTCGCCGATCGGCTGCAGGAAGGGGGCTCGGCCCTTGCCGGGATCGTCAAGGAGCTGAGCCATGTCAGCGCCTATGACAATGGCTGCGACGTGAAAGTGAGGGTCATGCCCGAGGGCCCGGTGATCCAGATCACGCAGAATCTGGGCGCGGGTTCCGACGCCTGCCGGCTCGACCCGAGCGCGATCGTGACCGCGGTTTCGGCCGTCGAAAGCGGTTCGCTCGACGAGGCGGACCTGTTCATCCTCAACAAGTTCGGCCCCGAAGAGGCGGCGGGCCGGGGGTTCATATCCGCGATCGTCAAGGCGATGGACCAAGGCATTCCTGTCCTGGTGGGCGTGGGCACGGGCAACCGCGAGGCGTTCGACAGTTTCGCCGGCGGCCTGGCCGAAACCCTGCCGGACGATGCGGACACGATCCGCGACTGGTGCCTCGCGGCCATGGCGGCGGGGCGGGACGGCGAAAGCGGTTGAGCCGCCTGAACAATAAGGGAAGACCTAAAAGGGAAGCGTCCTCTTTCTCCTTTTCCGGACGGATCGCGCAAGTTGTCGTGGATTTCCTTGACGCCGAATACCAACAACAGGAAAATGTAACCAGGAGTAGAAATACAGATCGCCCTACGATTATCCGTAACTTCGCCGCAGGTGCAAAGTGACGACTTCTCCGCAACGGTACGAAATCGATCATCGAACGATCAAACTCATCGTCGGATTGATCGCCGTGACGCTGGCAATCGCGACAAGCGGTTTCGCTTATCTGACGGAGACGGTGATTTTGTCGATCAGCGCGTCGTACCCTGTCGGCGGCTGGGCCCGAAACTGTTTCGTCGGTTCCCTTTGCGTCATTTCCGCGCTGATGCTCGCCTATAACGGGCTGACATGGCAGGAAAGGACCTTAAGCAAGATCGCCGCAATCGCGGCCCTGGGGATCGCGTTTTTTCCCTGCGAGTGTCCGGAATTGCCCAAAAGCCCGGAATACGTTCCCCATGTACACGGGTTTTCGGCCGCGGTGATGTTTCTGGTCCTGGCCTACATGTGCCGCCTGTTTCGGAGGCGCGCCCAAGCGAAATTGAATAGCAAAGAATTCGACGTGCCCGGC
Source organism: uncultured Rhodospirillaceae bacterium (assembly GCA_964386465.1). Taxonomy (GTDB): domain Bacteria; phylum Pseudomonadota; class Alphaproteobacteria; order UBA8366. The sequence continues at coordinate 37,942 of CAYLTU010000016.1, forward strand.
CTGCGAAAGGCCGCCAAGAAACGCGCCCTCATCTATAGTTTTTGCGGGTGGGCGATTGTGGCCGCTGTTCTGGTGCTATTTCTCGACGGGATTCTGGGTGGTCCAATTTCCGACATTGTGCCCCGCCTTACCTTTATCGGAGAGGCCGTAGGGCTGACCGCTTTCGGCGTCGCCTGGCTGACGGCAAGCCGGATCATTTGGGGCATCGCCGCACCCGCAGAGAGATTCGCGCCATGGAGCGATCGCGACACTGTCGACAATGGCAGCCTGACAGAATGACGGGAATGACGCGGTCGCGAA
>CAYLTU010000017.1:0-37085 GCA_964386465.1 uncultured Rhodospirillaceae bacterium
TGACAAACTGTCGATGACGAAGCGCCTTTTCGCCGAACAGTTCGATGTCGATCTCGACACCGACCAGGCTTCGTTCGTTTTCGTCGGCGATTCGCCGAACGACGCGCCGATGTTCGGCTTTTTCGAGCACGCGGTCGGTGTTGCGAATATCACGGATTTCGACAACCAGCTTGACGCAATGCCGGCCTATGTAACTCGGCAATCGAGTGGCGCGGGTTTCGCCGAACTCGCCCGCGCATTAATTGCCGCACGCTAAATAATTGGTAAATCTTTCAGGCAAATTGATTCACGAAGCTAACCGTGCGAAGTTCCTTCAAGCGGTCGCAGAAAGCGGCCGGACGAATGAAACTGACAACAAAATAATCAGGGAGAGCATCATGAGATTCTCTGTGACGACGCGGCGAATCATGTTCGCCGGCCTCTTCGCAACGACTGCGGCGGCGTTCGCTATCGTTGCTACCAGTCCGGTTTCCGCCGCTTGCAGCAACCGAGGCAATCTCGACGCCCGTTATTGCGACGACGACGGCGACTTGGTAGCGGATACACCGACCGATCCAAGCAAGTGGATTGATCCGAGCACCATCATTTTCTCCTATACGCCGGTAGAGGACCCTTCGGTCTACGAGAACGTATTCACGGAGTTCATGGACTATCTCGCCAAAAAGACCGGCAAGAAGGTCAAATGGTACGGTGCCGAGTCATACGCGGCGCAGGTCGAGGCGATGCGGTCCGGGCGCCTGCATGTTGCCGGCATTTCAACCGGTCCGACCGTATTTGGCGTCAACCTCGCCGGTTACGTGCCGGTCGCGATGATGGGCAAAGCCGACGGCTCTTTCGGTTACAGGCTGGCGCTCATCACCCACAAGGACAGCGACATCAAGAAGGTCACCGACATCAAGGGCCGCAAGATCGCCCACGTCACGCCTTCCTCGAACTCCGGCAATCAGGCGCCGAGAGCACTGTTCAAGGCTATGGGAGTGGTACCGGACAAGGACTACAAGGTTAACTATTCCGGCAAGCACGACAACTCGATCATGGGCGTGGCCAACAAGGACTACGATGCCGCCCCGATCGCCGACGTCGTGATGGAACGCATGCACGACAAAGGTGTCGTCAACAAAAACGATCTGCGCATCATCTGGCAGTCGCGACTGTTCCCGACCACTTCATACGGCTATGCCCACAATCTCCATCCGGATCTCGCGCGGAAAATAACGCACGCCTTCCTGTCATTCGACTGGACGGGCACTGCACTGAAGAAGGAGTTCGGCAAGAAATCCGACCGGTTCATTTCGATCAGCTTCAAGGATCATTGGACGGACATCCGGACCATTCAGACGACCAATGGCGTCAAGTACACCGATGCCGCCTTGAAGGGCCTGAAGCTCAAGAAGAAAAAGAAAAAGAAAAAGAAAAAATAGCGATCTGATTAGAGGATAGAAAGCATATGGCCGCGGCAACCCATCAACGGGTCGCCGCGGACTGCTTTTTAATGTAAGCCATGCTGAACATCACCGATCTCGCCAAACAGTACCCGACCGGGCTCCGGGCGTTGCACGGTGTCAGCTTGACAGTCGACGAGCCGCAGGTCGTCGCCATTATCGGCCCGTCGGGCGCCGGCAAATCGACGCTGATCCGCTGCGTAAATCGCCTCGTAGAGCCGACGTCGGGCTCAATTATGCTCGACGGCACGGACATCACGAAGCTCGGCCGCGGCGATTTGCGCCGGGCACGGCGGCGCATGGGTATGATTTTTCAGGAATACAACCTGGTCGAGCGACTGACGGTGATGGAAAACCTGCTGTCGGGCCGTCTCGGCTATGTCGGATTCTGGCGCACATATCGCCGCAAATATCCGCCAACGGACGTCCAGGCGGCCTTCGAGCTGTTGGACCGGGTAGGACTTCAGGGATACGAAAATACGCGGGCCGATGCGCTTTCCGGCGGCCAACGCCAACGCGTCGGTATCGGCCGTGCGCTGATGCAGGACCCGGACTTGCTGCTGGTCGACGAGCCGACCGCGAGCCTCGACCCCAAGACCTCACGTCAAATCATGCGGATCATCGTCGAACTGGCGCACGAGCGCGGAACACCGACGTTGTTGAACATTCACGACGTACCGCTGGCGCAAACCTACGCTGATCGGATCGTCGGCCTCGCCGCCGGCAATATCGTCTTCGACGGAAAGCCGGGAGATTTAGACGAATCCGTGTTGACCGAGATTTACGGCGAGGAAGATTGGAGCACAACAGTCGGCCACGACGACGAAGTGGACGAAGAGGACGGTGCCCAATCGCGTTCACGCGGCGGTCTGGAAAGCGAGGCGGCGGCGGGATGAGCGCCCCCGCGACGACCGAGTACCCTGCGACTTGGAAACGCCCAGGGCTGATAACCAACCCTTTGATCCAGCGCGGCGCAGTGGCCTTGGTCGTGCTCTATTTTTTGTGGTCGATCGGTTCGCTCGATATCGATTGGCCGCGCATTGCCCAGGGTTTCGACCGCGCGGGAAACCTGTTCGGGCGCATGTTTCCGCCCGATTTCTCGCGCTGGGAATTGTTGCTGAAGGGCATTGGCGAGAGTATCCAGATGGCCTTTGCCGCGAGCTTCTTCGGAATGGCCTTGGCGATCCCGGTCGGCCTCTGCGCCGCGCGTAATCTCGCACCGAGGCCGGTCTATCTGGTGGCGCGCGGGATCATCGTAATTACACGGACTTTCCACGAAGTCATCATCGCGATCATCTTCGTAAAGATATTCGGCTTCGGCCCGCTTGCCGGCGTCCTGACCCTTATCGTCGCGAGCCTCAGTTTCATCGCAAAAATGCTGGCCGAGGATATCGAGAACATGACCCCGGGCTCGATGGAGGCGGTCCGCGCGACCGGCGCGAATTTTCCGAAATTCCTGATCTACGCGATAACGCCGCAGATCCTGCCCCGATACCTCGGCGTTTCGATATACCGGCTCGACGCCAACCTACGTCATTCGACCGTGGTCGGCATCGTCGGCGCCGGAGGCATCGGACAGGTGCTGCAGGCCTCGTTCAACCGCTACGACTACGACTTCAGCCTGGCGATCCTGCTCACCATTGTCGCGCTGGTATTCATCGGCGAGTTCTTCAGCGCCTGGATCAGAGGCAAGCTCAGATGACCGTCGACGAGCACGCCAAACGCCACCCCGAGATCTGGCGCCGGTTCAACCCGCGCCAGACGCTGATACGCTACGCGTGGTATGTCGGCATCATGTTCGTCGCTGTCTGGTCTGTGCACCAGCTTGAGATCCCTTGGTTCTACTTCCTCGACGCGCATGAGCAAGCGGCCGACCTGTTCGTCCGCATGTTCCCGCCCGATTGGGCGTTTTTCAGCGAAGTACTCGACCCGCTGATCGAGACGATTCATATCGCGACGCTCGGCACCGCGATCACATTCGTCATCGCCTTTCCGATCGCGTTCCTTGCGGCCCGCAACACCACATTCAATACCGCGACCTGGTTCATTGGCCGGTTCATCCTGGTGACCTCGCGATCGGTAAATACGATTGTGTGGGGTCTTCTGTTTGTTGCGATATTCGGACCGGGACCGGTGGCCGGCATCTGGGCGATCGCCGCGCGCTCGATCGGTTTCATGGGCAAGTTGATCGCCGAGGCGATCGAAGAGGTCGACGAAGGTACCGTCGAGGCGATCGAGGCGACCGGCGCCTCGCGCCTTCAGGTGTTGTGGATGGGCGTGCTGCCGCAAGTCCTGCCGGTGATCTGGGGCACTACGATTTACCGCTGGGACATCAACATCCGCGAGTCGTCGGTGCTCGGATTTGTCGGCGCCGGCGGCATCGGCATCATGCTGTATTCCTCGATCAACCAGTTCGCCTGGCGCGAGGTCGGCATCATGCTGATCTCGATATTCGTCGTTGTGATTATCAGCGAATTCGTTTCCGCCGCGGTTCGGCAGAAAATTACCTGAGCGACGCAGGCACCTACTCGGCAGCACCCCGTGCCTGTAAAGGTACCTCCGCGAAATTTAACGCCACATCGAACACGCTGAAATTGCGCAGCGCAGCGTCCGCGGCCAAGGACGGCGTCGCCCGGTTGCAGATCAGCGGCACCTTCTGTTCGGTCGGTCCGCCATGACTGCGCAGTGGTTCCGTAAGGCCGGACAAATCGTGCTTGTCGGCGCTGCTGCCCAGCGTCATGTGCTTGTCGCCGGTGATGACGAGATCGCCGACCCGCTCCGACGGCAGTTCGAACCGATCGCACGCCGCAGCATTTGTCAGCACTTCGCGCACGCCATCCATCGCCAACAGCTTCTCGGCCACCGCTTCGCGCGCTGCAGCGTCGCCGAGATAGATCGTCGCGTAGGACCCGAGTGCCCCGTGATGCACGACATAGGGGTCGGTTATCGGCAAGATCACCCGAGCTGTCCCCACTCCGAGCCATTCGTCCAACAGATCCTGCAAATAGATCACGTTGACCTCACCGGTCGCCGGATCGTGCTTGGCGTTCATGCCGTGATCTGCCGTCAGGGCAACGGTGCAGCCGAGCGCGTCGAGCTGCGCCCAGTAGCCGTCCATCATGGCGTAGAAATCGTTCGCCAGCGGGCTTCCCGGGGCATGCTTGTGCTGCACATAGTCCGTCGTCGACAGATACATGATGTCGGGCCGATCGCGCTCCATGATCTTCACCCCGGCGGCGAAGATGAACTCGCTCAGCTCGGCGCTGTAAACCGACGGCACCGGCATGCCGACCAACTCGACCACGCCTTCGATCCCGTTCTCGTCCAACGTCGCCTCGTCGGCCTTCTCGGACGAAAAGCAGACACCGTCTAGTTTGTGGCCAAGCTGGCGCCGCAGCTTATCCTTTGCCGTGACGACGACGACCTTCGCGCCGGTGTCTGCGAACTTGGCCAGCAAGGTGTCACAGCGCATGAACTTGGGATCGTTCATCATGACTTCCTCGCCCGTCGACGGGTCGTAGAAGAAGTTGCCCGAGATACCGTGCACCGCCGGCGGCGCGCCCGTCACGATCGAAATATTGTTGGGATTGGTGAAGCTAGGCACGACGCAATCGGCAATCCGGTTCGTCCCGATCTCGCGCACCTTCGCCAGCCAGGGCATCCGCCCCGCCGCGATCGCTTCGTCCATATAGGCCGGTTCGGAACCATCGACGCAGACGACGACGACCGGCGCCTGCGGCCACGCATATGTCCGTCCGTTTACGGAAACCGGGTTGCCTGCCATGACGGCCCTCCATCCAATTTGGCGCGTTCAGCTTACGCCTATGCCTACTTCGGTGAAAGCGGCGGATTCACGCCGGGCCGCAGTCGCGTACGCCCATTTCGGCAAGCGTTTCCCGCACCGCTTCGAGCGCGCCGCGGATCACCGTCTCATCGATCCGGCCGATGCAGCCGACGCGGAAACTGTCCGCAACGGTGAGCTTGCCCGGATAGATCACGTAACCCTTTTCGGCCAACCGGTCGTAGAAGGTCTGGAAGACGAAGGCGGGATCGGCCGGCATGTGAAAGGTAACGATAATCGGTGCCTGCAGCGTATCGGGCAGGAGCGGCTGGAACCCCAATTCCCGCATTCCTTTTATGAGAATCTCGCAGTTCTGGCGATAGCGGTCCCCGCGTCCGGCGACGCCTCCTTCGGCGGCATGTTCCGACAAGGCCTGATGAAACGCAGCAACGACATGAGTAGGCGGCGTGAAACGCCATTGCGCGTTCTGTTCCATCGCGGCCCATTGGCCATGCAGGTCGAGACTGAGCGAATGGGAATTGCCTTTTGCCGCCTCCAGTACATCCTTGCGGCAGATCACGAAGCCCATACCTGGCGCGCCTTCGATGCATTTGTTCGATGACGCGGCCAACGCATCGCAGGGCAATGCGGCAACGTCGATCTGCAACGCGCCGAAGGCGCTCATCGAATCGACCAGTAACCGCCTCGTGTGCCGCGCGACGACTTCAGCAATTTCCGCGACAGGGTTGAGGATGCCCGAGGTCGTTTCGCAATGGATAACCGCGACATGGGTGATCGCCGGATCGCCTGCCAGCAAGGCGTCGACGTCATCTACGCCCGGAGGCGTATCTTCCGGCGTTTCGTACGTCACGTAGTCGCGGCCGAGATAATCGCAGATCGTCGCCATACGGTGACCGTACGCGCCGTTGATCAGGAGCAGCGCCTTGCCGTCGCGCGGCAGGAAGGTCGCCAGCATCGCCTCAACCGCGAAAGTGCCGCTACCCTGCAAGGGCACGCAGGTGAAACTGTCGCCACCGCCCGACATCTCGACGAGCCGGTCGCGGACCTCTCGATTGATCTCGATGAAGGCCGTATCGCGCGATCCCCAATCGCGCAGCATCGCTTCCTTCGTTTCCCGCGATGTCGTCAGCGGTCCTGGCGTCAAAAGGTACGCGGATTGGTTCTTCATTTTAACGCTCCGTTGAGAATGCCGGGACCCTAAACCAGCCGTCACGGGCATCCAAGCGCAACCTGTCCTCGCGGCTCGTGCAAGCAACCGCTATAAAGATTTCAAGGAAACATCGAACAGAAAGCGGATCGCCATGGTTAAAACCTTGCCGAAACACGCGCGCGCCGTCGTCGTCGGCGGCGGCATCGCCGGCTGCAGCGTCGCCTATCATCTCGCCAAGCTTGGCTGGTCCGACACCGTTCTGCTCGAGCAGGGGCAGATCTCCTGCGGCACGACCTGGCACGCTGCGGGGCTGGTGGCACAGCTGCGCGCGACGCAAAGCCAGACCAACCTCGCCAAGTACACGACCGACCTGTACCGGACGTTGGAAGAGGAGACCGGACAGGCAACCGGGTACCGCCGGACCGGCAGCATATCCCTCGCTCGGACGCCGGCGCGCGAGGAGGAATTGAAGCGTCAGGCCGCTATGGCAGCCGCCTTCGACGTCGAAGTCGAAAGAATGTCCTTGAAAGAGGTGTCGGAGAAGGCGCCGATGCTGCGCACCGACGACCTGGTCGCGGCCTACTGGATGCCGGGCGACGGCACGACCAACCCGACGGACACGGCCCAGGCGCTGGCCAAGGGTGCGCGCGCCAACGGGGCGACGGTTGCCGAAGGGGTCAAGGTCACCAAAATTCTGACCGTCAACGGTCGCGCAACCGGTGTCGTAACCGACCAAGGGGAAATCACGGCCGAGTACGTCGTGCTGTGCGGCGGCATGTGGACCCGCGATTTGGCGCGCCCGCTTGGCGTCGCCGTGCCGCTGCACGCGGCCGAACATATGTACATCGTGACCCGTCCGCTCGACGGCGTTATCCGCGGTCAACCGGTGATCCGCGATATGGACGGTTACATCTACATAAAGGAAGAGGTCGGCGGCCTGCTGCTCGGCGGCTTCGAGCCTGACGCCAAGCCCTGGGGCGGCGACGGCATCCCCGACGGATTCGAATTCCAGCTTTTCGACGAGGATTGGGACCAGTTCGACATCTTCCTGCAAAATGGTATTCAGCGGATCCCTCTGCTGGAGAACGCCGAAGTTCGACAGCTGCTGGTCGGACCGGAAAGCTTCACACCGGACAACCGCTACATCGTCGGCGAGGCGCCGACCGTCGACCGGCTGTTCGTCGCCGCCGGCTTCAACTCCATCGGCATCCAGTCGGCCGGTGGCGTCGGTATGGCGCTTGCCGAATGGATCGTCGACGGCGCGCCGACTCACGATCTCAACGATATCGACATCGGGCGCTTCCACCCCTTTCAGATCAACGGCAATTATCTGCACGACCGGACCACGGAATCCGTCGGGCTGCTCTACGCCATGCATTGGCCGTTCCGGCAGCCGGAAACCGCGCGCGGCGCACGCCGTTCGCCGGTGCACGAGCACCTGGTCCTTTCGGGCGCCTGTTTCGGCACCGCCTTCGGCTGGGAACGGCCGAACTGGTTCTCGACCGACGACCCAGACCCGGCCTATGAGTATTCCTGGGGTCGGCAGAACTGGTTCGAACCGTCCGCCGAAGAACACCGGGCGACCCGCGAAGCGGTTACGCTGTTCGACCAGACATCTTTCGCCAAGTTCCTGGTGCAAGGCCGAGACGCCGAGACCGTACTGCAAGAGGTCTGCGCCGGCGATGTGGCCGTGCCGCCGGGCCGCGCCGTCTATACCCAGTGGCTCAACGCCCGCGGCGGCATCGAAGCGGACCTCACCGTGACCCGGTTGGCCGAGGACCAGTACATCGTGGTGACGGGTGCTGCGAGCGCGACGCGGGATTTCGCCTGGCTGACCCGGCATATCGGCAACCGCTTCGCCATTGCCACGGACGTGACGTCCGGGATCTGCATGCTCGGCCTGATGGGACCGAAGTCCCGCGACCTGCTGGCATCCCTGTGCAAGGCCGACTTGTCGAATGAAGGCTTCCCTTTCCTCGCCAGTCAGGAAATCGAGATCGGTTACGCACGGGTCCGCGCTCAGCGCATCACCTATGTCGGCGAGCTGGGCTGGGAGCTTTACATGCCGACGGAGTTCGCGGCGCACGTCTATGAGACGCTGATCGAAGCCGGACGGCCGTTCGGCCTGCGTCCCGCCGGGTATCACGCAATGGACTCACTTCGTGCCGAGAAGGGCTACCGGCATTGGGGTCACGACATCACCGGCGTCGAAACGCCGGTTGAGTCCGGGCTCGGTTTCGCGGTCGGCTGGAACAAGAACACGAATTTCATCGGCCGGGCCGCGGTCGAGGCGCAGCGCGGCAAACCGCTGCCGAAGCGACTGGTCCTATTCAAGCTGACCGACCCGGAGCCGCTGATGTATCACGACGAACCGATCTACCGCGACGGCGCGCGCGTCGGCGCCATCTCGTCCGCCGCCTATGGACACAGTTTGGGCGCGTCTGTCGGCATGGGCTATGTCGAACACGAAGGCGGCGTCGACAAGGATTACCTGGCCGCCGGTAGTTTCGAAATCGACATCGCCGGTGACCGCGTCCCCGCCGAAGCCAGCCTGCGCCCCTTCTACGACCCGACTAGCGCGCGGATTAAGGTGTGAGGCAATAGGATGGATCAGAAAATGCCCGAGGACCAACCCGGGAAGAACCCGAAAAACGCGAAATCGAAACGCGCGCTCGAATTGGCTTGGCTTGAGGAAAACAAGCAAGCGATCGAAGAGTACAACAAGCGCGTGGACCATCGCGGCATGTATAATGAAGGCCTGAGGCGCTTCTAGGTTTTACGCAACCTGTCACCCTGGCCCCCGAGCCAGGGTCCAGCCTTAAATCGAGCGCCGGAGCAGACTGGATCCCGGATCTGCGGCGCTTCGCGCCTTGTCCGGGATGACAGGTCGAGTGGGTTTCAGCCGTTGCGAATACGACCCCCTACCGGTTGGTCGGCATGGTGAACTGCGCGCCCTCCTTGATGCCGCTCGGCCAGCGAGCGGAGATCGTCTTCATCTTGGTGAAGAAGTTGATCGACTGCGGTCCGTGCATCTGGGTGTCACCGAATTTGGAGCGTTTCGAGCCGCCGAAATGGTGGAACGCCATCGGCACCGGAATCGGCACGTTGACGCCGATCATGCCGACATCGACCTGGTCGCTGAAGGTCCGGGCCGCGTCGCCGTCGCGGGTGAAGATCGCGACGCCGTTGGCGTATTCATGGCCGTTCACCATGTCGACCGCGCTGTCGAAACTGTCCGCGCGAGCGACCGACAGCACCGGGCCGAAGATTTCATCCCTGTAGATCGACATGTCGGTCGTTACCTTGTCGAACAGCGTGCCGCCGACGAAGAAACCGTTCTCGTATCCCTGCAAGGACGCGCCGCGGCCATCGACGACCAGCTCCGCACCCGATGCAACGCCCTGGTCGATGTAACCTTCGACCTTTTCCTTGGCCTGGGCGGTGACAAGCGGGCCCATATCCGCGGCCGGGTCGTTGTACGGACCGATCTTGAGGGTGCGGACGCGCGGCTCGAGCCGCTTGACGAGCTCCTCCGCCGTGTCCTCGCCGACCGGTACGGCGACGGAGACCGCCATGCAGCGCTCCCCGGCCGAGCCGTAACCCGATCCCATCAAGGCGTCGACCGTCTGGTCCATGTCCGCGTCGGGCATGACGATCAGATGGTTCTTGGCGCCGCAGAAGGCCTGCACCCGTTTGTTCAGTGCGGTGCCCGACTGATAAACGTATTCGCCGACCAGGGTCGAGCCGACGAAGCTGATCGCCGGCACGTCCGGATGCTGGACCAGCGCGTCGACCGCTTCCTTGTCGCCATTGACCACGTTCCAGATGCCGTCCGGCAGGCCCGCTTCCTTCCACAATTCCGCCAGGAAAAGCGGCGCGGAGGGATCGCGCTCGGACGGCTTGTTGATGAAGGCGTTGCCGCAGGCGACCGCCATGACGCCCATCCAGCAGGGGATCATCACCGGAAAATTGAACGGCGTGATGCCGCCAACGACCCCGACCGCCTCGCGCATGGAATAGGTATCGATGCCGCCGCCGACATTTGTCGACAGCTCGCCCTTCAGCAGATGAGGTATGCCGCTTGCGAATTCGGTTACGTCGATGCCGCGCTGGATCGACCCCTTGGCGTCCTCGATCGTCTTGCCATGCTCGCGCCCGACGATTTCGGCCAACGTATCCATGTTCTGCAGGATAAGTTCGCGGAACTTGAAGATAACCGCCGCCCGGCGCGGCGCCGCCGTCGCCTCCCATGCCGGTTGCGCCGCAAGGCTCGATTGCACCGCCGCATCGACATCCGCCGCCGAGGCGTAGGGGCAATTGGCGCTGACCTCGCCGGTCGCCGGATTGAAGATGTCGCCGAAACGGCCGCTGCCGCCGTTCGCGCGCGCGCCGTCGATGAAATGATAAAGCTGTTCAGCCATGATGTTTTCCCTGTGAGTTTGCCAGCGGCCTAATAGGCGCTGATGACGTCGCGGATGGTTCCGATCATCCGGTCGATATCTTTCCGTTCCGAGACGAAGGGCGGCGCAATCAGGATCGAGTCGCCCGTTAGCTTCGTGAAGACCCCGGCTTTGTACAGGTCCTTGACCGCGCCAGACCCGCGCAATCCCGGCGTGCCATCCTGCGGCGCCATATCGATCGCGGCCAGCATGCCGATGCCGCGGATGTCGGTGACGACGCCGATATCCTGCAGGGAGAAGACCTGATCGAGGAAATAAGGCTCCATCTCCGCCGCGCGGTCGAACAGATTCTCCCGCTCGTAGACCGCCAGCGCTGCGATACCGGCCGCGCAGGCCGCCGGATGCGCTGTGTAGGTATAGCCGTGATAGAACTCGACGCCCTTTTCCGGGCCCGCCTCGGTGATTGTCTTGTAGACCTTGTCGCTGACGGCGACCCCGCCCATCGGGATCGCCCCGTTGGTCATCGCCTTGGCCATGGTCATGATATCCGGCTCGATGCCGAAGCGCTGGCCGGCGAAATTCGTGCCCATGCGGCCGAAGCCGGTGATCACCTCATCGAAGATCAGCAGAATTCCGTTTTCGTCGCAAATTTCGCGCAGCCGCTCCAGGTACCCCTTCGGCGGGACGTAGCAGCCGATCGACCCAGCGACCGGTTCTACGATACAGGCCGCAATCGTGTCGCCGCCATGCAGGTCGCAGAAGCGTCGCAAATCGTCAGCCAGTTCAACACCGTTCTCCGGCTGGCCGCGGCTGAAGCGATTTTCCTCGAGCCAAGTGTGGCGCAAATGCACGACGCCCGGAACGCCAAGACCGTACATCTCGCGGTTCCGCACCATGCCGCCGACCGAGAATCCGGCGAAGTTCACGCCGTGATAGCCGCGTTCGCGGCCGACCAGCCGCATGCGCTGCCCCTCGCCGCGCGCGCGGTGGTAGAGCAGCGCGATCTTGAGCGCCGTTTCGACCGCTTCCGAACCGGAGTTCGCGAAGAACACGTAATCGAGGTTGCCTGGCGTCAAACGCGTGATCTGCCGCGCCAGTTCGAAGGCCGCCGGGTGGCCGTGCTGGAAGGACGGGATGTAGGACAGTTCGAGCATCTGCTCATGCACCGCGTCGGCGATCTCCGTGCGGCTTTGCCCCGCCGGAGAGCAGAACAGCCCGGACACGGCGTCGATGATCTCGTGCCCCTCGTGACTGGTGTAGTAAAGGCCCTTGCCTTCCACCACGAGCCGCGGATCACGCTTGAAATCCTTGTTCGCCGTGAACGGCAGCCAGAAATTTTCCAAATCGTTGGTCGGGTAACGCATTGCTTGTCTCCGTATGCGGCAGCGGGCCGTGTTCTGCGAGGTTCTGCCTTTTCCATAGCAGATTTCGCAGCCGGCCCGCGACTCTTAAGGGTGCGGCTAAATTTCCTCTCCTTCGAACCAGTTGCGGCCTTCCCGGTCCTCGATCTCGATAACCCAAAGGTCCGGGTCACGGTCGATCTGCCGCGCAATATAAGCATCGGCTTCCGCTTCCGGCGCCATCGCGCCGTCGAGGACCGCCAGCCAACCAAGGTTTCCGTCAAGATCGCGCGCCTGAGTCAGGACCTTGCAGCCATCGCCCAGCGTGTTGATCTTGATCAGCACCATGCCGCGGTCGTTGTCGCCGCGGCGGACGACGAAAGCGGGTACGGCCTCTACTGCGCAACGCCGTAAATGCGCGTGCACCCAATGCTCGGTTTTGATACGGGCCTGCATGGCGCTAGCGGGCCCGCGGGTGCGCCGCGCGATATTCCGACAGCAGGTGCGAATCTTCGATCTCGGTATAGCGCTGCGTCGTCGACAAGGAGGCGTGACCCAGCAACTCCTGGATCGAGCGGAGGTCCCCGCCGCCGGCAAGAAGATGCGTCGCGAAGGAATGGCGCAGCGCGTGCGGGGTCGCGGTTTCCGGCAGGCCCAGCCAACCGCGCACCGTTCGCATACTGCGCTGCGCGACCGCGGGATTGAGCCGACCGCCGCGCACGCCGCGGAACAGGGGAGAATCGGGATCCAATCGCAGCGGGCAGGCCTCGATATAGGCGGCGATCGCCTCGCGCACCGCGGGCAAGACCGGCACCATGCGCTCTTTCGACCCTTTGCCGAGAACGGTCAGCACCTCGCCTACCGGCGCATCGGCCCGGGTCAGGCCGAGGGCTTCCGAGATGCGCAACCCGCAGCCGTATAGAAGCGTGAAAAGCGCGATATCGCGCAGCCCTACCCACGGCACGTCCGCCAGTTCGCCGATCTGCGCGACGACCGCGGCGGCATCCGGCGTGGATAGCGGCTTCGGCACCGAATGGGGCAATTTCGGCGACCTTACGGATTGTATGGCGTGGTTCGCGAAATGACCGTTGCGTTCGCACCAGCGAAAGAAGCCGCGGACGACAGACAGCGCGCGCGCCGTCGATGTCCGGCCGAGTCCCTCCTGCGACCGTCGCGCAAGCCAGGAGCGAAAATCCATCGGGCGCAGTGCGGCAACCGCGCCCGCCGAGGGCGCTTCGCCCAAATGTTCGGTCAGAAACCGGAAGAAGCCGAACAGGTCCGTTTCGTAGGCAACGACCGTGTTCGGCGACAATCGCCGTTCGTCCGCAATCCAGGCCCGCCAACCGCCAATCAGCCCGGCGAGTTCTTCCGAGACGCCAAGGACGGCGGTTGCCGTGTCCGTCACCCCGGGAGCGACAGCCATAGCCGGATGTCGTGTTCGACGACCCGCCCCAGGAAATTCAGCAGCTCGGTTCCCTGCCCGGCGTGGAACTTGCCTGGTCGCCGCGCGCCGAAGGCGATCAAGGCCGGCGGCGTGTAGTCGGAGATATCGAGCCGGATAAAGGCCGCGGACCGCACCAATGTAGCGCCGCCGCCGAAAATTTCCGGGTCAGCCGGCGAATCGCTGCGCAGCCGGACGCGCTTGTTCTCACCCATCGTCGCCTCGACGGCGCCGGCCGCCAGCATGCGCAGCCCGCTCATCCGCAACGGAGCAGGACCATCTTCCTCCGCTTCGATGCACAGGGTGACGACGTCGAGGTCAAGCATCACGGCGAAGTCCGTCGTGACGATCTGCATGGCCTGCTCGAACGACTTCGCCGCCAGCAGGGCTATAACGCACTCGTGGACGCGGCTCTGCGTGTTCAGATTGGCGCGGCTGGTCAGGATGATCTCGTCCTGGCGCGCGTTCAAACGGGCGATCTCGGTACGAAGCTGCCCGATCATCGCGGTCTGGATATCGCTGACGCCGTCGCCGAATTCGCGATCCGGCGCAGCCATAATCCTTAAGACATCCGGATTCCGCGACAGGAATTCGGGGTCGTCTTGCAGATAGGCGGCGACGCGTTCGTCCGTCAGGTCATCGTCTTTTGGATCGGTTGATTCCTGCGTCATGCCTATTCCGTTCGCGGTTACAGTATCGATTGCCCGGTTTTCTCCCAGTCGGCCAGGAATGCGTCGAGTCCCTTATCCGTCAGGGGATGCTTGAACAGCGACCATAGTACCGCAGCCGGAACCGTTGCGACATGCGCACCCATTTTCGCCGATTCCGCGATATGCATCGGCGAGCGCACCGATGCAACAAGAACTTCCGTCGTAAAGCTGGGATAGTTGGCGTAAATTTCGCAAATCTCGGCGATCAGATTCATGCCGTCGGCCCCGATATCGTCGAGCCGGCCGACGAAGGGGGAGATAAAGCTGGCGCCGGCTTTGGCGGCGAGAATCGCCTGGTTCGCCGAGAAACACAGCGTGACATTGACCATCGTTCCGTCCTGCGCGAGCGCCCGGCAGGTCTTCAGCCCGTTCGGCGTCATAGGCACCTTTACAGCAATATTGTCGGCAATCCCGGCCAGTTTGCGCCCTTCGGCGAGCATGGTCTCATGGTCCGTCGCCGCAACCTCCGCGCTAACGGGGCCCTCGACGACCTCGCATATCTCCGCAGCCACTTCGAAGAAATCGCGGCCGGTCTTGGCGATCAGCGACGGGTTCGTGGTGACGCCGTCGAGCAATCCCGTATCCGCCAGTTCGCGAATTTCGCCGATGTCGGCTGTGTCTACAAAAAACTTCATCCAATATCTCCGATCCCGGACGGTGCCGCTTCGGTGTGGCGCGTACGAACCGACTCTCCTAGACTCACGACCGATGACGCACCGCCAACCGACTCTTCCCGAGATATCATCCCCGGTGAAACCAAGGGTCAAGGTTCTTTTGCCGCTGCCGCTGGGAGACGCCTACGACTACGCCGTTCCGGAAGGGATGGCTTTGGCGCCGGGCGACTTCGTGAAGGTTCCGCTCGGGCCAAGGCAGGCGACCGGCGTCGTGTGGGATAAGCCCTTGCAGGACACGGAAAGCAGCGTATCCGAGGATCGGCTCAAGGCGGTCCTCGACCGACTTCCGGCGCTGCCGCTGCCACCGGAAAATCGCAGATTGGTCGAATGGATTGCAAGCTACACGCTTTCAACGCCGGGCGCCGTATTGCGCATGGCGATGAGTGTTCCCGCGGCGCTCGAGCCGGAAAAACCGCGAATCGCCTATGCGCTCGCCGATCCGATCCCGGAATTTCGGCTGACCTCGGCGCGCCAACGGGTCATTGAACTGCTGGGAACGGTGCCGTCGCTCTCCACCGCAGATATCGTGCTGGAAACCGGTGTAAGCGCCGGCGTCGTGAAGGGTCTCGCCCAGCTCGGGGCGCTGGAGATGGTGCGGCTGCCACCGGGCGGCCGCTTCGCCGCGCCCGATCCCGCGCGCATCGGTCCGGTATTGTCCGATGCGCAAGCGGAGGCCGTTACCGCGTTGCGGACAAACGGCGAAGGATTTTCCGTCACCTTGCTGGACGGTGTCACCGGCGCCGGCAAGACCGAGGTCTATTTCGAAGCGATCGCCGACGCGCTACGCCGAGGCCAGCAAGCCCTGGTCCTGCTGCCGGAAATCGCGCTCAGCGCGCAATGGCTCGACCGTTTCGAAGCGCGCTTCGGCACGCGGCCGGCGGAGTGGCATTCCGACCTGACGCAGCGTCGGCGGCGCACCACCTGGCGTGCCGTCGCGGAAGGCAATGCCAGGGTCGTTGTCGGCGCCCGCTCCGCGCTGTTCCTGCCCTATCCGGAGCTCGGCCTGATCGTCGTCGACGAGGAGCATGAAAGCGCGTTCAAGCAGGAAGACGGCGTCGCCTACCATGCCCGGGACATGGCGATCGTCCGCGCCCAAATCGGCGCGTTCCCGATCGTGCTGGCGTCGGCGACGCCATCGCTGGAGACCGTTTCCAACGCCGAAGCCGGACGCTACGCGCGGCTGCGGCTGCCGACGCGGCATGGAACCGCCTCGTTGCCGGATATCGAGCTGCTCGACCTGCGGCAGGACAGACCAGAGCGGCAATGCTGGATTTCGCCGACCCTTCGTCAGGCGCTTGCCGACACTCTGACTGCGGGATCCCAGTCGATGCTGTTCCTCAATCGCCGCGGCTACGCCCCGTTGACCCTGTGCAGGGCCTGCGGGCACCGGCTCGAATGTCCGAACTGTACCGCGTGGCTCGTCGAACACCGCTTCTCCGCCCGATTGCAATGCCACCACTGCGGTTTTTCCGGCCATAAGCCGGAAACCTGCGGCGCCTGCGATGCGACCGACAGCTTCGTCGCCTGCGGGCCAGGCGTCGAGCGCGTGGCGGAAGAAGTCTTGAGTTTCCTGCCCGAAGCGCGGCTCTGCATCGCGACCAGCGACTCCATTCACCGGCCCTCCGAGGCGGCAGCTTTCGTAGCGCAGGTCCTCGACCATGAAGTCGATATCGTGATCGGCACCCAGATCGTCGCGAAAGGCCACCATTTCCCCGATCTGACGCTGGTCGGCGTGGTCGATGCGGATCTCGGCCTGTCCGGCGGCGATTTGCGGGCGGCCGAACGGACCTATCAGCTGCTGCACCAGGTCGCGGGCCGCGCCGGACGCGACGAAAAACCGGGCCGGGTTGTGCTGCAGACCTATCATCCGGACCACCCGGTGATGACCGCGCTTGCGGAAGGCGACCGAGACGGATTCCTCGAAGCGGAGGCGGTGGCGCGCAAGGCGGGGGGCTGGCCGCCCTACGGGCGGCTCGCCGCCCTTATCGTGTCCGGGCATGACGGCGACGCCGTAGCCCGCATCGCCCGCGTTCTGGCGCACTGCGCCCCAACGGGCGCGCGGGTCCGGGTTCTGGGGCCCGCGCCGGCACCGCTTGCCTTGCTGCGCGGCCGCCATCGCTGGCGTCTTCTTCTCAAGGCCGATCGCGGCGTTTCGATCCAGGATGTTCTGCGCGACTGGCTGCCCCGCGTCTCCATTCCCAACGCGGTGCGAGTCCATGTCGATATCGATCCGTACAGCTTCCTTTGAACCCGTCGGAGGCCCGCCCGGCAAGCGCGACAAATTCGCGCTGTTGGGCGGCTTGAAAGGGCTTGGGGCGTATGCTACACACCGGTCGCTTCCGCTCTCGGGCTAGCCGCGCGGAAGTATTACAGGGTGGCGCTGGACTTGCTCTTGCGGCAAATTCCGACTGATTTTTATTGTTTCCCGGGGGGGCTCCCCAGTTGGCTTCAAACACGGCCGTATCTGAAATCGCCAATCGCTACGCGTCTGCGTTGTTCGAACTGGCGGATGAACAAAGTCTGCTCGACAACGTCGCGGATGATCTTGCGTCGCTTACCGCCGTAATCGACGATAGCCAGGATCTACAACGACTTGTACGAAGTCCGGTGCTCAACCGCGCGGAACAGGGCAAGGCGATGGCGGCGATCTTGGACGCGATGGAGGTCAATGATCTGACCAAGCGTTTCGTCGGTCTCATCGCCCAGAACCGCCGGCTTTTCGCGCTGACCGACATGATTAAGGGCTATCTTGACGAGCTTGCCCGGCGCCGCGGCGAGGTCACGGCGGAAGTCACCGCGGCCAGATCATTGAGCGAAAGCCAGATCGCCGCGTTGCAGGAAACGCTGCAGCGGGCGCTCGGCGGCAAGGTTTCGATCGACCATGCCGTCGATCCGGCGCTGATCGGCGGCATGGTCGTCAAGGTCGGCAGCCGAATGGTCGATACGTCGCTGCGTACGCAGCTGAACAAAATGCAAATTGCAATGAAGGGGGTGAGCTGATGGATATCCGCGCAGCCGAGATATCTTCAATCATCAAGGAACAGATTGCCGGGTTCGGCGCCGAGGCGGACGTCGCCGAAGTGGGACAGGTCATCTCCGTCGGTGACGGCGTGGCACGCATCTACGGCCTCGACAATGTTCAGGCCGGCGAGTTGGTTGAGTTCCCGGGCGGCATCAGCGGCATGGCGTTGAACCTTGAGACCGACAATGTCGGCGTCGTGATCTTCGGCAGCGACCGGGACATCAAGGAAGGCGATACGGTCAAGCGTACCGGCGCGATCGTCGACGTGCCTGTCGGCAAAGGCCTTTTAGGCCGCGTTGTCGACGCGCTGGGCAATCCGATCGACGGCAAAGGGCCGATCGCATCGGATGAACGCCAGCGGGTCGAGGTCAAGGCACCGGGCATCATCCCGCGCAAGTCGGTTCACGAACCCGTCCAGACGGGCCTGAAGGCGCTCGACGCGCTGGTGCCGGTCGGCCGCGGACAGCGCGAACTGATCATCGGCGACCGCCAGACCGGTAAGACGGCCGTCGCGATCGACACCATCATCAACCAGAAAACGGTCAACGCCGGCGACGACGAGTCGAAGAAGCTGTACTGCGTCTACGTCGCGGTCGGCCAGAAGCGTTCGACGGTGGCCCAGGTTGTCAAGACGCTGGAAGAGCAAGGCGCACTGGAATACTCCATCGTCGTGTCGGCAACGGCGTCGGATCCAGCGCCGCTGCAGTTTCTGGCACCCTATACCGGCTGTACGATGGGCGAATACTTCCGCGACAACGGCATGCACGCCGTCATCATCTATGACGATCTGTCGAAACAGGCCGTCGCCTATCGGCAGATGTCGTTGCTGCTGCGCCGTCCGCCGGGACGCGAAGCCTATCCGGGCGACGTCTTCTACTTGCATTCGCGCTTGCTGGAGCGTGCGGCGAAGATGAACGAGGACCACGGCGCGGGATCATTGACGGCCCTGCCGGTCATCGAGACCCAAGCCAGTGACGTGTCGGCTTACATCCCGACCAACGTCATTTCGATCACGGATGGCCAGATATTTTTGGAAACCGAGCTGTTCTACAAAGGCGTGCGTCCCGCGATCAACGTCGGGCTGTCCGTCTCCCGCGTTGGTTCAGCGGCACAGATCAAGGCGATGAAGCAGGTCGCCGGTTCGATTAAACTGGAACTGGCGCAGTTCCGCGAGATGGAAGCCTTCTCGCAGTTCGCATCCGACCTCGACCCCGTGACCCAGCGCCTGCTGGCGCGCGGCGCGCGGCTGACGGAACTGCTGAAGCAGGATCAATTTGCTCCGCTGGCGATCGAGGAACAGGTCGTTTCGATCTACAGCGGCGTGAAAGGCTATCTCGACGGGCTGGATGTCGATGCGATCAACCGTTTCGAGACAGTATTGCTTGAGCATGTCCGCGCGGAACAGGGCGATCTGCTCTCCGCAATCCGCGAGGAAGGCGAGATCTCGGACGAAAGCGATCAGAAGCTGAAAGACGTCATCGAAGCGCTCATCAAGAATTTCGTCTAAACGCGAAAATCTAACGATAGCGGCGACGCCGTAGGGGAGACGGGCTGCAACAATGGCAAGCCTAAAAGAACTTCGAAATAGAATAGCGAGCGTCAAGTCGACGCGGCGTATCACGTCGGCCATGAAAATGGTCGCCGCCGCGAAGCTGCGGCGGGCGCAGGAGCAGGCGGAAGCCGCCCGCCCCTATGCGGAACGCATGGAACGCATGTTGGGCTCGCTGGCCGCGAGCGTGGCGGCCAATCCGGAAAGCGCGCCGCCAATGTTGGGCGGCACCGGCCGGGACGATGGCCATCTGATCGTGATGATCTCATCCGATCGTGGACTGTGCGGTGGATTTAACAGTTACCTGGTTCGCCATGCGAACAAGATGATCACCGAGCTGGAATCGGCCGGTAAATCGGTCAAGCTGCTCGTCGTCGGACGCAAGGGCGTCTCGGCTATGCGGCGCGAATCGAGCAGCCGCTTAGAGGAAACCTACGAAGATCTCGCTAAACCGACGCCGGCCTTCGATCAGGCAGAGATCGTCGCCAACAAGATCGGCGAAATGTTCGAAGCCGGCGAATTCGACGTCTGTACGGTCCTCTACAACAAGTTCGTGTCCGCTTTGGAGCAGGTGGTTACACCCCTGCAGCTTATTCCCTTCGCGACCGAGGAAACCGAATCCGAAGGAGCCGGCGACGGCGCGGCCTATGAATTCGAGCCCGACGAGGAGGAAATTCTCTCGGCGCTGCTGCCGCGCAACCTGGCGGTTCAAGTGTACCGTTCGATGCTGGAATCCTTCGCCTCCGAGCAGGGCGCGCGGATGACAGCGATGGACAATGCGACGCGTAACGCTGGCGACATGATCGAAAGTCTGTCCCTCGTCTACAACCGGACGCGACAGGCGGCCATTACCAGCGAATTGATTGAAATTATCTCCGGCGCGGAAGCGCTTTGAGAACAGGTTTGAAGCGGGAGCAAGACCGATGGCGCAAAACTTAGTAGGCAAGGTATCGCAGGTCCTGGGCGCGGTTATCGACGTCCATTTCGAGGGCGATCTGCCGCCGATTCTGAATGCCCTGGCGATGGACAACCAAGGCAATAGGCTGGTCCTGGAAGTGGCCCAGCATCTCGGCGAGAACACCGTCCGCTGCATCGCGATGGACACGACCGAAGGTCTCGTTCGCGGCCAGGAAGTCAGCGATACCGGTTCGCCGATCATGATGCCGGTGGGACCGGAGACGCTCGGCCGCATCCTCAACGTCATCGGCGAACCGGTCGACGAACGCGGACCGGTTGAGACATCGACGAAACTGCCGATTCACCGCGACGCGCCGCCCTTCGTCGACCAATCGACCGAAACCGAGCAGCTCGTTACCGGCATCAAGGTCGTCGACCTGCTGACGCCTTATCCGAAAGGCGGCAAAATCGGTCTGTTCGGCGGCGCCGGCGTTGGCAAGACCGTCATCATCATGGAACTGATCAACAACATCGCGAAGGCGCATGGTGGCTATTCCGTCTTCGCCGGCGTCGGTGAGCGGACCCGCGAAGGCAACGACCTTTATCACGAGATGATCGAATCCAAGGTCATCGTGCCGGACGGCGAGTCGAAAGCGGCACTGGTCTACGGCCAGATGAACGAGCCGCCGGGCGCCCGCGCCCGCGTCGGCCTCGCCGGCCTGACCCTCGCGGAGTATTTCCGCGACCAGGAAGGCCAGGACGTGCTGTTCTTCGTCGACAACATCTTCCGGTTCACGCAGGCGGGCTCCGAAGTGTCGGCGCTGCTTGGCCGTATTCCCTCGGCGGTTGGCTATCAGCCGACCCTGGGCACCGACATGGGCAACCTGCAGGAACGGATCACGACCACGAAGACAGGGTCGATTACGAGCGTGCAGGCGGTTTACGTACCGGCCGACGATCTAACCGATCCGGCGCCGGCGACGACCTTCTCCCACTTGGATGCGACGACGGTTCTGTCGCGGCAGATTGCCGAACTGGGCATCTATCCGGCCGTCGACCCGCTCGACTCCACCAGCCGGATTATGGAGCCGCGCACGGTCGGCCAGGAACATTATGAAATCGCGCGCGAGGTTCAGCGTGTCCTGCAGAGCTATAAGTCGCTGCAGGAAATCATCGCCATTCTGGGCATGGACGAACTGTCCGAGGAAGACAAGATGACGGTTACGCGGGCGCGCAAGATCCAGCGGTTCCTTTCGCAGCCGTTCTTTGTCGCCGAAGTGTTTACGGGTTCGCCCGGAAAGTTTGTCGAGCTCGACGATACAATCAAGGGGTTCAAGGGCATTCTCGCCGGCGAATACGACGATCTACCCGAGGCCGCCTTCTACATGTGCGGCGGGATCGACGAGGCGATCGAAAAGGCCAAGGCCATGGCCGCTGAAGCCGCGTAGCCGACGCCAGTTTTTGGGAGCGATAGGCCATGGCCGACACATTCGAACTTGAGCTCGTCTCGCCGGAGAGCCTGTTGCTTTCCGAACCGGTCGAAATGGTTGTCGTCCCGGGCGAGGAAGGCGATTTCGGCGTTCTGGCGGGCCATGCGCCGGTCATCTCCAACATCCGCCCCGGCACGCTTGCGGTTTTCGAAGGCGGATCGGTGATACAGCGTGTTTTCCTCGCCGGCGGCTTCGCCGAAGTGACCAAAGACCGCTGCACGATCCTGGCCGAAGGCGCCGTACCGGTCGAAGATATCGATCGCGCGGATGTCGAGCAGGAAATCCGCAATCTGCGTGACGACATTGGCGCGGCGGCGGATGATGCCGAGCGTACCAGAGCGGAAGCCGCACTTGGGGTCGCCGAAGCCAAACTGCAATCGATCGATGCGCCGCCGTACGCTGGCGGCCACTAAACCTATTCAAAAATTCAGCGGGTATTAGGCGACGAGGTTAAACAGCTCGCCAGCTTGTAGCGTACCCGTATCCATGTTGAGTTCGCCGCTGCCGGCGAGACCCGTGCCAAGCGGCGAACCGATCCCGCCGACCGGCCGTTGGAAACGCGCCTCCGGATTGAAAACCGGTTCGCTCTGACCGACGCTGACGCTTGCGCCTTCTTGGCCCTCACTGCGCTTCTCGGCCCGTTCGGCCTGTTCCTCGCGCTTCTCCGCCTGGATTTCCTGGCGCGCGGCCTGAATTGTACCCTCGGCCTCCGCCGCGACGCGTCGATCCTGGCCGGAGGGGTTGCTCGGCGCCAATGCGGCGCGCTTGACCTGTTCCATCTTGCGGATGGTCGCCTCGGGGTTACCCGAAACGGAGCTCGTATCGATCGATACCTCGCCGCCGACGGCATATTGCTTGCCGTCCGGGCCGACCTGGAACGTGAATTGCGGCTGCCCGGCAATACCGCCGCCGGCCGTCGCGTGAGCGCGCTCATGCGCCCGTACCTCGCGGTCCCGTGCCTTCAGACTTTCGACCTCGCGCTGTTCCGCTTCGGTCAGACCCTCTTGATTGACCGGTTCGCCCTCCTCGTTGGTCCGCTGCGCGCCTTCGAACTGCGTTTCGCCCGCTTCAGCCGCTTCTTCTTCCGCTTCGGCCTCTTCACCGGAAACTTGCGCTTGATTCTGCGTCCGGATATCGAGGCGGTTCACTGGAGGTCCGGGCTGTACGGCGTTTTCCGGCGCGCCGCTGGGGTGTTGCGGGTCTTGCAGCGAGTCGGAGTTGGCGGATACCGCACTGCTGCCGACCGACGCTTCAGCCGCACCGGTGCCCCCCGCGAACTGCAATGCCGTATTGACCTGCAAAAGCAACATCGACGTATCCGCGTCCGAAATCTACGCGCCGCCAGAAAGGCGAATTATCATTATATGAATCATCTACTTAAACCGCTTGCGCCGACCAAATGACCCTTCAAGTAATCGCAAATAACCTAAGTAATCACCACCATCTTACTAGATTATTGATTTTGCGTCAAATAATGGTAAATTTTTGTTAACTATATTTCCCCATAATCCGCAGTGACCGTACATGCACACTAGCGCGGTCAGCCGCGCGATCCTTCACCCAGATGAGCGAATTCTCGAAGAACCTGCCGGTAGACTTCCCGTTTCATCGGCGTGATCAGCGCTTCCACTTCATCCATTGGAACCCAGCGCCATTCGCTGAACTCCGGTTTATGAAGGTTCAACCGGATATCGCCATCCACACCGGTAAACCGCATGGCGAACCAACGCTGTGTCTGGCCGCGAAAGCGCCCGCCCCACTTCTTGCGCGAAACAGTTTCCGGAAGGTCATAGGAAACCCAGCCGGCGCTTTCTGCGACGATCTCCGCTTCGCGCGTCCCGGTTTCCTCCTCCAACTCGCGAAGCGCGGCGGCGCGCGGCGTTTCGCCGTCGTCTATACCGCCCTGCGGCATCTGCCAGTTCTCGCCAGCCATATCGATCCGATTGCCGACAAAGACAAGACCTTGCGAATTCAGCAGCATGACGCCCACACAGGGACGGTACGGCCGGGGATCGTCGGCTTCCGTCATATCCCGGCAATCATGGTTTCTGCTTGGCGACGACAGCGGTGATCGGCGCGAGAACGAGGCCTTTTTCGTTGAGATCGGCGATCCAGCGTTGCAGGCGCCGGATCGTGACGGGGTAAGGATGGGCCAGCGCAACCGCGCTGCCCCGCGCCTTGGCAATTCGCTCGATTTCCGCCAGTTCCTTGTCGATCGCCTTGCGGCTCACCGTCTCGTCAATGACCCTGTCGTTCATCGTGAAAGGAAGCTTCAAGGCCTTCGCCATCTTCGGTCCGACACTCACCGCACTCCCCATACTGTCGAGGAACATCAGCCCGCGGCGCTCCATTTCCCGCAAGATGGGGCGCATCGCCGCCTGGTTGTTGGTGAAGCGATCGCCCATATAATTGGTGACGCCGACATACCCCGTCATGCGGCTCAACACCCAATCGAGACGCCGTCGGTTCTGCTCCGCGTCGAGTCCGGTCAGCAGCCCGAACGGTCCCGGGTCGCTGCGCGGATAATCGCGGGGCTCCATCGGCAAATTGATCAGAACCTCATGACCGGCGCCGCGCGCCGCGACGATCCATTCCTTGAGCTTCCGGGCGAACGGCGCAAAGGCCAGCGTCACCTCGCCCGGCAGAACGCCGACCACCGATTCCGTAGCGTTGAACGACACGCCCAATCCCGTCATCACGACCGAAACCTTCGGCCGTTTCTCCAGCACATTGAAGGGCCGCGAATAGACCCGCCACGGCCGGCGTCCGTCGGCGCCGACGATCGGCAAAAGACCGATATCCGTCCGCTCGACCAGTTTCGGGTCCGGGTGCGGATGCAGGACCGCCGATTTACGTTTCGGGGCGGTGGGTGTACGCGGTTTACCGGTGCGTGCGCCGCTGTCCCTATCGACTTTATCAGCCGATTTACCGCGCTCGCTGCGACGCAAAGGCGGGACCTTCTTCGTAAAATGCGGCCGCATTGCACGAAGCTCGGCGTCTATCGCCTCGGACGGGAATTGCAACCACAGGAAAACGCCAAGGAACACCAGCACCGTAAACCCCGTAGCGCCATAAAGCGCGAAGAGCGGCATTTTATCCTGAAGCGGATTCGCCTCCGAAAGGGCGTCGGCTTCTTCGAAACCGTTGTCCGGGTCGTCCACTCCCATATCGCCGTCCCCGCGCTTCCAAGGAATTGGAAGCCGGGGAATTGACGGCATTTTGAGCGATAGACTGACCAGGGTCTGAGCCCCTAATTGACAGCCTGACTACGGTACAGCGAAATTCCGCGGATCAGGTCAAGCGCACGCACGAGTTGATAATCGAACGGCCGCTTTGGCTTCTTCTCGGCCTCGTCCGGCTTTTTATCGCCTATCGCCGCCTCGTCCGGCTTTTTTTCGCCATTCGCCGCCGGGTCCGGCTTTTTCTTCTCAATCGCCTTACCGTCTTCGTTCTTCAACGAGCGGCGCAGATCCGACTCCTTCCGCCGCGGCCCGCGCCGCAACGGCTCGACCTTCGATTGCTCTACGATGATATCGGGATCGATACCTTTTGCCTGAATGGAGCGTCCCGACGGCGTGTAATAACGCTGCGTCGTCAATTTCATCGCACCGCTGCCGCCGAGCGGAATGATTGTCTGGACGGAACCTTTACCGAAACTGCGCGTGCCGAGGATGAGGGCCCGCTTGTGGTCCTGCAACGCGCCCGCCACGATTTCCGAAGCCGACGCCGATCCGCCATTGATCAGGACAACAATCGGTAACCCGGACGCCAAATCGCCCGGCCGGGCGTGGAACCGTTGCGCATTTTCTGCTTCGCGGCCACGCGTCGAAACGATCTCGCCGCGATCAAGGAACGCGTCGGAGACGGATACCGCCTGGTCCAGCAATCCACCGGGATTGTTCCGCAGGTCGAGCACGAAGCCTCTGATGTCGTCGCCGATATCATCGCGAAGCTTGGCGATCGATTTGGTTACGCCGGTCTTCGTCTGCTCGCTGAAATTTGTAATGCGCAAATAGCCTATATCGCCTTCGACGCGCGACCGAACCGACCGGATTCGGATCTTGTCGCGGGTAATGGTGATTTTCAGCGGCTTCACATCCCTGCGGCGCACGGTGAGGACGATGTCGGTTCCGACCTTGCCGCGCATCTTCTCCACGGCTTCGCTCAAGTTCAGCCCCTGGACCGGTTTGCCGTCGAGATGCGTGATCAAATCGCCCGGTTCGATACCGGCGCGGAATGCGGGCGTGTCGTCGATCGGCGAGACGACTTTGACGTAACCGCCCTCCATCGTGACCTCGATACCAAGACCGCCGAACTCGCCCTTGGTCTGGACCCGCATGTCCTTAAAGGTTTTCTTGTTCAGATAGCTGGAATGCGGGTCGAGGCTCTGCAGCATGCCCTGGATCGCCGCTTCGACGAGCTCTTCCTCGGACGTTTCCTCGACATAATCGGAGCGGACCCGCTCGAACACATCGCCGAACAGCTCCAATAACCTGTAAATTTCGGATTTGTCCGGTTTGGCGGCGGATGCCGGCATGACGCTCAGGAATGCGACGGCGACGAATGCCACGGTCGCTGTGCTAACGAAATTTCTCATCCACGCAACCTTCGTTTTTTAGCTGTGATCCAAGGCAGCGGATTTATCGGCTGCCCGTTCCGGCGAAGCTCAACATATAATACTGGTTTGCCGCTCTTTCGAGTAGCCATCGATCCAAGGGGTTCGCCCGCCAGCAACCATTGGCCTACCACCGCATCGATCTGCGCGAGCCCGGCAAGGAGTGTATGATATCCGCCCCGGTGTTCGATGATCAAGATTTGCCCGTAGGTCCGGAATGGTCCGGCGAACACGACTTTGCCGTCAAATGGTGTGACCACTTGCGCGTCGGGACGCGTCTCGAGACGAATTCCCTTTGCCGTGTTTCCGAAGTTCGTCGATTGGCCATAGCGCCCGACGAGCTTTCCCCTCACCGGCAGGGTCAAGGGGCCACGTTTGGGAAAACTGCGCAATCCGCCAGGCGGTCCCTCGGGGACGCGCGGTGCCGGCGCGGCATCGGGCGGGCGTGGGATCGCGGCGACTAACGGCTTGCGCTCGGGTTCCGCGGACCGACTGGTGAGGCCCGCGATAAGATCGCGTAGATTCCGCGCCTTCACCGCCAGATCCCGCATGCGTTGGATGTTCCTACGGTAGGCCGCCTCGGTCTCGCGCCGCAAGGCGCCTTTCCGGTCGAGCAGTCGACGCAACCGGTCCCGCTCCACATCGCGCGCCGCACTCGCTTGCCGCAGACTGAGCAGCTTACCGGCAATGTCCTTCTTCACCTGGGTCAGAGAATCGATTTCCTCCGCCAAGGTCGCGGCACGGTCACCCAGACGCGGCACGGAGATCCGCAACAGCAGAGCGCTGCGCACCATGTCCGTCGGCGCTCCCGGATAGACTAGAAGGGCCTGTGGGGCATTACGGGACAGCCGGGCCAGCGCGCCCAACGTCCCCGCCAGCCGTCGGCGTTGGTCGACCAGCGCAGCCTCGCGAAGTTCCGCCTCGCGGACCAGACGCGTCAGTTGCGCTTCCAATTGCGTGAGAAGCGCTTCCTTTTCCTGCGCGCTGCGCGCCACGTCGATAAGTTCGCGGCGCAGTTCGGCTGTTTCCAGAAGCAGTTTACGGCTTTGCGCTTCCAACGCCTTCTTTCGCGCCTTCTCCCGCTCGATCTGCTGCACGACCGACCGGAGGTCCTTTTCCTTCGGATCAGCATATGCGGCGGCTCCCGCGCACAATGCGATCAGCAGCGACAGGGTGACCGTCCGGATAATGGGGTGGTTACTCCGCCGCACGGGCCTCACCGTAACGAACAATCAGCGACTGTCCGGTCATCTCGGCCGGTCGCTGAATATTGAGCAGATCGAGGACGGTCGGCGCGACATCCGCAAGCCGTCCGTCCCGCAAAGCATGTACGCGTACGGAATCGCCGACCGCAAGGACGGGTACCTTGTTCATCGTATGCGCCGTATGCGCCTGACCCGTGATATTGTCCGTCATCATCTCGGCATTGCCATGATCCGCGGTTACGATCATCGCACCGCCCGCCGCCCGCACCGCGACCTCAAGGCGGCCCAGGCAGTGATCGACCGCTTCGACCGCGCTGATCGCGGCGCGAAGAACACCGGTATGACCGACCATGTCTGTATTCGCGAAGTTGACGACGATGAAGTCATAAATCCCGCCTTCGATCTCCGCAACGAGCCGATCGGTCAGTTCCAGCGCCGACATTTCGGGCTGCAGGTCGTACGTCACCACCTTCGGCGAGGGAATGAGAATTCGATCCTCTCCCTCGAATTCGCGTTCATCTCCACCGTTGAAGAAAAATGTAACGTGCGCGTACTTTTCCGTTTCCGCGATCCGGAGTTGACGCAGGTTCGCCGCCGAAACGACATACCCCAACACATTTTCAATCGGCTGCGACGGGAACAACGTCGTCAGATGCCGATCCAAGGCTTCGGAGTAAGACGTCATACCTGCCGACGCGACAAACCGGCGCAGTTTGCGACCAACGAATTCAGAGAAATCCGGATCGAGCAGCGCCGTCAGTATCTCCCGGATCCGGTCGGCTCGGAAATTCGCCACCAGGAGCCCGTCGCCGTCCCGCATGCCGTCATAGCCGGCAATAACGGCCGGCCGGACGAATTCGTCCGATTCGTCGCGATCATAGGCGCTCCGAATGACGTTCAGCGCATCCGCCGCCGCGCCTTCGCCGTCGGCGACGGCCGCGTAGGCCTGCCTCACCCGGTCCCAGTTATTGTCCCGGTCCATGGCGAAATAGCGCCCGGTAACGGTTCCGATCCGGGCTCGGGGCGCGGCTCCCTGAAACGCCGCCAGATAGTCCAGCGCACTGCGCGGCGGCGTGTCGCGGCCATCGAGAAACGCGTGCACCGTCACCGGAATTCCCTCGTCCGCCAGCAGGTTAGCCAGATGCACGATATGATCCTGATGGGAATGCACGCCACCGGGCGACATCAACCCCATGAGATGCGCTGTCCCGCCGGATTGCTTCAAGGCGACCACGAATTCCTGCAAGGCGGCGATATCGGCGACCGTGCCTTCTTCGATGGCGGTATCTATCCGCGGCAAATCCTGCAAGACGGGGCGGCCGGCGCCCAAATTCATATGGCCGACCTCGGAATTGCCCATTTGACCCGACGGCAGACCGACCTGCTCTTCCGAGGCGTCGAGGTGCGCTCGGGGATAGATCTCGGCGAAGCGGTCCCAATTCGGGGTTGTCGCGAGCGCGATCGCATTGTCCGTACGCTCGACGCGCGCGCCCCAACCGTCCAGGACACAAAGAATAACGGGCCTTGGTGTTGTCATCGCGAAATCCGCCGTCGAGAAGTATTGGTTATATATGCGAAATCGGGCCGTTCGGATAGTAGGATCGACTTTCGTTGATGGCCTCCAACGCGTGCCCCACAAAATCAGATCGGGGTTAGTTGGAAACGCTTATAGCGATCCAACAACCGCGTGAATCTGATTTTAATCTTTATAATTAGAGCATCTTCACAAGATTCAACGGACCCGGAACTGGGTCCGCTAAATCTTGATATGCTCTATGAAAACGGACAAGCCTTAAAGGTTCGTTACACATACGGTGAAGCGCCGACGAAACAGGTCAATCCCGGTGATAGGGGTGCCCGGCGATAATCTGCTGCGCCCTGTAAATCTGTTCCGCGAGCATGCCGCGCGCCAGGAGATGCGGCCAGGTCAGTCGGCCAAACGACAGGGTTAGATCAGCCCGCGCCCGTACCGTGTCGTCCAGCCCATCCGCGCCACCGATCAGAAAGGCGATGCAGGCCTGCCCTTCATCGCGCCAACCACCAATGCGCTTCGCCAGCTCTCGGCTCGAAAGCGCCTTGCCCCTCTCATCCAGTGCAACGACGGCGGCGCCGTCAGGAACCTTGTCGAGCAGCAACCTGCCCTCCTCGCTTCGGCGTTTGTCGGACGGAAGCTGTTTGCGGGCTTCGACCTCGACGAGGTCGAGCGGCCAGCGCACCAGACGGGCGTAATCTTCGTAGACGGCGCGCGGCGCCTCTTTCCGGGCTCGGCCGACTGCGCAAATCAGGATTCGCAACGGCTAGGCGATGTAGGCCGCGGACGACGCCTCCGCCGCTTCCGGAATGTCGTGGCTCCACAGTTTCTCCAGCTTGTAGAACTCACGCACTTCGGGTCGGAACAGATGGATAACGATATCCCCGGCGTCGAGCAGTACCCAATCGCTTCGGGAACGCCCTTCCACTCTGGCGCCGCGCAATCCGTTTTTCCGAAATGTTTCAAGAAGATGGTCGGTCATCGCACCGACGTGGCGGGACGACTGTCCGGTTGCTATCACCATGTAATCCGCGATGCTTGATTTTCCGGACAGATCGATAATGACGATATCCCCTGCCTTGTCGTCGTCGAGTTGTTCCTGGACCAACGCCAGGAGTGAATCGGGAAGCAGGGTCGTCTGAATATCAATGGTTATGGCGGTTTCCTCGTTCGTTGTTCATCGGAGAAGCACCTTAGTATAGCAATATTTCCGATAGATTACATCGGTGTATCACCGTTGGCTTTCAACCGCTCGGCGCGAATTTCGGTCGCCGAAGCGGGATGCAGCGGCGTGTGAAGAAAGACCCAGGCGGGTGCTTTGCGGTCGACGGCCCCGGCCGCGGCCCGATCCGGCAGGCGGTACCGCCGGTAACGGTGGGCCGCTGCGCCGGACAACGATTTTATCGAATAGCCAGGCCGGGCAAAAACGGCGAGCGGCACCAACTCGAAGATCGCCGTCCAGTCCCGCCAGCGCGGCAGTTGTATCAAATTGTCGGCGCCCATGATCCAGACGAAACGGTGTCGGCCATGGCGGCGGCAAAGTTCTCGCAGGGTATCGACGGTGTAACGGGTCCCCAGCTTGGATTCGAAGTCGGAGACATGAATTCGCGGATGCCGCGCGATGGCTTCCGCGCTGGCGAAGCGATCGTCAAAGGACGCCATGCCTTCTTCCGGTTTCAACGGGTTCTGCGGCGAGACGAGCCACCAGACCGCGTCCAGCCGGAGACGCTGCAAGGCGAAGAGACTGATATGCCGATGTCCCTCATGCGCGGGATTGAACGACCCGCCCAGGAGACCGATCCGAAGGCTACTCATACGGATAGGATCAAGGCCGGATTTGGCCGTCGCCCCGAACGACATATTTGTAGCTGGTTAGCTGATCCGCACCGACCGGCCCGCGCGCGTGCAGTTTGCCGGTCGAGATACCAATCTCAGCCCCCATGCCGAACTCCCCGCCATCGGCGAATTGGGTCGAAACGTTGTGCATGACGATTCCGCTATCGACGCCCGACAGGAAGGTTTCGGCTGTGGCCGCGTCGTCGGTTACGATCGTATCGGTATGGTTCGTACCGTGACGATTGATGTGATCGACAGCCCCCGTAACGCCGTCGACGACCTTCACGGAGATGATCGCGTCAAGATATTCCGTTCCCCAATCGCTCTCCTCCGCCGCCGAAATTCGACCATCGATGGCCTGCGCCTCCGCATCGCCCCGCACTTCGCAATCGGCCGCGACCAGGTCGTCGACGATGCCGGGCAATTGTGCAGCCGCTTGCGAGCGGTCGACGAGCAGCGTTTCCGCAGCGCCGCAAATGCCGGTCCGGCGCATTTTCGCGTTGAGCGCGATCTCGCGCGCCATTTTCGAGTCGGCCGCGCGGTCGACATAGACATGGCAGATGCCTTCCAGATGGGCCAGTACCGGGATCGTCGACTCCTCCATGACCCGCTCGATCAGGCCCCGGCCACCGCGCGGTACGATGACATCGATCAAATCGTGTTGACGCAGCATCGCGCCGACGGCCGCCCGGTCGCCGGTTCGAACCAACCGGATCGCCTCGCCGGGCAACCCTGCCTTGTCCAGACCTTCGCTCAGGCAATCGGCGATCGCGCTGGAGGAATGCAGGCTGTCCGACCCGCCACGCAGAATCGCCGCGTTGCCCGATTTCAAGCATAGGCCGCCGGCGTCGGCGGTCACGTTCGGGCGGGACTCGTAGATGATTCCGATGACGCCGAGCGGTACACTGATCCGCGAGATGCGCAACCCGTTCGGCCGGATCCATTCGTCGATCAGGCGCCCGACCGGATCGTCGCGTTCGGCGACGTCTTCCAGGCCCGCCGCCATAGCTTCGACCCGGTCCGGGGTCAGCTTCAAACGGTCCTTGAAGGCCGGTGTCAGATCACGGTCTTCGGCGGCCGCCATGTCCTTGTCGTTGGCGGTCAATATTTCACCGGCCCGGGCGCGGATTGAGTCCGCGGCGGCCCGCAGCGCGGCATTCTTAGCCGTGGAACCGGCCAAAGCCAACGCCTGTCCGGCCTGTTTCGCAGCTTGTGCGATCCGGCGCATTTCGAGTTCGATCGTGCTTTCCGACTCGAAGACGGTAGCGGCAGTCATCGTTTTTCCTTTCAGTCCAAGACAAGGTCGTCGCGATGGATGACCTCGTCGCGGCCACGATAGCCCAGAATATTTTCGATTTCACTGCTCTTGTGTCCCGCGATGCTGGCGGCGTCGGCACTGGAATAGGCCGACAGACCCCGCCCCAGTTCCATCCCGTCGGCAGTCCGCACCGTAACCAGGTCGCCACGCTCGAAACGGCCGGCCACGCTCGATATGCCGGCCGGCAGCAAACTGCGCCCGTTCTGCAGCGCCTTGCGCGCGCCATTGTCCACCGTCAGGGCGCCCTTCGGTTTGAGGGAACCCGCGATCCAGCGTTTGCGCGCCGTACGCGGTGTCGCGCTCGCGACGAACCAGCTTGATCGCGCGCCGTCGGCCAAGGCCTGCAAGGGATTTTCGACGCGGCCGTCGGTGATCGCCATGTGGCAGCCGCCGGCCAGCGCGATCCTGGCGGCCTGCAGCTTGGTCACCATCCCGCCCGAGGCGTAGCCGGTCGCGGCAGCGCCCGCCATCGCCTCAATTTCTCGCGTCACCGCCTTGATTTCTGGAATATGCCCAGCGCCACCGTTCAAGCGTGGGTCTGAGTCGTACAGGCCGTCGATATCGGACAGCAGGACCAGTGTATCCGCGCCGGTCATCACCGCAACGCGCGCCGCGAGCCTATCGTTGTCGCCGAACCGGATTTCGGAGGTTGCGACCGTGTCGTTCTCGTTGATCACCGGCAACGATCCCAGATTGAGTAGCTGCTGCAAGGTGGCGCGGGCGTTCAGATGCCGGCGGCGTTCCTCCGTGTCGTCCAAGGTCAGCAGGATCTGCGCGACCGTGATACCGTGCGGCAGCATCGCCTCCTGGAACGCGTGCGCCAATCGAATTTGACCGGTCGCTGCGGCGGCCTGTTTCTCTTCCAGCCGCAGATCGTCGTGCGACAGGCCGAGACGCCGCCTGCCGGCCGCGATGGCGCCCGACGATACGATCAGCACCTCCTGACCCGCGGCGCGGCGCGCGGCCACGTCCGCCGCAAGCGATTGCAGCCACGCACTGCGCATCTGTCCGGTTTCGTTGTCGACGATCAGCGCGGAGCCGATCTTGACGACCATACGTCGCGCGGAAGAGAGACGGTCCTGCATGGTTCTAAGGCGTCCAGCCGCCGGACGCCTGTGCTTCGGCCTGCGCTTCGGCCTGCTCCCGCGGCACGCCCGCTCTCCTGTCGCGGATGATGCGCAGAAGCTCACGAAGCACGGCGTCGACACCCCGCCCGGAGACGCCGGATAGCGCCAAAACCGGCGCATCCGTCACGGCCGCGAGCGCTTGCGATTTCTCGCTGACGATTTCGGGCTGCAGGGAATCGCATTTATTGAGGCCGACGATTTCCGTCTTCTCCACCAACCCCGCGCCGTACGCTTCCAGCTCCGTGCGCACCGTACGGTAGTCCGCGGCGGCGTCGTCGGAGGTGCCGTCGACCAGATGCAGCAGCACGCCGCATCTTTCGACATGTCCGAGGAAACGGTCGCCCAAGCCATGACCTTCGTGTGCGCCTTCGATCAACCCGGGGATATCGGCGAGAACGAATTCTTCATCGCCGACGGCGGCGACGCCTAGGTTGGGATGCAGGGTGGTGAACGGATAGGCGCCAATCTTGGGGCGGGCACGCGTCGTCGCGGCCAGGAAGGTCGATTTCCCCGCATTGGGCAGGCCGACAAGCCCGGCATCGGCGATCAGTTTCAGGCGCAGCCAGACCCAGTAATCTTCGCCGGGATAGCCGGGATCGGCGCGCCGCGGCGCACGGTTGGTCGAGGATTTGTAGTGCAGATTGCCGAAACCGCTATCGCCGCCCCGGGCGAGAACGACCTGCTGCCCGGGCTCGACGAGGTCGGCGATCACCGACTGCTTGTCTTCAGTCAAAATCTGCGTGCCGACGGGCAGTTTCAGGGTCTTGGACTGTCCGGTTGCACCCGTGCGCTGCTTGCCCATGCCGGGCCGGCCGTTCTGGGCCTTGAAATGCTGCTGAAAACGGAAGTCGATCAGCGTATTCAGGTGATCGACCGCTTCCGCGACGACATCGCCGCCGCGACCGCCATCACCGCCATCGGGACCGCCATACTCGATATACTTCTCGCGCCGGAAGGACACGCAGCCCGCGCCGCCGTCACCGCTCTTGATATATATCTTGGCCTGATCGAGAAATTTCATCGCTCGTCACCAACTACCGCCCAACCTCATGGGCGCAAAGAAAAAGGGGAATGGCCTGCCATTCCCCCGGAAACACGTGCAAATGCCGGGGCGTCCTACGCCGGCGGCACCACCGAAACGCTCGTACGGTTGCGCGTCTTGTGAAACTTGACCTGCCCATCCGTCAGGGCAAACAGCGTGTGGTCCCTGCCCATGCCCACATTGTCGCCGGGATGCACCTTGGTACCCCGCTGCCGGACAATGATGTTACCGGGCACGACAACTTCACCGCCGAACCTCTTCACGCCGAGACGGCGTCCGATCGTATCGCGACCGTTTCGCGAACTGCCGCCTGCCTTTTTATGAGCCATAGCGCCTACTCCTCAGTCTTCGCCTCGGCTTCGGACGTGCTTGGCGCCTCTTCGGCCGCCGGCTTCGTCTTTGCCTTTGCCTTGGGTTTCTTGTCGTCCGCCTTCTTGGCCGCGGGCTTCTTCTTCGCGGCCGGTTTCGCCTTCGCCTCGCCGTCGTCTTCCTTCTTGGCGGCAGGCTTCTTCTTCGCCGCCGCCTTCTTCTTGCCGACGGCCAGGATATCGGTGATCCGCAGCACGGTCACTTCCTGCCGATGGCCGTTCTTGCGGCGATAATTCTTGCGGCGTTTCTTCTTGAAAACAATGATCTTATCGTCGCGCTTCTGTTCCACGACCTCGGCCGCGACAGTCGCGCCCTCGATCAGCGGCGCGCCGACGGTCTGTTCCTTCTCGTCGCCGACAAGAAGAACTTCGCCGATGTCGACCGTCGATCCCGGCTCGCCCGCGAGCTTCTCGACGGTTATGACATCGTCCTTGGCGACCTTATATTGCTTGCCGCCGGTTTTTATGACTGCATACATCTCGTATCTTCCCGGACCCCGCCACGCCGGAGTCTATGCAAAAACGGGCCACGGGGCCCGCTCGTCCAAAGCGCCGCGCACTATACCCCTGCGCAACGGCAAGTCAACGGTTTTACAGCCGTTCTGACCCGCTCAAATCCCGTTTCGGTGGAGTTGCCGGAAGCGCTCGACCGCGCGGTCCAACGAGAATTCTTCTTCGATCCGCGCACGCGCCGCACGGCCGACCGCCAAGCGGCCCGGGTCGTGGAGCAGTTTCTCGATCGCGGCGGCCAAGGCGGCGGGATTCCGCGGCGCGACAACCGTGCCGGCCGGCCCGACGATCCGCCGCGCATCGCCGACATCCGTCGCGACGGCCGGCAATCCGCAAGCCATGCCCTCGGCGATCGCGTTGGAAAATCCCTCGCCATAAGCGGAAGCCGACACGATCACGTCGGCGGCGGCGAGCATCGCCGGCACCCGGTCGCAGCGGCCCATCCGCAGCAGGCCGGTCCTGTCCGGCAGGCCCTCGGTACCGTCTCCCATGACGATCGCGGTGACGCTCGGCAGCCGGTCGAGCGCCGCCAGAAGGTTGGGGTAGTCTTTCATCGGGTCGACCCGCGCAACGGTCGCGATAACCCGCGCCTCCGGCGCGATGCCGTATTCCCGGCGTATAGCGGTGCGCGCCGCCGGATCCGGCTTGAAGCGCACCGTATCAATCCCGTTGTCGACAAGAATGAATTTGCGCGGCCGGTAACCGAGCGCCTCGTGTACGGCGATGCCCGCCTCGGAATTGCACGTTATCGCGTCCGGGCGCCGTGAAAAGCGCGCGCCGGACTTCACCACCGCGCGGAACAGCCAGCCATAGGCATTCAAATCCATGTCGGAACAGCGGATACCCCAGTAATGAAACGTCCGCCGCCGCCGGCCGGAAATGGCAAGTCCCGCGGTGGCCACCAAATTGGCGTGATACATCCAGCTCTGCAGCACGGCCGGCCGCAAGCGGCGGATCAAGGCGCGAAGCTTCAGAACACCGCCCGGTCCGGGCCGCCCTTGCGCCATGCCGAGGTCGAAAACGGGAATTCCGGCGGCCGTGAGCCGCGCCGCGATCGGGCCGCCAGGCGTAAGGCTGACGACGACCGGCCGTTGCCCGGCGGCGGCCTCCACCAATGCCAAATTCGCCAGCATGGTCTCCGCACCACCGACGCCAAGCCCGGTGATGACATGCATGACGCCGCCTGCGCTCACGCCGGCAACCCCGGTGGATAGTGGCGCACAACTGGCGGTTTTGTAGGGGTAAGTCCGGTCATCACGGCGGTTTCGGCTGGCATGGAGCGAGCACTCTACCATAGCGCAGCGGAACTTGCCGCGACGGCTTGCGGCCCCGTCCCCTTTTCATTAGGTTGCCGCCCGACCCGTCCGATGGACGTATGCGGAGAGATGCCGGAGTGGTCGAACGGGGCGGTCTCGAAATCCAACCAAAAAACTATAAATCACTGATATTATTGTATCTTCTATAATACCTTGACTGTGCAACAACTGTGCAACAATATGTTTGCATGAGAGTCGCTGAATCCAGACATAATCGCAAAGATGTAACCACTCTTGGACGTGGTTAGAGCTATGCCCGAAAGTTGGTGACGGCGATATCAGGCGGCGTGTTTGATTTGC
>CAYLTU010000018.1:0-36913 GCA_964386465.1 uncultured Rhodospirillaceae bacterium
TAACCGAATTGAAAACTCCATTTGATGTGAATCAATGAAGGGAATATGAGTTAGGCAAAATACTGGCAACAATTAAATTTATCCCTATAGCGGCTAGGTTGGACCGCAAGATATTCATGGAACAGCGACGCATTGAGGTGGTCATCTATAACGATGACTGTAAGTCCTGCCGCCTATGCGTGGATATCTGCCCCCGAGACGCGCTGGCTGAAGAACCGCCGCTGATGAAACCCATAGTCGTCGATATCGGCGCCTGTACCGGCTGCAGGCTCTGCGAATTATTGTGTCCGGACTGGGCGATCAGTATCGAGCGGGAGACGGCACATGCCTGAACCGGAACGCCCTGAGCCCATTCGCCGCCTGCTCTCGGGCAACGAAGCTTGCGTGGAAGGCGGAATAGCCGCGGGCGTCCGGTTTTTTGCCGGTTATCCCATCAGCCCGGCGACGGAAATCGCCGAAGGCTTCTCGCGTCGCATGCCTGAAATTGGCGGCCGTTTCATCCAGATGGAGGATGAACTCGCCAGCCTATCGGCCGTGATGGGCGCTTCCGCCGGCGGTGTGAAAGCCTTGACCGCGACAAGCGGCCCTGGTTTTTCGTTGATGCAGGAATCGATCGGCTTGGCGGCGATGGCCGAAATTCCATGCGTCGTCATCGACGTGATGCGGGTCGGACCGTCAAGCGGCATCGCGACTCTGCCGGCGCAATCGGACGTCATGCAAGCCCGCTGGGGCACCCACGGCGACCACCCGATCGTGGCGCTGGCGCCGTCCACGGTCGCCGAGTGTTTCGAAATGACCGTGAAGGCGGTGAATTTTTCGGAGCGCTACCGGATTCCAGCCGTTGTCCTATCGGATGCGGGAATCGGATATATGCGGGAGGTCGTTTCGTTGCCCGATTACGGAAGCCTCGACCTCTGGGAACGACCGAGACCAAAGGACCCGCCAGAAGCGAAAACCTATCATACCTACAAACCCAATGAGAACGGCGTGCCGCCGTTGGCGGATTTCGGCGAAGGCTACGCCGTGATGCTTGAAGCGCATGTTCACGATCATGACGGCATGCCGGCGAGCCATGACTCGGCGCTGGCCGAGGAACATCTCCACCGCTTGCTTGGAAAATTGGAGGGGGCGGCAGCCGACATCGCGTTAACAGAATCCGTCGATGTGGATGACGCCGAAGTGTTGATCGTCGCCTACGGTTCTGTCGGCCGCACCGCGAAACATGCCGTTCGCCAAGCCCGCGCCCAGGGCCGCAAGGTCGGCGTCCTGCGCCTGGGGGTGCTTTGGCCGTTCCCGGACAGCCGAGTCGTCGAGGCCGCGAGGAACAAGGAATTGATCCTGGTTCCGGAACTGAATTTGGGTCAGATCATTGGCGAGGTCAGGCGCGCGACGCGCGACATCGGCGGTCGCGTCGAACCCCTCAACCGCAACGACGGTCAGTCGATTTCGCCGGGCGCGATGCTCGGGGCGATCGAAGCCCTGCGCGGGAGCCCCAAGGGAGAAAGCGATGCCCCATGACATCGACGGCGTGGCCGATGGGCCGGTTTCGCGGCTTCGCGAAAATGGTCTCAATTTGGCGCATGCGCCGACGACATGGTGCCCCGGTTGCGGCGACGGCATTATCGTCCAGGCGTTGATTCGCGCGATCGCCGCCGAAAACCTGGACAATCGCAATGTCGCCCTGGTCGCGGGCATCGGCTGTTTCGGCCATGCTGGCGAATATATGGATTTCGATTTTTTCCACGCGCTTCACGGCCGCTGCCTCGCGACGGCGACGGGGCTCAAACTGGCGCGCCCGGATCTGAAGGTCATCGCGCTGGTCGGCGACGGCGACGGTCTCGCCATCGGCGGTAATCACTTTATCCACGCGGCGCGGCGCAATATCGATCTAACATGCATCATGTTCAACAACAGCGTCTATGGACGCACCGGCGGACAACTCAGCCCGACCTCCTGGACGGGGACAAAACTGCAGACCGCGCCCTACGGCATGATCGAACAGGAATTCGATCCCTGCGCCGTCGCGCTTGGCGCGGGCGCCGGCCATGTCGGGCGGATCACGGTCTATCACGCCCAGCAAATGAAAAAGATGTTCCGGGAAGCCCTGCGGCATCCCGGTTTTTCCTTCACCGAGGTCATTCAAAACTGCC
Organism: uncultured Rhodospirillaceae bacterium; assembly: GCA_964386465.1. Classification (GTDB taxonomy): domain Bacteria; phylum Pseudomonadota; class Alphaproteobacteria; order UBA8366. The sequence continues at coordinate 2,151 of CAYLTU010000018.1, forward strand.
ACGTCATGCTGGGGCGCTACAACGATATGGGCGGCGCCACCGAGATGATCGAAGGCTACCGCGACCGCGCCATCAGCGTGCACAGGGCGAAGCATCTGTCCGCCAAGGAGCTTGAGGGCCGTATCGTGATCGGCACGTTGCGGCAAGAGGAATTGCCGGAACTGACGGCCCAGCACGCCGAATTGGGCTGGCGGATCGCGGCGGAAAAGCCGCCGCGCGCGGGTCTTTCAAGCGCCCCCGCCATACGGCCGGGCAAACGAATCGGCCGATGCGAGGTCATGTTGACCGGGACTGGCGGTCAGGGCCTACAGCTTGCCGGGACCATCCTGGTGGAAGCCGCCGGCATCCTGGCGGGGTACGAGGCGGTTCAGGTGCAGAATTACGGCCCCGCGATACGCGGCGGCGTTTCCACCTCCGAAGTCGTCATCGCCGACGAGCCGGTGCTGCATCCCCGCGCGGAGACGCCGGACGTTCTACTGACCATGTCACAGGCCGGATTCGACGCCTATGCCGGAACCGTGCGGGACGGCGGGTTCATTCTTTACGACCCCTTGTTCGTGAAACCCACGGCCGCGCCCGCGCCCGCCCATGCAGTCGCGATGACGGAAATCGCCGACCGGGTCGGCAAGCGCGTCGTCGCCAATATCGTCGCCGTCGGGGCGCTCGCCAGGCTGATGGGATTTTTCGAGATGGATCGGCTGGAACAAGCGCTTCTCGCCCGCGTTCCCACGGGCACGGAAGAACTGAACCGCAGGGCGCTTCGCGCCGGCTACGATTCGGTGGCGAATTAGTTCATGTCCGACACATCGAAGCAGACTGGGCCTAGAGAAATCACCGCTACCGAGGCGGCGGCCCTGGTGCGTTCCGGCGATAGTTTGGCGCTGAGCGCGGGCGGCGCCTTGCCGCGAAAGTTCCTGGAGGCGCTGGAGACCCGAGCCGGGGAACTCGAGAATGTCACCGTGATGCACAGCCGGGTGATCGGCGATGTATCGTATCTGGCCCCCTCCTTCGACGGGCATCTACGGCAAAACACCGTCCTGGTCTCGCACGACGCCCGCACGGCCGTCGCCGAAGGTCGGGCCGACTACACGCCGTGCTATCTCTACGATTGGCCTCGGCTGATTAGGGACGGCACGTTCCCGGTCGATATCACGGTCGCGCAGCTTTCACCGCCGGACGAGGACGGCAATTGCTCCTACGGCAGCTATCTTTTCTACCTGCCGGCGGCACGCGAAGCGGCCAGGATTTTCATCGCCGAAATCAACGATCAGGTCCCGAGGACGTCCGGTCCCCATAAGGTGCCGTATTCGGAAATCGACTATGTCATCGACGTATCCTACCCCCACACCGAACTGGCCCCCCGCGCCATCGGCGACGTCGAGAAACGGATCGGCGCCCATTTGGCGGACATGGTCGAAGACGGCGCCACCCTGCAGCTCGGCGCCGGCGGCGTTCCGGATGCGTTGGCGCGGTTCCTCACCGATAAGCGCCATCTTGGTCTGCACAGTGAAATGATTTCCAATGGCGCCATTGATCTGATTCAAAGCGGAGTCATCGACAACTCGATGAAAACGGTCAGCCCCGGGCGTTCGGTAATCAGTTTCATGCTCGGCGACCGAAGGCTTTACGATTTCGTGGACGGCAACGACGTCATCGAAATGCACCCCATCGATTTCACCAACGACCCGGCTATCATCCGTCAAAATCCGAACGTGGTGGCGATCAACTCCGCCGTCCAGATCGATCTCACCGGTCAGGCCAATGCCGAGAGCCTGGGAACGCGGCAATTGAGCGGCGTCGGCGGGCAGGTGGATTTCGCGCGAGGCGCGGCGCTTTCCCCTGGTGGAAAATTCATCCTCGCATTTCCCTCCACCGCCAAGGACGGCGCGATATCCCGCGTCGTGCCAATCCTCGACCCCGGCGCGGCGGTGACCACGCCGCGCAACGACGTCGATTACGTGGTCACCGAATTCGGCGCCGTCCGGCTCCGGGGCAAGTCCCTGCGCGACCGCGCGCGCGCCCTGGCCTCGATCGCGCATCCCGATTTCCGCGATACGCTTTTGCGGCACATTTGCGAGCGCCGCTGGTCTTGAAAAATCGATGGCGGGCAAGACCAAGTAGAAGGCGAAAGCGGGCCGCCCTGCAGGGCCGCATTTTAGGAGTTCACGACCTAAGTGTGATGATTTTGAAGTTCGTCGCATTGAAAGCGACCAAATTTGGAATCTGAATCACACTAGATTCAATAGTTTAGTGTGCTGAATCACGCGAAATTCAATCCTTTGAATTTCACGATCAGGACACTAAATGTTCTCCAACGCGATGATCCGGGCAGGCGCACCGTCGCTTGCGGGTATCCGAGCCGATACTTAGCAACTCCAGCTCTATCTATCATCCGGTCGGGATTTTAGCATGCACCTAACTGACACATATTGGCCCCCACGCTGCCGGCCGGCATAATCCGACAACATTATCTGCAATAGCGATCCTTGCCATGAACAGCGCCCCCTTCGAGATTGATCCATCCGCACCGGACTGGTTCCACCACGCTATTGCACACACTACGCAATCCCGGTTTCTCGAGGTTTCGGGTTGTCGAATTCATTATCTCGCCTGGTTCGACCCTGATGCCAACGACGGGCACGAGCCCACCCACCCGGGCCTCCTACTGATCCATGGCGGTGGGGCGCATGCCAACTGGTGGCGCTTTATCGCGCCGTTTTTCGCTGATACCAATCGCGTTTGCGCCATCGACCTTTCTGGCATGGGCGACAGCGGCAACCGTGAAATCTATGAGCCCGACACATGGACCAGGGAAATTGATGCCGTGTTACACGACGCCGGGCTGTACCTTGAGGGGACAGACGCTAACGGACCGAAACCGCTGGTCGTCGGGCATAGTTTCGGTGGATTCATGGCGATGAAATTTGGCGCCGAATATGGCCAGCGCCTCGACGGCACGGTGATCGTCGATTCCCCGGTACAGGACCCGGCTGATACGCCGCTCCCGGAACCAGCCGCCTCGACCCGGACAGCGCCACCCATCTATCCGGACCATGCAACGGCGCTTTCCCGCTTTCGGCTGATGCCGGCGCAGCCTTGCAAAAACACCTATATCACGAAATTCATTGCCCGAACTTCGATCCGCCAATGCGACGGCGGTTGGACCTGGAAATTCGATTTCAAGGTCATGGGCTCGCGCCGTTTCGGAGAGCCCTATAGAGCCGAACTCAAAGCCCTGAAGGGCCGAGCCGCCCTGATCCATGGTGAGAAAAGCGCCATCGTTTCGCCCCGTACCGTGACCTATATGTCGGAACTGATGGGCCCGGCGTCCCCCATGGTGGAGATTCCTGACGCACACCACCATGTCATGCTCGACCAACCGCTCGCGTTCGTCGCAGCGCTTCGCGCCATCATCGACACGTGGTCCCGTAACCCGGAATAGGGTCGTCATATGTTGTCGAACAATGGGATGTCCCATGTCGCTTATTGGCTAAAAATCCCCGTCGCGACCATGACCCATCGGCGTCCGCTTTTCCCTCAGCATGAAGCGTTCCACGATTGGTGTCTTGTCGTTGCGTGCGCGCAACAGCAAGAGCCCGGAACAACGATCCTGGGCCTTGCTTGCAGAAAACCAGGCTTCCGCGTGTTTTCAGGTCATTCCCTGGAATTGACCCAACAATAACAGAACCCTACGGTGCGGCTGTTCTGACTTTCACGATCAGTGCACTAGGCTCGGCGAAAAACTGATATACACGCAAACCCGTCCGATCCGGCTACGAGCGCTCCTTGACCGATCAACCCCCCACGATTGACGAGTCGACCAAACGCCTTGCGGGCGGTGACGCCGGCACGATCGATCCGCAACGCCATGTGGAGGACGTGGTGGCGCGTTCCGGCTCGTCGTTCCGGCTCGGCATGCGGGTGATGCCGAAGGCCGGGCGCGATGCGATGTATGCGATCTACGCCTTCTGCCGGGAGGTCGACGACGTTGCCGATGAACCGGGGGAGACGACTGACAAGCTGCGACAGCTCGCTGAATGGCGGGTAGAAATCGATCGATTGTACGAAGGTTCTCCCACCGTACCTACGACGAAGGCGCTGCTGGCGCCGGTGCGGGACTTCGCCCTGCCGAAAGCGGAATTCCTCGCCGTCATCGACGGGATGGAGATGGACGCGCGGGCGCCCGTCTGGGGACCGCCGTTCGAAGAGTTGATGTTGTACTGCCGCCGCGTCGCCGGCGCCGTCGGCATGCTGTCTATCCATGCCTTCGGCGAAACCCGCCCGCCGGCGCCCGATCTTGCCGTCAGTCTGGGCAACGCGTTGCAGCTCACGAATATCCTGCGCGACGTCTACGAGGACGCTCACAATGGCCGCCTGTATTTGCCGCGGGAATTGCTCGACGAACACAACGTGACCGCGGCGGAACCGGGCGCGCTGCTGGTCGATCCGGCGCTGGCGTCGGTTTGCGCCGGTCTTGCCGAACGCGCGAAACAGGCCTTCGCGGAAACCGAGGCGATCCTGCCGCGGTTGGACCGCAAAAAGATGCGTCCGGCGATCCTGATGAAGGCCGTCTACCAGCGCACGCTCGTCGGTCTCGAAGCGCGCGGCTGGGACCGTCTCGATCAGCCGGTCCGAATCTCGCGCGCCGAGAAGATTTGGATCGCGCTGCGCCATAGTCTGTTCCCGTGAGCCGCGTGCACATCGTCGGTGCCGGCATGGCCGGGCTCGCCGCGGCCGTTCGCCTTGCGCGGGCGGGACGGCCTGTCGTCCTTTACGAATCGAGCGGGCATGCGGGCGGCCGCTGCCGGTCGTTTCACGACAGCGTTCTCGATTGCACGATCGACAATGGCAATCATCTTCTGTTGAGCGGTAACCGTTCCGCGCTTTCGTTTCTCAATGAGATCGGTGCGCGCGATTCGCTATCGGGACCTGATAAAGCGGCGTTTCCGTTTTTCGATGTGGCCAGCGGCGAACGTTGGACCGTGCGCCTCAACACGGGTCCGATCCCTTGGTGGGTCTTCCGGCCTTCCTGCCGACCGCCAGGCACCGGCGCTGCCGATTTTCTGTCTATTCTCAAACTCGCCCGCGCCGCGCCGGGGGCCACCGTCGGTGCGCTGTTCGGGGGCAGCGGCGCTTTTTTCAACCGCTTCCTTGAACCGTTGGCTATCGCCGCGTTGAACACGCCCTTGGAGCGGGCGGCGGCGGCACCGTTGTGGCAGGTCTTTCGCGAGACTTTCGCGCGCGGCGGTGCGGCGTGCCGGCCGCTGATGGCGCGCGACGGATTATCGGCAAGCTTTGTCGCGCCGGCTTTAGCGTTTCTTCAGACGCGCGGCGTTCCAATACGCTGCAATACGCGCCTGAAGCAGGTCGCGACCGAAACGAAGCGGGCGGTGCGGCTTGAATTCGCGGATGAAGCCGTGGAATTGAGCGCCGCCGACAGGGTTCTGCTGGCGCTGCCACCGGCGGGATTGACGGCCGTGCTTCCCGGAATTCCGGTCCCCTTGGACAGCCACGCTATCGTCAATATCCACTTCAAGCTGGATCGCCCGGCGGACGCGTTGAACGAATCGCCGATATTGGGCGTGCTCGGCGGTGTCGCGGAATGGCTGTTCCTGCGAGGCGATGTCGTCTCGGTCACCGTCAGCGCCGCGGACGGTCTGGTAGATCGGGCGGCGAGCGACATCGCCGCGCTTGTCTGGGACGATGTGGCGCAGGCGCTGGATCTTTCCGGAGAGATGCCGCTCTATCGCGTCGTCAAGGAACGCCGCGCGACGTTCTCCCAAACGCCGGCCGCGATGCGCCTTCGTCCCGCCACGCGAACGGTATTCGAGAACCTGTTTCTTGCGGGCGATTGGATCGACACGGGATTGCCCGCCACAATAGAGAGCGCGGTTCGGTCGGGACATGACGCGGCTGGCGCGGTCTTGGCGGGACCTTGAGTCCGCGTGACGTTACACCCTTGCTCACTTTGCCATGATGTTTCATTGACATACGGAAATCGATGTCGCATTTACCAGGGGGGGGTCATCGATATGAAGCATGCGGCAAAATTGAACGCGCGGAGCACATGAACGCTGCGAGGCAAGTTGGGGATAGGGACAGGCTCGCTGGCGGCGGCTCGTACGGTGACGATGACTCGCTGCTAACGACGGTCGATCGCGTCGTCGATGAAGTCAAATCCGGGTTGCGGTCCCGTCAGCAGGAAGACGGGCACTGGGTCTTCGAGTTGGAAGCCGACGCGACAATTCCGTCCGAGTTCGTTCTTCTCGAACATTTTCTCGATGAAATCGACGAAGATATTGAGCGCAAGATTGGTGTCTATCTTCGCGAGAAGCAGGCCGATCATGGTGGCTGGCCGTTATTCTTCGGCGGTGATTTCAACATCAGCGCCAGCGTCAAAGCCTATTACGCGCTGAAATTGATCGGCGATTTGCCGGAAGCGCCGCATATGGTTCGCGCGCGCGATGCGATCCTTGCGCATGGCGGCGCGGCTTCGTGCAACGTTTTCACGCGAATCACATTGGCCTTGTTCGATCAACTTCCGTGGCGCGCCGTACCGGTCATGCCGATCGAGATCATGCTGCTGCCGCGCTGGTTCCCCTTCCATCTATCGAAAGTGTCTTATTGGTCGCGCACGGTTATTGCCCCGTTGCTGATCCTGATGGCGCTGAAACCCCGGGCGCGCAATCCGCGCGGCGTTCATATCGACGAGTTGTTCGTGACGCCGGCGAACGAAGTCCGTTCCTATATGCACAATCCGACGGGCTCGCCGTGGGGCGACTTGCTGATCGGATTCGACAAGATCCTTCGCGTGATCGAACGCCAGTTTCCCAAGAACCGGCGACAGCGCAGCATCAAGCGGGCAACCGATTTCATTCAAGCGCGGTTGAACGGCGACGATGGGCTGGGCGGTATTTTTCCGGCCATGGCGAACACCGTCATGGCCTTCGACCGGTTGGGTTACGCGAAGGATCATCCCGACCTGCTGACCGCGAAGGCGGCCATTAGCAAGCTTTTGGTCCTCGATGACGAGCGGGGCTATTGCCAGCCCTGCCTGTCCCCTGTGTGGGACACCGGACTGGCCGTGCAGGCGATGATGGAAGCCGGAGAGCCGCGCGAAAGCGATTCCGTGAACAAGGCGATGCAATGGATGGCCGATCGCCAAATTCTCGATGTGTCCGGTGACTGGGCGGGCCGCCGGCCGGGCTTGCGGCCGGGTGGCTGGGCCTTCGAATATGCGAACGATCATTATCCGGATGTCGACGATTCGGCGGTCGTGGCCATGGCGCTCGACCGGACCGGCGATCCCAAATTCAGGGAAGGATTGGACCGGGCGATCGAATGGATCGTCGGAATGCAGAGCAAGGATGGCGGCTGGGGCTCGTTCGATGCGGACAATACCCACCTCTATCTGAACCATATTCCCTTCGCCGATCACGGCGCGCTGCTCGATCCGCCGACCGAGGACGTGACGGCACGCTGTGTCAGCATGCTGGCACAGCTGGATCGAGATTCGGGCAAGGCGGCGACCGAACGCGGCCTCGCCTATCTGCGCGAAACGCAACAGCCGGACGGATCCTGGTTCGGCCGCTGGGGGACGAATTACGTCTACGGGACCTGGTCGGTCCTGTGCGCCTTCAACGCGGCGGGCGAGGATATGGCGGCGCCGCACATTCGCAAAGCGGTGGGATGGCTGGAAAACCGCCAGCGGGCCGACGGGGGATGGGGCGAGGACGGGGCAAGCTATTGGTCGAAAACCAAGGATACCGTCAAGGCGAGCACGGCCTCGCAAACCGCCTGGGCCATTCTCGGTCTGATGGCGGCAGGCGAGGTGGATAGCGCCGCCGTACGCCGGGGGATCGAATATCTGCTCGCAGCACAACGCGACGGCGACCAATGGGAAGAACCCTGGCATACAGCCGTCGGGTTCCCACGTGTCTTCTATCTTCGCTACCACGGCTATAGCGTCTATTTTCCGCTCTGGGCGCTTGCCCGGTACCGACGCTTGCGAACGGCCAATGCGGCAACGGTCGCGCACGGGATGTGAGCCGCCTCGGCATCATCACGGGAATGAAAGTCGAAGCGGATATATTGTCCGCGGCGGCAAGAGGGGCCCCGGAACAATCCAGGCCATTGATCGCGGCGGCCGGCGGCAATGCCGGCAGGGCTGAAAACGCCGCGCGCGGGTTTGCGGCGGCGGGCGTTAGGGGCCTCGTCAGCTTCGGGATCGCCGGCGGCCTCGACCCCCGCCTCAAGTCGGGCGATATCATCCTCGCGGACACTGTTCTGCCGCCGGGCGACGAAGGAATCGCGACACACCAGGTGTGGTGCGCAGCCTTCGCGGCAGCGTTCGCCGCTGCTTCCGTAATCGAAGGCACGATATGCGGTAGTGACAGGGCGGTCTCGACGCCGCGGGAAAAAGCCAAACTGTTTGCCCAAACCGGCGCTGTCGCTGTCGATATGGAGAGTCATGGCGTGGGCCGTGCCGCCCGCGAAGCCGGGCTGTCGCTCCTGGTCGTCAGGGCGATCGCGGATTCAGCAAGCCGAACGATTCCGAACGCAGCGATAGCCGGTCTCGGCGAGGATGGCGGACGCAAACCCTTTGCCGTTATCGGCAAGTTGCTACGGCATCCGACGCAGCTGGTCCATTTGATCGGGGTTGCGCGCGACTCGAAGGTCGCCCTGCGACGTCTCGCTTACGCCGCACCGGCGATCCTAGATACTGCGGAAATTTAGGCCGCGTCGATCTGCTTGCGTTGCTCCGCCTCGGCGCGCAATTCGGTCAACGTCTTTTGCACGTTCGAGTCGAACCGATATTCGGCCGGTCGCTGATTCTCGAGCGGGATTTCCGCCGCCATCGGGCCATCGAGCTGCGATCCCCGGAACAGGACCTTCAGCGCCTTCAGCGGGTGCGCGATGGTGTCCGAAACGGCGGTCGCCTCATAACCGCAATGGACCATGCATTCGGCGCATTTCTCGTACTTCCCGGTGCCGTAGGAATCCCAATCGGTCTCCGTCATCAAAGCCTCGTAGGTCGGCGCGAAGCCTTCTCCCAGCAAGTAGCAGGGCCGCTGCCAACCGAACACGTTTCGGGTCGGATTGCCCCAGGGCGTGCATTGGTAGTTCTGGTTGCCGGCCAGGAAATCGAGGAACAGCGTCGATTGGCTGAAGCGCCATTTCTTGCCCCTGCCCAGCCGGAAGACGTCCCGGAAAAGCTGCTTGGTTTTCTGCCGTGACAGGAAATGTTGCTGATCGGGCGCCCGCTCATAGGCGTAGCCCGGCGATACGGTGATGCCTTCGATACCGAGCGACATGCAATGGTCGAAGAATTCGGCCGTCCGCCCCGCCTCCGCCTCGTCGAACAGGGTGCTGTTGATGTTGACGCGGAACCCCGCATCGCGCGCCTTTCGGATGGCGTGGGTCGCGATCTCGAATACGCCTTTTTGGTCGACGGCGCGGTCATGCTCGTCTTTCAGCCCATCGAGATGGATCGAAAAGGTCAGGTAGGGGGTCGGTTCGAAAAGATGCAGCTTCTTCTCGAGAAGCAGCGCGTTGGTGCAGAGATAGACGAATTTTTTTCGGGCGATCAGCGCCTCGACGATTTCGCCGATTTCGCGGTGTATGAGCGGTTCGCCACCGGGGATCGACACGACCGGCGCGCCGCACTCTTCGACCGCCTCGATGCAGTCCTCGACGCTGAGGCGTCGGTTCAAGATCGCGTCGGGATAATCGATCTTGCCGCAGCCGGGGCAGGCGAGGTTGCACCGGAACAGCGGTTCAAGCATCAGCACCAGCGGATATCGTTCGACACCACGCAAACGTTGTTTGATGACGTAGGCGCCGACGCGAAATTGTTGGATTAGCGGTACGGCCAATTTTCTACTTCCACTTCCTTGCGGTTCGGCGGCAGCAACGAACCGGCATCAACCAATCCTTATTAACTCTTTCGGCAGCTTAAACTGCACATTTTCTTCGATGGCCTCAAAGTTTTTTACGGAGACGTCATACAGCTGACTCAACCGGTCGACGAGCCCCAACACCAGCTCTTCGGGCGCCGACGCGCCGGCGGTCACGCCGACGATCCGGGTGCCTTCGAGCCAATCCGGTTCGAGCGCATCCGCATCCGGGATCAGATAGCTCGACACACCGGCCTCTTCGCCGATTTCGCGGAGCCGGTTGGAATTCGAACTGTAATGCGCGCCGACGACCAGGATGACATCCGCCTGGTCCACCATCATGCGCACCGCGCTTTGCCGGTTCTGCGTCGCGTAGCAGATGTCCTTTACGTCGGGGCCGACGATCTCGGGAAAGCGTTCGCGCAACGCGTCGATGATGTGGCGCGTATCGTCGACACTCAATGTCGTTTGCGTAACGTAGGCCAGTTTCTCCGGGTCCTTCGGCTTCAGAAGGGAAACATCCTCCAACGTCGAAACCAAATGGACCTTACCCGGAATTTGCCCCGTCGTACCGACGACTTCCGGATGACCGCGATGGCCGATCAAGACGATTTCGTAACCGTTGCGAGAATAGCGTTGCGCTTCGTTGTGGACCTTGTTGACGAGCGGGCAGGTCGCGTCGATCACGCCCAGGCCACGCTGTTCCGCATCCTCCTCGACCTTTCGGGAAACGCCGTGCGCGCTGAAGATCGTGACCGCGCTATCCGGAATTTCGTCCAGCTCTTCTACAAATATGGCGCCCTTCGCCTTCAGGTTTTCGACGACAGTCTTGTTATGGACGATCTCATGCCGGACATAGACCGGTTCGTCGAATTTCAGCAAGGCGCGGTCGACGATATCCACCGCACGCACGACGCCGGCGCAAAATCCGCGCGGTTTTGCGAGAAGAACCTGGAGCGCCTGTTTTTTCAAAATCCCACCTCCATTCGACGCGCGTGCTGTGTCCACTAGCATGTCCGAATCAAGCGCTCAAGGTCGCGCGCGCTATCATGTACGAAGATAACGATAACCGGTCCAGATACCGAAAAGGACGACGCCGATCGAGCCGCAAAGGAAGAAGGGTTCGATCCAGCCGAGCCAGACGATCGGGCCGATGAGATAAATCCCATCTTCCAATTCGAAGCCGGCGAAAATCGGATAATCGTCGTCGTCGCCGTCGTCGGCGAGTTTGAGGGCAAGCAGGGTCGTGGCGAGGATGATCGGCGCCGACAGGATACCGAGGCCTATCGACCAGGGCCCGATCAGCCCGTCCCGCATCCCGATTCCCAAGGCAAGGAACAACGCGCTATAGCTCAAGCAGCCGGCTACGTAGTCGTAAACATATCCGAAGCGGCTTGTCTTGCCGCTCTGCCGCGCCAGTTCGCCGTCGAAATGGTCGAGGAACCGGCCGAGCATGAACAGGCCGGCGCCCCAGTTCTCAGCCGACCGGTCGCCTGTCGCCAGAAGCGCCGCGCCGACGAGGGAAAACAGCAAGCTGACCGTCGTGACCTGGTTCGGCGTCACGGACGTGTCGACCAGCGGCCGGACCAGGAACGCGGCGATCCTTTGATCCCACAACGGCGTCTTCACGTGCGAATCCTTCCTGTCGCGCGTCGCGACTGTTTTACGAATTGCTCCCGCGACCCCATATACCGCGGCCTTCCGCCAACTGCCAGGCGATCAGGCAGGGCACGCCGATCAATATCTCTCTCGCGCGCTTGGCGAGCGACAGGGCAAGCGCCAGTTCCGGCGTGAGTCCGAGATGGCTGCCGATCAGGAGTAGCCCGCCTTCCTGTATCCCGATGCCGCCCGGCACCATGAAGCCGGCGCTGCGTGCCGCCTGGCCAAGGCTTTCCAGAATGAAAGCTTCGGCGAATGAGACGGGGTAACCAAGGAAATAGAGGATCAGCCAAACTTCAGCCGTGCCCGAGACCCATCCGACGATGCGCCAGAAACAACAAAGCGCGACGGCATTTTTGTTCCGGTACAGCGTGGCGGTCGCGGTGTCGAACTCGATCGCCGCGCCGGTCAATTTCTGCCAGGCCGCGCCGTCGATCGTCCGCCCCGCGATGCGCGCGAGCGCCGAAAACAATCCCGATCGTTGAACCAGATAGAAACCGGTCAGGCCGAGTCCGAACAGGACAAGGCCAATCGACAAATTGAGGTTCGTGCTCTCGCCGGCGCCGACAACGAGGACGAATGCGATCACGCCGACGACGGAGAAGAGCAGTTGCGTGAAAATACCGGCGGTGACGTCGACCATGACGCTCGCACCGGCCACCGCGCCGTCGACACCGCGGCGATACAGAATATGCGCGCGCAGGATCTCGCCGCCAACCCTCGCCACCGGCAACAGGGTGTTGACCGAATCCGCGACCCAGCGGATCCAGAACAGCCGGGCAAAGCTGCGGCGGTTTTCGGAATCGAGCAAGACCCGCCACGACAGCAGATCGAAGGTAAGTAGCGCCAGGCGGAACAGGCTGACCGCGAGGATGCCCCAGCCCATGACCAGCAAGGCGTCCGTGATCTCCGTGGCGCCGAACCAGGCGATCAGCGCCGTGAAGAGCGCGAGGCCTATGAAGCCGCCGATGACGATCGATCGTTTCATGCCGTGCCGTCGGCGCCCGTTCGCGATCCGTCCAGATAGCCGTTGTCTTCGAACCAGGCAACCGCATCCCGCAACGCGTCCTGTGCCGGACGGTGTCCATAGCCCAGTTCCGTTTCTGCCTTGGCCGAGCTGAAAAACATCTTCTTCTTCGCCATGCGGATGCCGTCGATGGTCACGAAGGGCTCGCCGGTCTTGAACAGGCGCGCCCATGCTTCGGCAAAGACAGCGACGGGCAGGATGAGGTTATGCGGCAGGCGGATCTTCGGCGCTGGCCGCCCGACGACGCCGGCAATTGCGCCCAAAATTTGGGCGAGCGTCATGTCCTTACCGCCCAGAACATAACGTTCGCCGATCCGGCCGCGGTCGTGGGCGAGCAGGTGACCCTCTGCGACGTCGTCGACATGTACGATATTCAGCCCGGTGTCGACATAGGCGGGCATCCGGCCCGCCGCCGCTTCGACGATCATGCGCCCGGTCGGCGTCGGCTTGATGTCGCGCGGCCCGATCGGCGTCGACGGGTTTACGATGACGACCGGCGCCGCCTCTTCGGCGATCAGTTCCCGGACGGCTTCCTCCGCCAGAAATTTCGACCGTTTGTAGTGTCCGATCATGTCGCCGATCGTTACCGGGGTCTCCTCGTCGGCCGGGCTGCCATCGGCTGTGCGGCCCAGTACGGCGACGCTGCTGGTGTAAACGATGCGCACGACGCCAGCTGCCGTTGCGCTGCGGATCAGGTTACGCGTACCGTCGACATTGACCGCGTACATGACCTCGGGATCCGGCGTCCAGAGACGGTAGTCCGCCGCAACATGATAGAGCGCCCGGCACCCCTCCAAAGCCGGTGGCAGCGTGTCGGGATCGCGCAGGTCGCCTTCCACGATTTCCACGGGCAAATTGTTGATATTGCCGCGGTTGCTGCTTGGCCGGACGAGGACGCGGACCGTCTCGCCGCGTTCCCGGAGGCGCCGGGCGACGGCGGCGCCGACGAAACCGGTCGCCCCGGTCACGAGAGTTGTCACGCGCGTTCGTCCGCTTGCCGCTGGAACGCCCTGTTGCGGCTGATGAAATCCCAAATCGTGACGATCATGAAAATCGGCAGGCCGATACTCGCAAGGAGAAGAAAAACCGCAAGGCCGTCGAACCAGGCGATCGGTCCGACGAGGTACATGATGTCCTCGATCTCGAATCCGAACAAGGCCGGTTGGTCGATCGCGTCGTTGCCGAACCGGCGCGAGATTTCCAAGCGAATGGTCACCGTGACGACGACAGCGCCGGCGGTGACGAAGCCCAATGTCATCGCCCAGCCATTTAGAGCTTCCGCGCCGAGGCCGATTCCAATGCCGCAGAACAGGCCCGTCTCGAAAATTCCACCCGCGATATGGTCGTATTTGTGACCGAACTCGCTGGTCCGACCGGTTTTGCGCGCCAGTTCGCCATCCATGTGATCGACGAATTGCGCCGCCATGTAGAGGAACGCGCCCCAATAGGCCGCTGTTCCCCCGAAGCCTAGCAGGATCGCGCCGCCGACGCCGAACAGGAGGCTTACGGTCGTGATTTGGTTCGGCGTGACCGGTGTCGCCGCCAACGGCTGTACCAGGAGTCTGGCAAGTCGCTGGTCCCAGGGCGGTGAGATGTTCATCCAGCGTTTCATGACGGCAGCGGCTTCAGCCGCGGGAAGATTTCGTTGTGGGCGTATTCGAGGTCGCTCGGAAAATCGATTTCCGTCCAGGGCAAGCCGGTCACGTCCGCGACGCCGAAGGCGCCGGGCGGGCTGGCGCGCATGATATCGCGAAACACTTCCTCATAGATGAAATCGGTCCGTTTCGCCGCGATATAGGGCCGCAGGGCACCCTCGACGCGGCGCGCCACGTCCGTGGATAGCTTCAGGAACCCGATCCACTCGGCGAATTCGTCATGCGGCGCGGCGGGCTGTTTGTGGAAGTCGACGATTTCGCCGTTGCGGAAGCAGATTTTCACCGAATCTTCGCTCGGCCGGATATTCCGGTCCATGGCGAAACAGGTGTCATGGGGGGAGTCGCACAGCTGCGCCATCATCCGGTGGTCGTACAGGACGTCGCCGTCCATGAACACCGCCGGTCCGTCGAACTCCGCGCGCAGCCCCCACATCGTATAGGACGCGCCTGTCGCGAATTGCGGGCAGTCCACGGTCCGGACGAAATCTCCGAGCGCCTGCTGTGCGATTTCGTCTTTGACCCAATCCGCCTTGTTGCCGACGCCCGCGACCAATTCGTCGAAGCCGAGAAACGTCAATATTTCGGCATGCCGCTGCAGCAACGACTTCCCGCCGAACCGCAACAGGATCTTCGGCGGCGAGTCCGGGGTGGGCTCAAGCCGTTCGCCGAACCCTGCTGCCATCATGATCGCTTTCACAGCACACTGACCTGCTGCGATTCAAGGATATCGGTTTGCAAAGCGAACAAGGCGTAGTCCGGGCTCGGATTTCAGGGTTGAACGTCGGCCGCATGCTCCGACCGACGGCGCGATTATTACGAAACGGCGGCAATCACGTCCATACACAAATCTACGATTTCTCGGACCGTTATCGTTCCGCACGTTGTTCGGTCCATTTCAACAGCGCCGGCAGAACGATCAGGGCGCACAGCAGCGTAAAGACGATCGCGATGGTCAGAAGCTGTCCCATGCTGGTCATGCCGCGATGGCCCGAGAGCGCCAGACTGCCGAACGAGGCGATGGTGGTGAGCGCGCTGAACAGGACCGCGCGCGGCGTGCTCGTGCGCATCAGCGCCGTAATGTCCGCCACGCGGCGGGCGCGGATCACCAAGTGGATGCCGCTGGCGACCCCCAGCCCGAACAGCAACGGCAGAACGATGACGTTGGCAAAATTGAACGGCAGGTCGAGCAGGACGGACGCCGCGCCGGTGTAGATCGCGGCAAGGATCAGCGGAAAGATCACGAGCACGGTATCGCGGACGCTTCGCAGGACGACCAGCAGGACGATGCAGACGGCGGCGAAGGCGATCAGCGTCGCCTGCTGGAAAGCCGCCACGACCGCGTCGCCCGCCTCGGTGATCGTAACGGGCGTACCTGTGGCCGTGTGCGCGGCGGCCAGCACCGCTTTGGCGAAGCGGCGCAGGTCGCCGTTGTTTTCGATCGGTTTTGCCGGCAGCAGCTGAATTCGCGCCTGGCCGTCTGCCGCAATCCACGAGTCGCGGATATGTTTGGGTACATCGTCGAAGGTAATTCGTTCCGCATTAAGCGCAAATCCAAGGTCCTCCAGCATACCGGGGAGATATTTGATTAGCCGGCGTTCCAGCGCGGTCGCGATCTCCGGGTTGTTTGAGGCATTCGTGAGGGAGTCGCCTGTGGATCGGGCGGTTTCCGCAAACGGATTGCTGTCTTTCCGCACGGCGTAGTCGTACAGAAATGTCCGAAACTTGGCTGCCGCGGACCTGCGTTGCGCCGGGGTGAGTTCCGCTCCGGCAGAGGATGGTTGGAGTGCCGGGACCAGGAACAAGGCGATGTCTTCGATGATCGCCAGTTTCGCTTCCTGATCGCCGGGAATCAGGCTGTCGATGGTGACCACGTCGCCGACCTCCGGTAGCGCGGTCAGCCTTTCTATTTTCGCCTTGGCGGCAGCGCGGTCTTTCGCCAACAGGTCGATGGCGTATACGCCGTTCCGGCTATCCTTTGCGAGGCTATGGAATGTCTCTACAGATTCGCTCCGCGGGTCCTTCAGGTTCATCGGGTTGAAATCGAAGCGTACTTGCAGTGCGACGACAGCGCCGATGGCCCCAAGCGCGAGGGCCGTCAGAACGATGACCCGACCGGGACGGTCGCCGGCGAAGCCCGCTTTCAATTCACGCGACGCCGGCTTCGGGAAGAGCTTCAGCAGCGCCGGCAGCAAGGTCACGTTCAGGAAGAGGGCAACCAGCATGCCGCTCGCCGAGATTACCCCGAGTTCCGCGAGGCCTTTGTAATCCGTCGGCAGGAACGCGAGGAAGCCGAGTGCGGCGCACAGGGCACCGATGGCGAGCGAACCGCCGACATCGGCAGCGGCGATCTTCAGCGCATCCGTCGGCTGCGCCGCCTCGCCGAGCGCATCGCGATAACGCAGGCAAAAGTGAATGCTGAAATCGATGCCGAGCCCGACGAACAGGACGGCGAAGGCGACGGAGATCAGGTTCAGATAGCCGATGGCAAGGGCCGCAAACGCCGCGGTCCAGATTAGGCCGGCAAAGAGGGTCAGCAGGGCGGGAAGGATGAGCCAAAAAGATCGCAGCCCGAAGATCAGCAGCACTGTGACGAGCAGCAAGGAAACCAGCCCTGCGGTCTTTCCGCCGACCGCGGCGCTCTCGAGCTCTTCCTGGTCCAGCGCGACGGAACCGGTCAGTCGTACTTTGACGTTGCCGCGAGCCCCCTTGGATCCATCGACGATCGAATCTATTGCGCCGGCAATTCTTCGGATTTCCGCCAACGCGGCCGTGCCCGGCGACAGCGACCCGCTATCCATGGCGGCCTTGACCAGGATTGTTTGCCGATGCCCGCCGTCCATCGATACGAGTTCGCGCCAGGACAGTCCGTGCAACGGGTCACCGATTTTGCGCAAAAGTCGGCCGATCGCCTCATCGTCGCTTCCTTCTTGCAGGGCCAATGTCATGACATCGAACATGCCTGCCAGATTCGGCTGTTGGGCGAGCGTAGCGAGTAAGGGTTCGGCGTTCGCGAGCCGATCGCCCAGTTCCGATAGGTCTTCCGCGCTGCTGTAAAGAAGCCCGTTCCGGTTGAAGAACGGGTCGCCGCCGGGCCAGTCGACCCGCTCGAAAAGCGCCGTATTGCGCCGCATGTTGGAAACCAGATGCTGCGCCGCCACGTCCGCATCCTCTGCCGTCGGCGCGTCGATGACGACGACGATCAAATCCTTGAACTGCGGAAACGCCTTGTCGAATTCGATGGCGTTGCGGCGGAATGGGGTTTCCGCGGAGATCATGTCTGTTGTGCTGGTGTTGATCGCCAGGTTCGATGCGGTGTACCAGGCCGCCAAGAGCGTCAGCCCGACCAGCAGGGCGACGACCGGAAGGGCGAACCGTTGCACCACGCCTGTCCACGCCGCCAAGGCGCGACGGCCCCTCCCCGTCAAAGTTTCGTTATCGGCCATTGATGTCCGGACGCCCTGTCCACATCTTCGCTACATCCGCGTCACGTCGATTTGGTATAAAATGATTCACATTGGTTCTTCGAATGCGGTTTATATAGGGATTGCGGGCGCGTTACAGCGCGCACGCGGTCAGCGGAGGAAAAAATGTTTCGGTTCGTGCGCCTGACCTTGCTCGCAACGTGTCTGTTGTTTGCGGGTTTCTCTTCTTCCGACGCCGCGTCGCCGCGCGACCATATCGAGACGCTCAACGCCACGCTGCTTGAAATCATGCAGAACGCCGACAGCCTCGGCTATGCCGGCCGCTACGAGAAACTGCAGCCTGTGATGACCCAGCTTTACGATTTCGCGCTGATGTCGCGGATCGCCGCGGGCGCCTACTGGAAGAAACTCGACGACGGCAAGAAAGCCCAACTGACCGATGCCTTTTCCCGCATGAGCATCGCCACCTACGCCGCGCGGTTCGACGGTTATTCAGGCGAAAAATTCGAAATCGTTTCCGCGAAGAAATCGGTGCGCGACACGATGCTGGTAAAGACGCGGCTGATCAAATCGGACGGAACGCCGATTGCGCTCAACTACCTGACCCGGCCGCGCGACGGCGAATGGCGCATAATAGACGTTTTCCTCGATGCGCGGTTCAGCGAGTTGGCCCGGCTGCGGGCGGACTACACCGCGGTGATCAAGCGCCAGGGTTTCGATAAATTGATTTCGACGATCGAAGCGAAGATCGCGGGCATGCAGCAACAATAACGCGTCGCGACGCGCCGGAAGTTATTTGGCGGGTTTGTCGCCGTAGATATCGGTGATCGGTTCCGGGACGCCGTTGCGGATCTCGAACTGCCGGTTCTGCGAAAAAACGCTGCGGATCGACGCGTAGTAGTCGATCGACGTCTTCTCCATCGCTTCGCTGACATCCAGGAACCGTGCCCGCTGATCGACGCCCTCGACGCCGGAGCGCGCGAACGACGCTTCGTTCTCCAGGGCGTATTCCAACGGGTCCAGGAACCGGTCGACGAATTTGCCCAGCGCGTCCCGCACGTTGGAGGGACCGAAGAAGGGCAGCATCAGATAAGGTCCGCCGCCGACACCGTAGGTCGCCGCCGTCTGGCCGAAATCCTCGCTATGGCGCGGCACGCCGAGATCGGTGGCGACATCGGCGATGCCGCCGAATCCGAGAACCGTATTCACCATGAAACGGGCGATCGTAGCCTGGGCGCGATCTTTTTCGCCCTGAAGCACGTCGTTCGCCAAGGTGACCGGTGTCTTCAAATTATTGATGACGTTCGTCACCGCGACGCGGCCGCCTTCGGGAACGATGTTGATGTACAGCCGCGCCGCCGGTTTGAAAAACATCTCGTCGAGCGCGCGGTTGAAAACGAAAATTCCGCGATTCATCGATTCAAGCGGATCGTAATAGAGTGAATCCGCATCGTTCTCGTCATTGTCCGCATGGGATGGCGTCACGATCGCGCAGGCGAGGACGAGCGCCGCGAAAACGCGAACGCAGCAAACTTTCCGGCCGTTTGATCGGGTCGAGTTCAAGTTTTTGCTCCCTGCAGCGCGGAATAATGAATAAACGCGGTCCATCTGTCCATCCCGAACGCGCCAGCGCCGCGACGAGGCCTAGCGATCGAAGCCTTCTATCTTGGTTACAAATGTTTGCCGAATTATTACCTTGAGTCCCGCTATATCGTTTCGACGACCGATCGGAGCCGCAAATGGGCACGTTCAAACGTCTGCTGTGCTGGAACATTCGACATGGCGGCGGCAAGCGCATCGAGCGGATCCACGCGGCGGTCAAGTCGCATCGGGCCGGGATCGTGGTCCTGACGGAATATCGTGAAAATCCGCCGGGCTCGTTTCTACGCGACGCGCTCGCGGCGGACGGGCTGGTTCATCAGGTATCGAGCCAACCGCCCGCGAGGACGAACGGCGTGCTGATCGCCGCGCGCGAACCCTTCGAGAAATGCGAGGAGGGCAATGACGTCCCGCCGGACCGCCATCGCTGGGTGACCGTCCGGTTTGCGGAATTCGGCATGACGGGAGCCTATTTTCCGTCGCTGCACGAGAAGGTGCCGCACCTGGATTACATGTTGCGCCGGGCGGCGCGGCTATCGGGTACGCGGCACCTGTTCACCGGCGATTTCAATACCGGGAAGAACCATATCGACGAAGCCGGTAGCGTGTTCCACTACGGCCATTATTTCGACGATATGGCGGATGCTGGATGGTACGAAGCGTGGCGGCGTCTCCATCCGCGCGGCCGTCAGTACAGCTGGTACAGTCACAAACGGAACGGCTTTCGGATCGATCACGCCTTCCTGTCGCCGCGCCTGCTGCCCGCCTTGCGGGCGGCGCGCTACAGCCACCGGCACCGCAAGGACGGTACGAGCGATCATTCGGCTCTGCTCGTGGAGTTCGAGATTTGAACCTTGGGTCGTGGCGGCCTATTCGACGGCGCCCGCCACCCAATCGTCGATCAGGCGGCGTGATATCGATTCCGAACGGGACAGTTTGAGGCCGGTTTCGGATGCGTTGGCGATTTCCGCGCGCTCGAACCAGCGCGCTTCGGAAATCTCCGCTTCCTCGATTTCGATATCGGTACTGACCGCCTCGGCGTGGAAGCCCAGCATGATATTGCCCGGAAACGGCCAGGGCTGGGAGGAGTGGTAGCGCACGCGGCCGACCTGGATGCCGACCTCTTCCAGGACCTCCCGCGCGACCGCTTCCTCCAGGCTTTCGCCCGGTTCGACGAAGCCGGCCAGGGTCGAATACATCGGCCGGGGGTTGCGCCGGTTGTGCGCCAGGATGCAACGGTCGCCCTTATGCACCAGCATGATGACGGCCGGATCGGTGCGCGGAAAGTGCGAAACCTTGCAGTCCGGGTTGACACAGACCCGGACATGACCGGCGTCGGTCGTGTCGGTCGCGCTGCCGCAGCGGGCGCAGAACGGGTGGCGGTCGTGCCAATGGATAAGACCCTTGGCGTAGGAAAGCAGGGCGCCTTCGGATTGGCCCAGCCCGCCGCCGACGTCGCGCAACCCGACGAACGTGCCGTGCGAGACAACTGTTTCCGGATCTTCGATATGCGACAGGTCGATCGCGAAATAGGGCGCCCCGTCCTTTTCGCCAAGCAGAATCAAGGTTGCCTCGTCGTTCGCCAGCTCCGAGGCGGCCGCAACCGACAGCCAGGCGATCTCCGGCGTCTCGTCGCCTTGATCCAGAAACGAGATGAAGTTCTTGTCACGCCACATCGGCAGCACCCGCGCACGTGGCGATGCCTGTTGATCGGCGATCCACGAGGCATCCCGGCGTTGCGGACTCACGCGATCGATGTCGGCGCCGGCGTAGAAGTTGATCCTGTTCATGTCGGGCTCAACCCCCTTCCCGTATACGCTGCTGCTCCGCATCCTTGAACCCGACGACGATATCGCCGCCAAGATCGAACACCGGCCGCTTGATGAGTGTCGGGTTCGTCTGCATCAAGGACGCGGCCTTCACTTCGTCGACCCCTTCCTTGTCGGCCTCCGGCAAATTTCGCCACGTCGTACCGCGCCGGTTCAGCAAGGTTTCCCATCCGGCGGCGGAGACCCAACTCTTCAGTTCGGCGGCGTCCAGCCCGTCGGCGCGAAAGTCGTGGAAGCTGTGTTCTATCTCTTCCGCCTGCAGCCATTTCAGCGCCTTGCGGCAGGTGTCGCAATTTTTGATGCCGAATATCGTGATCATGGGGCCTGCATCTCAGTTGGATGTCCGCGGCATGCGTACCAGCAGGACCAAGGGCAGGGCAAGGGCGCTGGCGAAGGTGAAGGCGCCGAACGCGTTCAGGAAGCCGATCATGTCGGCCTGCCGGTCGAGCTCGATGCTGATCGCCGCGAGGCCGCTTAGACCGCTGATGTCGAACGAGGCGTTGTTGTCCGGAAAGCCCAGCAACTCATTGAAGGGCGAAATGAATTCGGTCATGCGGGCGTAATTAATGCCGGAGGTGCGGACCAGAATCGTGACGCTGAGCGAGATGAAGATGCTGCTGCCGACATTGCGCAGAAGGTGAAAGACCGACATGGTTTCGGCCAGTTTGCTGTTCTCCATCGTCGCGAAGGTCGCGATGGTCAGCGGTACCCACAGGATGCCCACCGCGAACCCCTGGACGGCGCTGGTCAGGCCGATATCGAAGCTCGTTACGTTCATGTCGAAACCCATCATGTACCAACCGGACCAGACCAGCAGCCCGAAGCCGGCGGTCATGCCGATGCGCGGATCGAGTTTGCCGACCCAGACGGCGAGGAAGAAGCCGATCAAGGCGCCGGCGCCGCGGGCGCTCAACAGCATGCCGATGACCGATTCGGGATAACCGGCGATGCCTTTCAGCATCGGCGGCAGCATGACCATCGGCGTGAAATTGAGCATGCCGTAGATCAACACGATAACGAGGCCGAGGGCGTAGTTACGGTTCAGCAGAATTTTGAAATCGAGGAGCGGCGCGCGGCTGGTCAGGCTGTGCACGAGGAACACATAGAAGGCGAAACAGCCGAACGCCGCTTCGATGATGATCTCCGGCGACTCGAACCAGTCGAGCCTTTCCCCCCGGTCGAGCAGCAACTGTAGGCACGAGATGGCGAAGGACAAGGCGAGAAAGCCCGTCCAGTCGAACCGCGTGCCATACTCGCGGCCACCTTCGCGCAGGAAAATCCACAGGCCGGCGAAGCCTGCGACGCCGAACGGGACGATCATGTAGAACGCCCAGCGCCAATCGAAAATTTCGCTCAGATAGCCGCCGAAGACCGGACCGATGATCGGTCCGACGACGACGCCCATACCGAAAATAGACGTCACCAGGCCGTGCTGGCGGCGTTCGAAACTGTCCAGTATGACCGCTTGCGACAACGGCACGAGCGGCGCGCCGACGCCGCCCTGCAATATTCGGTAGATCACCAGGGATTCCAGCGATTCGGCCTGACCGCACAGCACCGTCGCAACGCAGAACCCGAACACGCTGTTCAGCATCACCTTGCGCCAGCCGAAGCGGCTGGTCAGCCAGCCGGTGATCGGCGTGACGACCGCCGTCGCCAGGATGTTGAAGGTCATGACCCAGCTGATCTGGTCCGGCGTCGCCGACAATGTGCCCTGCATTTGCGGCAAGACCACGCTGACGATCAGCACCGTCATGCTGTAGATCGTCGTCGCCAGCGTAACCGAGGCGAGAAGCATCCATTTGCGAAACGCGCTGGGCGCTTCGACGGTCTTATCTATCGTTGACATTTACCCGCTGCGGAACGTGGGGGATGCGTCACCCGAGGCCGTGGACGTAAAATCAGCCACCTGCCCACTCAAGGGCATTCCGGTTAGGTCAATCGACCTTCCAGGTATGTCCGCTGCGCAGCAGGTCGTTGATGTCGGCTTTCGGCGCGGCGGCCTTTGCCGTATCCGATTGATTGCGCAGGCTTTCGACATAGCTCGGACCGGGGTTGCAGTAGAGGACGCCGATGGCGACCGGGAACGTCGGCGGTTCCATCGTGGCAAGCATCGAGGCCAGGGTCCGGTTGGTTTCGTCATGGACCAGGACATCGTCCATCGACATCCCTCCTTCGCCGATCGTCACGACTTCCAATTCCATCGTACCGGGCTTCATGCGAAGCCCCTTGTTGCGTTCCGTACCGAAAATCAGCGGTTCGCCGTGGACGACGTCGATCTGATGGTCGGCCGCGATGTCGCGGTTGGTGAAGTGCCCGAAAGCGCCATCGTTATAGACGATGCAGTTTTGGAAGATTTCCACGAAAGACGCGCCGGGATGCTGATGCGCGCGTTTCAAGACCGGCGGCATATGTTTCTGCAAGGTGTCGATCGAACGGGCGACGAAACGGCCGCCGGCGCCAATCGCCAGTGAGGCGGCGGACACCGCATTGTCGACGGAACCAAGAGGCGTCGACGGCGACTTCGTGCCTGGCCGGGACGTCGGGGAATATTGTCCTTTCGTCAGGCCGTAAATCTCGTTGTTGAACAGCAGGAACTGCATGTCGACATTGCGGCGCAGAAGGTGCAGCAAATGGTTGCCGCCGATTGACAGCGCGTCGCCGTCGCCGGAGATGACCCAGATGTCGAGCTCGGGATTGGCGATCTTTAGGCCGGTCGCGATTGAGGGCGCGCGGCCATGGATCGTATGGAATCCGTAAGTCTCCATGTAATAGGGAAAGCGCGCAGCGCATCCGATGCCGGAGATGAACACCGTGTTGTGACGTTCGACGCCGAGGTCGGCCAAAGTCGCGCGCACCGATTTCAGGATCGCGTAGTCGCCGCAGCCAGGGCACCAGCGAACTTCCTGGTCCGAGGTGAAGTCTTTCGCCGTGAGGTTCTCCGGCGGCGTCGCGATATTCATCTCAACTCTCCAATCGGGCGCGGATGGCGCCTTCGATCTCGCTGATTTTGAACGGCTGGCCATTGACCTTGTTCAGGCCTTCCGCCGGGACGAGGTATTCGCTGCGCAGCAATGTGACCAACTGTCCGGTATTCATTTCCGGCACCAGAACCTTCTCGAAGTTGCGCAGCAGATCGCCCAAATTGCGCGGCAGCGGATTGATATAGCGCAGATGGATATGCGAGACATCCTCTCCGTCGGCCCGCACCTGGGTCACGGCCCGGCTGATCGGGCCGTAGGTCGATCCCCAGCCGACGACGGCGATGCGGCCGCTTTCGCCACCCTGATCGACGTCCTGCGGCGGAATATCGTCGGCGATGCCGGCGATTTTCGCCATCCGGATATCGGTCATCTTCTGGTGGTTTTCCGCATCGTAGGAGATGTGCCCGGAATCGTGGCTCTTCTCGATGCCGCCGACCCGGTGCTCAAGCCCCGGCGTGCCCGGTTTGACCCAAACGCGGCCGAGCGATTCCGCATCGCGCAGATAGGGATGGAAGCCTTCGGGATCGTCCCGGAACCGCGCCGGAAAGGCCTCGTAATCGTCGAAGTCGGGAATCAGCCACGGCTCGGACGCGTTCGCGATATAGCCGTCGGTCAGCAGGATTACGGGGGTCATGTACTTCGTCGCCAGGCGGACCGATTCGATCGCCACATCGAAACAGTCGCCGGGCGAGTGTGATGCGAGTACGACCACGGGGCTGTCCGCGTTGCGGCCGTAGACCGCCTGGTAGAGATCGGACTGCTCGGTCTTCGTCGGCATGCCGGTCGACGGTCCGGCGCGTTGCGTGTTCACGATGACGAGCGGCAGCTCGATACTGATCGCCAGGCCCATGGCTTCCGTTTTTAACGCGACCCCCGGACCCGAGCTCGACGTCACGCCCAGCGAACCTCCGTAGGACGCGCCGATGGCCGCGCAGGCCGCGGAAATTTCGTCTTCCGCCTGGAAGGTCAGTACGTCGAACTGTTTCATGCTCGCCAGCACATGCAGCACCGATGAAGCCGGTGTGATCGGATAGGAGCAGAAGACCATTTCAAGATCGGCGAGATGCGATCCGGCGACAAGGCCCCAGGCCACCGATTCAGCACCCGTCACGGTACGGTACAGACCCGGTTCGATATCCGCCGCCGGCACAATATAGGCGCTGACTTCCGCCGGCATCTCCGCCGTCTCGCCGAAGGCGTGTCCGGCGTTGATCGCGGCGACGTTCGCTGCCGCGATATCCGGTAGCTTCGTGAACTTACTGTTCAGCCAGTCGACGGAAGGCTGCCGCTTGCGGCCGTACATCCAATAGATCAGGCCGAGCGCCCACATGTTCTTGCAGCGCAGCGATTCTTTCGTCGACAGGCCGAATTCCTTGACGGCCTCAACCGTCAGCCGCGACATGTCGACTTCCAGAATCTTGAACTTTTCGAGGCTATCGTCCTCAAGCGGGTTCTGGGTGTAGCCGGCTTTTTCGATATTCCTTTTCGTGAACGAGCCCAGGTCGGCGATCACCAGACCGCCGGGGCGCACATCGTCGACATTCGACTTCAGCGCCGCCGGATTCATGGCGACCAACACGTCCAGCGCATCGCCGGAGGTGCGGATGCCGCGCGCGCCGAAATTAATCTGGAACGCTGAGACGCCGAATGTCGTGCCGATGGGCGCGCGGATTTCCGCTGGAAAATCCGGGAAGGTCGCCAGGTCGTTCCCCGCCAGCGCCGTCGCCAGCGTAAACTGGCTTCCCGTCAGCTGCATGCCGTCACCGGAATCGCCCGCAAATCGAATGACTGCGGATTCCAGGACGGATCGAGGAACGTCCTCTTGAATTTTTTCGGCTGTAACGGCCATCTCGTGGTCCTTGTGTTAGACGGTCGAACGACCGGCTTTTTCGATCGTTGGTGCCCGCCAGACATCCAGGCTCCGCCGGTGGTTCGGTATAATTGCAATACCTATCGCAGCGGTCATCGCGGCGCAACGGTGAAAGCCTGCCGGAGTCATAGACTTATACCAAAGTCACTATCTATGACCTTTGGTATTAACCGCAGGGTCCGGCGTAGGCAATAGGAGCGAAGTCCGCGTCGCGGAGAGTTGAACAAAGGTTAGATCGGTATCTTTCGGCTTCGTCAGGCGCGATCCAGAAATTCCAGCATTTCCGGCACGGTCACGAATTTTTCGCGCGGGGCGCCTTGCGGCGCGTTCGCGACCTCTGCATCGTCGATTTTCTTCCAGGCGGCGAAATCGACCCACCGGACATCCCTTTGCCGCAGCATGGTCTCGAACGCTTCGCGGCCGGGTTTCGTTCCATGCTGAATATCCTCGAGCAGCAAGGCGGCGGCATTCTGGCCGTCGGGCTTGTTGGTACCGATCACGCCGATGGGTCCCCGTTTCGCCCAGCCCGCGACGTACACGCCTTCATCGACGCGGCCGTCGATATTGCGGATCGTGCCGGTCTTTTCGTCGAATGGAATATCCTGTGGCGGTTGAAGGACATAGCCGATCGCGGGCACGACCAAGCCGCACCCGATCTCGAAATATTCGCCGGTACCCTCGGCGCGCCCGTCTACGACACGGGTCTTTTCGAGCCGGATACCGGTAACCGCATCGCCGCCAAGGATCTCGACCGGCTTGGCGTAGAACGTGAAATGGACGGATTTCACCTTTCCGTCCCGCTCGTCGGTACTGTAGCCTCGCAGCGATTCAATATTGCGTTCGCGCAGCCGGCGGTCGCGGTCCGACCAATCGCCTGTCACCTCGTCCGGCAAGTCTGCCGGATCGACGATCGCCGCGGCGTTTGTCAGGTGCCCCATTTCCCGCAGTTCGACATTGGTGAACTTTGCTTGCACCGGTCCGCGCCGTCCGACCATATAGACGTCGGTGACCGGCGCGGCCTGGATTACCTCGCCCACATGCTTCGGCAGATCGGTTTCCGTCATTTCCTCGGGCGTCTTGACCAGCACGCGGGCGATGTCGATCGCGACGTTGCCGTTGCCGATAACGACGACATTCTCGGTATCCAGGCACGGGTCGAGGTCGCGGAAATCGGGGTGTCCGTTGTACCAGCCGACGAAGGCGGCCGACCCGATGACGCCTTTCTTTTCTTCGCCCGGCACGCCGAGCTTTCCGTCGCCCGGCATGCCGATCGTGAGCACGACCGCGTCGTACATCTCTCTCAGCTCGCCAAGGCTGACGTCGCGGCCCAACTCGACATTTCCGAAATAACGGACTGCCTCGTTCGTGGCCGTGCGCTCATAGGCGCGCGTGACTCGTTTGGTGCTTTGGTGATCGGGGGCGACGCCGCCGCGAATCAGCCCGTAGGGCGTCGGCAGCCGGTCGACGATGTCGATCGCGACATCGGCCTCGGATTTGATCAGGGCCTCCGCGACGTAAAACCCGCTCGGCCCGGATCCGACGATGACAACGCTTATCGACATCGATGCGTTTCTCCCTCCCCCACGTTCGCTCGTGCGAATACGAGCGAAAAATCCCGCCTCCGTCAAGCGAACGGATTGATTTCGCCGGTAACGGTTCTATTACCGATAGAGGGTCCGGTTCTCAGTGCAGGACGAAATTATTTTCGACGCAGCGCAAAGACGGGAGACCGATGATATCGCGACCGGCGACACGGACGGAGTGGATCGGCGCTTCGAGGTTCTTGTCCCAAAAATCGAGGAACTTGTGGAGTTTCGGAAATTCCGGCGCGGTATCCAGTTTCTGCCAGACGAAACTCTGCAGCAGGTCGGGATAGTCGGGCATCCGGTAGAGGATTTCCGCCGTTGTGAGCTTGAACGGCTTGATTTCGTGGAGTCCGGACAGTGTCGTCATGTCGATCCCCTTTGCGTGGTGCGCGATCGCCGTGAAGCAATCCGACAAAAATGCCCCAACGGTTAGAATACACGAATCGGTCGATTTTCTCAAATTTAAGTCAATAAAATCAATAAATTAGCAGCGAAGCGGCGAGAGTGCTGCTAATCCAGATCGCGCCGGCTCGCGCGTAACCGTTCATCGGCCCCTTGACTCGCCCGCGGCAAGACTTTAGATGCCGTAGCACTCGAGGCAGGAGAGTGCCAAAATCGTTTGGATTTTCGAGATTCGAGACATATTTCAAATGCTTAACAGCGAATTGGAGGACTGGGATGAAATTCAGGCCACTGCATGACCGCGTGCTGGTGCGGCGGGTGGAAAGTGAAGAACGGAGCGCTGGAGGGATCATCATTCCCGACACGGCGCAGGAAAAACCGATGGTAGGCGAGATCATCGCTACCGGCAGCGGGACCCGTTCTGAAAATGGAGCGGTTACGCCGCTGGACGTCAAGGCGGGCGATCGCGTTCTGTTTGGTAAATGGTCGGGGACGGAAGTGAAACTCGATGGCGAAGAACTCCTCATCATGAAGGAGTCGGACATCATGTGCATCGTCGATAGCACACCGTCGAAATCGAAGAAAAAGAAAGCCGCATAGAGGAGTAGCAAGGCAATGGCTGCAAAAGACGTAAAATTTTCCGGTGACGCGCGGGAGAAGATGCTTCGCGGCGTCGATATTCTCGCCGAGGCCGTAAAGGTGACGCTCGGCCCGAAAGGCCGTAATGTCGTGCTCGACAAGGCGTTCGGCGCTCCGCGTATTTCCAAGGACGGCGTGACCGTCGCCAAGGAAATCGAGCTCGAGGACAAATTCGAGAATATGGGAGCACAGATGGTGCGCGAAGTTGCGACCAAGACGGCTGATATCGCCGGCGACGGCACGACGACCGCGACGGTATTGGCGCAGGCCATCGTGCGCGAAGGAGCGAAAGCGGTCGCTGCCGGCATGAATCCCATGGATCTGAAGCGCGGTATCGACAGCGCCGTCAACGCCGTCGTGGGTGAAATCGCCAAGCGTTCGAAAAAGGTAAAGACGAACGAAGAGATTTCGCAGGTTGGCACGATCTCCGCTAACGGCGATACGGAAGTCGGTTCGATGATCGCGCGGGCCATGCAGACCGTCGGCAACGAAGGCGTCATCACGGTCGAGGAAGCCAAGGGCCTGGACACCGAACTCGACGTCGTCGAGGGCATGCAGTTCGACCGTGGCTATCTGTCGCCCTATTTCATCACCAATCCGGACAAGATGCTGGCGGAACTCGATAATCCATACATTCTCGTGCACGAATCGAAACTGTCCGGCCTGCAGGCCATGCTGCCGGTGCTGGAAGCGGTTGTGCAGTCCAGCCGGCCCTTGCTGATCATCGCCGAGGACGTCGAGGGCGAGGCGCTCGCGACTCTCGTCGTGAACCGCTTGCGCGGCGGCCTCAAGGTCGCGGCCGTTAAGGCGCCGGGCTTCGGCGACCGCCGCAAGGCGATGCTCGAAGACCTCGCGATCCTGACAAAGGCGCAAGTCGTTTCCGAAGACCTCGGCATCAAGTTGGAGAACGTGACCCTCGACATGCTGGGCAGCGCCAAGCGCGTGGTGATCAACAAGGACGACACCACCGTCATCGACGGCGCCGGCAAGAAGAAGGACATTCAAGCCCGGTGCAGCCAGATCCGGGCGCAAGTCGAAGAGACCTCCTCCGAATACGATAAGGAGAAGCTGCAGGAGCGTCTTGCCAAGCTGGCCGGCGGTGTCGCCGTGATCAAGGTCGGCGGCGCGACGGAAGTCGAGGTGAAAGAGCGTAAGGACCGCGTCGAGGACGCCATGCACGCAACGCGTGCGGCGGTGGAAGAAGGCATCGTGCCGGGCGGCGGTGTGGCGCTGCTGCACGCCTCACGCGCGCTGAAAGGCGTTTCCGGTAGCAATGACGACCAGCAGGTTGGCGTCGATATCGTTCGCCGGGCACTGACCACCCCGACGCGCCAAATCGCCAACAATGCGGGTGCGGAAGGCGCCGTCGTCGTCGGCAAAGTTCTCGAGTCTAAAAGCGCGTCCTTTGGCTACGACGCGCAAGAGGACAAGTATACCGATCTGGTCAAGGCCGGCATCATCGACCCGGCGAAGGTCGTCCGCACCGCGTTGCAGGATGCGTCGTCGGTCGCCGGACTGCTGATCACGACCGAAGCCATGGTGGCCGATTCGCCTGAAGACAAGCCCGCGGCCATGCCGGCCGCTCCCGATATGGGTGGCATGGGTGGCATGGGCGGTATGGGTGGCATGGGCTTCTAGCCGCCGCACCGACCCAGTACGAAAAGGGAGCTGCGTCCGCGTCAGGGCGCGGCTCTTTTTCGTTTACGGATCCAGTTCGTCGCGGATGCTGGCGAGCCGGCCGAGGATCGCCAGGGCCCGCGTATCTTCCTCGACCGCGTTGATGTCCGCATTCGCCATATCGATGGCCAGCCTGTTCTGAAATTCGCTGACGAGGTCGGTCGGTGTGGCGGGATCTATTTCGAACAGGGCGTTTTGCAAGCCGCCCTGCGGCGCCGACGCGAGGATCGCCCGGTCGCGAATCGAAATGGCCGCGCCGTCGCGAAGGGTATCGGCAAGGGACCGGACCTCGTCCCGCGTGATCCGTTGCGGGTCGAAACGTGACGCGGCGAAGGTGAATATCGCTTCCGGGCTGACCGTAATTTGGTCTTCGGTTTCTGCAACGGAACTGACCGAAAGGGCTGCGACAGGGGCGGCCGGTGGCCGAACCGGCGACAGGATTTCCGGTCCGGCGCTTTCGGGATTGTTTTGTGTCGTCGCGAATCGTTGGAACGCTGCGACAAGTTCGGCGACTTTCATGGAGCGGCTCGTTCGGCGTTGGATGATTGCCCTACCCATACGCAGCAATCGTGCCAAGACGGAAACGACGTAAAATCAACCGGTTGCGTCTTTAACCTCTTGTTAAACAGAAAAAATTTCCGAGCAGAATCGGCAGAATTCACCCGTAGGCTTGATTAATTATGCGCACATATTAAAAAGGTGCGTGGCAAACCGGTGGAGAGAACAGCATGGCGGACGATTGCGGCATTCCCGGGTATCTGTTGTGGCGCGCGGCGAACCTTTGGCAAAAGCGGGCCCGCGCGGTACTCGCGCCGTTCGGCGTGACGCCGGTGCAGTATCTGCTTCTGGCGGGGTTGCGGGAATTGCAGGAAGCGGACGGCGAACCGGTCAAACAGGCCGCCCTGGCGGGCCATTGCCAAAGCAACCCGATGATGACCTCACAGGTGCTGCGCGCCATGCAAAAGGCCGGTTTTGTCGAGCGCCGGGCGCATGCCGAGGATGGTCGCGCCTTCGCCGTGGCGTTGAGCGCCGACGGTGCGGCGTTGCTACGGCAAGCGGAACCGCGCATTGCCGATACGGATGCGCGGTTTCACGGTCCCTTGGGTCCGGAAAAGGAAGCGTTCGGCGACGCGCTTCGACTGCTGTCCGGCATCCGGCCGCGCAGGCGCGTCAAGGCGGGAATCGCGTAACGACTCGTGGGGGTTCTCGTGGGGATTATCGAATTTTGGCAAACCGCGCGTGAGCCGCACGCTCGATTGCCGCGGCCAGGAGAGGATCGATCCCCAGCCCGTGACGGATTAGCTCGAGCAGCCGAGATTCCTCCGGTGTGACTTCCCCGTCGACCACGGCGATTTCGGCCGCCAGCGCATATGCCGTTTCGTGGAACGGCGCCGGAACGGATTCCCGGATAACGCCCAATACCGTCGCCATGCCGTCGTCTTCGCCCAAAATATCGGCGCAGGACCGTGCCGTTTCCGGCAGCATGTTGGGGTCGTAATCGTCGAAGACCGGCAAATGACGCACGATCTCGCCGATCGCCGACAATTCGGCGTCGGTCATGTCGCTGTCTGCCGCGGATATGATGACCATGGTGTAGATCAACGCGGCTTCGGTGCTGACCATTCTCTATCCTTTTCGGTAAGGTCCCCGCCCGATGCGGTACCGGGCTATAGATCATGCCGCGACCGCGGTGCGTCAAGAGCCCTGCACGTCAGAAGTCGCTTGCCCCAGAAAGCGTTTCGTTTCCGCGGTCGCCTCCGCCAGCCCGACCCGTTCGATCGCCACCCCTTCCGGAAACGCGCCCGCGAGGCGCGACGGCATCATCGAGTCGAGCAGTACGAAGACGCCGCGATCCGTTGCGCGCCTTATAAGACGGCCGTAGGCCTGCTTGAGCCGCAACCGCGTGATCATGTCGTCATAGGCGCGCGCGCCGAACGCCTTGCGGCGGGCGCGGTGCATGATCGTCGGCCGCGGCCAGGGCACCCGGTCGAAGACGATCAGCCGCAGCGCGTCGCCCGGCACGTCGACCCCGTCGCGAACGGCGTCCGTTCCCAGCAGGCAGGAATTCTCTTCGGCGCGGAAAATATCGATCAGGGTCGCCAGGTTGAGGGCATCGACATGCTGGGCGTAGAGCGGGATGTTCGCTGCGTCCAGGGGCTCAAGCAGCCGCCTGTGCGCCGCACGCAACCGGCCGATCGCGGTGAACAGACCGAGAGCGCCGCCGCGTGCGGCGAGAAACAGAACGCGATAGGCCGCCGCCGCCTGTTCCAATTCATTCTTCTTGACGTCGGTGACGACGAATACGCGGGTTTGCGCCGCATAATCGAACGGCGACGGCACAGCGGAGCGTATCGCCGGCGCCGCAAGGTGGTCCGCGCCGGTTCGCGCTTCCGCCGCCTTCCAATCGGTGTCCGCGTCGCCCGACCCATCCGTCAGGGTCGCCGATGTTATGAGCGTCCCCTGCGACTGGTTCAAAACGACCTCCGCAAAGGGTAAAGTCGGGTCGATCCAATGCCGGTGCATGCCGACATCGAAATCCCGGCCGTCGATCCGCTCCACGGTGAACCAGTCGACATGTTCCGGCGGCGTCCCTTCCGGCAGGGTCGCCAACATGAAGCGCCACGCCTCGATGACGTCCTCGCCGCGATGTTTCAACGAGCGGGCGATCGATTCGATCCGGTTGCGCGTCGTGCTGTCGAGTTTGTCGGCTTCCGCATCGAGCCGGCTCGATAGGCGTTCCCTCAGCTGACGCAGGGGCCGCGCCAATTGCCCGAGCGCTTCATGCAGGCGCGCGGCCGCCGAGAGCAGCTCCGCCGTCGGTTCTTCGACGCTGACTTCGAGATCGAAGGGACTCTCCGCATTGTCGACGCGCGCGTAGATCGTACGCCGCACCGCCGTCAGGAAGGTTTCCGCGCCGCCGCGCGGCGCACCGTCCGCGCAGCGCTGACGCCATCCCTGGCCGGGAAGCACCGCCGCCATTTCGATAACCGTGTCGAGCGCCCGTTCCGCCTGTTCGTCGTTGCCCAACAGGTCTCCGGCGCGGTTTTTCAACCCGCGCGACCGGCTTCGCCGTCGGCCCTCCGACCCGCGCAGCCAGCGCCTAAGCTCCGCCCCTTCCAGCCCCGTCAAATGAGCGGAGTATGCGTTGTCGGCGGCATCGAAGACATGATGCCCCTCGTCGAAGACGAAGCGGGTCGGCGCCAGTTCCGGCATGCCGCGCGCCGCGTGAATCATCACCAGCGCGTGGTTTGCGACCACCAGGTCGGCGCGGCGCGCCTTGCGGATACCGCGTTCGATATAGCATTTGGCGTAGTGGCCGCAGGCGGAGTATATGCACTCGCCGCGCCGGTCGGTCAGCCCGACCGTGGGACCGGCGCCCAGCACGTCGCTCAGCCAGGCCGGGAAGTCGCCGCCATTGGTATCGCCGTCCCGGGTCCGGGCCGCCCAGCGCGCCATCAGGCCGAGCGGTATCGCGTCGCCGCCGCGCACCGCGACGCCGCGCACGGCCTCCTCGTAATTCAGCAGGCAGAGATAGTTTTCCCGGCCCTTGCGCACGACGACCTTGTTGCGCTTCACCGCCGGGTCGGGATAAAGCCGGTCGAGCTCCTGGTCGATCTGGTGCTGCAGGTTGCGGGTGTAGGTCGAAATCCAGACCGGGGCCTCGTTACGCTCCGCCCAGACGCTTGCGGGCGCGATATAACCCAGCGTCTTGCCGACGCCCGTGCCGGCTTCCGCCAGCACCACGTTGGGCGAGTCTTCGTCCTCGCGCGGCGTGAAGGCGGGCGACACGGCGGACGCATAATCCGACTGGCTCGGCCGCGATTCGGCGCCTTCGCCGAGCAGCGCCGCCAGGCGCGCCCGGCTGTCGGCGGGCGAAACGGAAAGATTACCGGGCGGTGGCGGCGGCGCGTGCTCCTGCCATTCCGGCAGGTTGCGCCAGACGTCGAGCCCCGCCGCCGGCGCGCGCTGGCGGTCGTCCGCTTCCTCGCCGAGCGCCGCCAGGACGGAGACGCCCCAGCTCCAGCCACCGCGCGCCATCGCCCAGGCGACCGGAAGGTCATCGCGGTCCCGGTCCCGCGCCGCCAACTCGCGCAGCAGACCCGATAACGCCGTCAGCAGCAGTGTTGCCCGCGCCGTTGGGTCCGCCGGTCGTGGCAGGTAGAGCGCGTCGGCGATGCCGTCGACGGTCGGCACGCAGAACGTCGCCGGCCGAACGAAGGCGTAAAGCTCCAATACGTCGAAACTGGAAAAGCGGGCAATGTCGAGCCGCCGCGCAACCGCCGGCGCGTGGCACAGGATCGGTCTCTGGGCCCCCGTGCGCTTTGCCGCTTCCTTGAGGCTGATTTCCTCGATCTCCCCATCGGCGCTGAGCCAGGTCGCCGTGGCGAGCCCGACGACCAGGGTCGGCGCTTCGGGTAGCATGAGTCGGCCGTTCGAATTCATCCGCGGCATCATAGCGATGGCTCGCACCGCGGACTATCGCGCTCCGTCTGTACAGCGCACCTTTACGGTTGCTAG
>CAYLTU010000019.1:0-5880 GCA_964386465.1 uncultured Rhodospirillaceae bacterium
TCCGCTCCAGCGCAAATCTTCTCCGATTCGCGCCAAACTGAACATGCAAGGGGATCGCCCGACTACTCCTTATGCATGACCATGTAGGTGTGGACGTAGTCCATGCCTTGACCTCCCGGCTTTTCGCGTACGAAGGTTTCGTAGGAATCGAAGTAGCGGTCGATGATTTCGGCGCGCTCGTCGAGCGACCGGTCGTTCGACAGGCCGGCGAAGAACACGCTTTCGCTCCAGGACCGCAAAGTCGGGATGTATTCCCTGGCGAACTTCGCCGGGTCGCCATGCCGCTCGTAGTCGAGGCGGTAGGGACAGTCGATGACGCGGGTTTCGATATGGTCGAGCCGCAGGCCGGCCTGGTAGACGGGGTTGGCCGACCAGCGGCGCGCTGCATTCCGTCACGTCGCGGTAGTATTGCGGAAAGACCGTCGCTTCGTATTCCGCCATGGTAATCGTGCCGTCATCCGCCATTTCTCGCCACAACCGGTCGAAGGTGTGGAACATGTTCACCCCCTCGGTCCCGCCGAGATAGCGGCCCTCCTCGTCGCGGCAGAAGTTCAACAGCACGAGGCGGCCGCCTGACACCAACCCCGCGGCGCGGCAACTGAGAATGCGCTCCCAGTCGGCCCGGCCCTGCTCGGCGTAGGCGGTGAGCTCCGCGCCTTCGGCGCCGATCATATGGACATGGCTCGTTATCGGGTCCGGTCGCTCGCTGATGTAATGGGAAGCGGTTGCCGAGAACCCGAAATTCAAGGAATTCACCGGAAAGATACGCTGATGGAACGAAGTGCCGGATGCGAAAACGAACAGATTGTCTATGTCGGCGGCGTACGCGGGGATGTCGGTTTGGCCGTGCACGATCTGGAAGACCTGGCTGAAATCGTTCCGCGGCAGGTCCGTATAGGTCATCGTGAGCGGGCGGGACGGCGCGCGTTCACGTACGTAACGCAATGCTCCGCCGATCATGTCGATCGAGGTGCCACCGTCGGCGCAGCCCATATAGGCCATCGAGAATTGGCTCCCATCGTCTGGGATATCCATCGCCTCCAATGCGCCCTGAATTTACGGCATCGCGCCATCGATGACGATCTTCGCTCCGGTCGTCGCCAGCGAGTAATAACCGCTGCCCTTCATACGGATATCGCCGGCAGTCTTGCTCTTATCGTTCATGCCATCCCCCGGAATGCCTAATGTTTGTCATAGTTCGTTCCGGCGTGGCGATTTCCGCCGCGGGACGCATCGACGGAGGCGTGCGCCAATCCGCGTCGATTGGCCCACCACCGGGTTGGGCTAAGGGTCCATTCATCACGGCTAGACTTTAAACATTGGCGGTTCAGACCGTAACAATTTTGCGATAACGCCACTGAATGGCTTGGCGCTTGCCTTTTGTAAATTTGGTTGCCGTCTTGTCGTACTGATATATCACTAGTATTGTCCGGACAAATTACCGAGGGGAGGCGTAGCCGCACAGATGCCGGCTAACGAGTTATCAGACCCGTAGCAGCTGCTATCGGGGTGGTTCAAAAGGTTGACCAAGTTTCAGCAATGGTGAACACTCGCGGACAGGGGTTAAGGTGGGCCTGCAGGAAAATTTCATAAGAGGTGGACGAAGCAGAATCTATCTTTAGTCTCAAACCAGACCACAACAGGGAGGAACACATGTTAAAGAATTTCATAAAAACGGCGGTCGGCGCGGCCGCCGGACTGGGCATGATGGCGACGGCCGGCTCGGCTCTCGCGCAAGCCGAATGGAGCATGGCGGCGCCTTGGGGCGGCGGCGTGCCTTTGGCAGACGCCAAGAAATTTTCCAAATTGGTTGAGTCTCTGACCGAGGGCCGGATTAAAATCACGGTGTTCCCGGCTGGCACGCTGGGCAAGGCGCTGAAAGTGACCGAAACGGTCAAGTCCGGTGTAGCTCAGGCCGGTCACAACTGGATGGGTTACGACTGGGGTATCGACAAGACGACCGTGATCTTCGGCGGTTATGTCGGCGGCCTGACCGAGGAGGAATTCTTCCTGTGGCTCTTTGAGGCCGGCGGCGCAAAGCTGTGGGAACAATACCGTATGGAGAAATTCGGCGTGGTGTCGATTCCGTGCGGCACTTTCCCGGCGGAAATCTTCCTGCATTCCAAGCGGAAGGTCACCAATCTGGCTGATTATAAGGGCATCAAGCAGCGCACCGCCGGTGCCTGGGCCGAAGTTGGCGGCGCACTCGGGGCCTCGACGGTGATCCTGCCGGGGGCGGAAGTGTACGCGGCGCTCGAACGCGGCGTCATCGACGCCACCGAATGGAGCTCGCCGTCGATCAACGAACCGGTCGGTTTCCACAAAATCGCCAAGTACATCATTTTCCCGGGGGTCCATCAGCCGGCTGCCTCGCAAGAATGCGAGTTCAGCAAGTCGGCCTGGGACTCGATCTCCGAGCGCGATCGAGATATGATTCGGATGGCTGGGGAACTGGCGTACTTCCGCACCTGGCGGGACCATGCCTATCAGGATCTATTCGCCTATCGGCGTATGGAAAAAGGCGGCAACACCATGTTGCGTCTTGAGCAGAGCTTCATCAACGCCGCCCAGAAGGCGGGCAATGAATGGGCCGACAAACAGGCCGTGGGCAACGCCTGGTTCAAGAAGATGTTGAACCATCAGCGTCAATTCCAGATGGACATGGTGGTCTATTCGAAGATGCGGTCCGGACCGGGCACACGGACGGCGATTGGCAAAATTCTGAAATAAGGCCGATCATCTATAGAGGTCGATCGTAATTGGGGGGACATCACGCGTCCCCCCTCCCTCGTTTAAGCATTTTTCCAGTTACTTGGGACCTTAGGTGATGGAAGCTATTCTTGGCGTCGTGTCGGAAACGCACGAGCTGATCCTTTCAGGAAAACCGGCGGGCCACGGTTGGTTTCTCGGCATCCTCGTCGGAATTTTCTATCTGACGGGGCTTTGCGTGATCTGGGGTCTGCTGATGGCGGTCGTTGGGCGGGATATCTGGAAATTTATTCGTCCGATCGAAATTATCTGCAAAATTTCCGGCATCGTCGCCGGCTGCATTATTCCGGTTCTGGCAATCCTGATCGTTTACGAAGTCATTATGCGCTACGCCTTTCGCGCACCGACATCCTGGGCGTTTGAAATATCTTACATGTTGATGGGCACCAGCCTCATGCTGGGGATAGCCTATTGTACGCAATTGCGCCGGCATATCAGGGTCGATTTTTTCTACGATAATGTGTCGGACAAGAAGAAAGCCGCGATCGATCTGACAGGGTTTGTAATCTTCCTGTTGCCGGTCATCACTTGGATTGCCTGGGGCCTCTTCGTCTATTTCCTCGAGGCCTACAAGGTGAATGAACAATCCGGCGAGTCGGCCTGGAATCCACTGATCTGGCCGTTCAAGTTCACCTTCACCTTTGGTTTCTATCTCTTCACTTTGCAGACACTCTGCGAGGCGATCAAATGCGTCCTCGTGCTCACTGACCGTGAAGTGCCCGAACCGGAATTACCGGGAGGCTTCGAATAATGAGTTTCCAATTCGCACTATGGATGTTCCCGGCATTGTTGCTGATGCTATTCCTGGGCTTTCCGGTTGCCTTTTCGCTGATGGGGATCGCTCTGATGTGGGGCATCGCCAGGTTCGGCGAGGCTGCGGTCTCGCTGTTCGTGGCCAAGGTGGACGACGTCGCCTCCAACTACGTATTGGGCGCTGTACCCTTGTTCATTTTCATGGGCTCGTTGCTGGAGCGCTCCGGTGTCGCGGAACGATTATTCGAGGCGATACACATGTGGACAAGGCGATTGCCTGGCGGACTGGCGATCGGCACGGTCCTGCTGTGCGTGGTCTTCGCCGCCTCCACCGGTATCGTCGGTGCGACCGAGACCGTGGTCGGCCTGCTGGCGATCCCGGTCATGCTGCGTTACGCCTACAACAAATCGCTGATTTCCGGCACGATCTGCGCCGGCGGATCGCTCGGCACCATCATCCCGCCCTCCGTTGTCGTGGTTATTCTCGGTCCCGTTGCCGACGTTTCGATCGGCGACCTGTTCGCCGGTATGATCCTGCCGGGACTGATGCTCGCGGGCTGTTATATCGTCTATATCCTGGTCCGCTGCACCATACGCCCGGCGGACGGACCGCGGTTGACCGCGGACGAAAACGAACCGCCTTTCGTTCAAAAACTCTTCATTACGGCGACCGCGCTCATTCCGCCGTTCCTGTTGATCGCCCTCGTGCTGGGCTCGATCCTGGGTGGTTTGGCGACGCCAACCGAGGCCGCGGGCTGCGGCGCGGTTGGGTCGACGATCATGACGCTCTGCTATCGGACGCTGACCGTCGAAGTCATGAAGGAAGCGCTTTACAAGACCGTTATCATAACGGCCATGATCCTGTTGATCCTGATCGGCGGCACGATGTTCGCCGGCGTCTTCACCGCGGCGGGCGGCCTGGTCGGGGTGCAACAGCTGATGGCGGCGGCGGAACTGACCCCTTGGGAGACAATGGCGATCCTGTTGCTGCTTGCGTTCGCGGCAGGCTTCGTTCTCGACCTGATCTCGCTGATGCTGATCGTCGTGCCGATCGCGATGCCGATCATCGTCGGGTTCAGCTTCTACGATCTGGATGTCGGGTCGGTGAAGGTGTGGTTCTCGATCTGCTTCCTGATCATGATCCAGACGAGCTACCTGACGCCGCCGATGGCGCCGGCCATCTTCTACCTGCGCGGCATCAGCCCGCCGGAGATCACCTTGATGCACATGTACAAGGGCGTTGTGCCGTTCATCGTCCTGCACATGGTAGTCCTGACGTTCGTTCTGACCATTCCGTCTTTGGCGCTGTGGCTGCCGACGATCCTGTTCCGGGGCTTCTAGGGGGAAGGCTCACATGGCCGGCGTGAAGGTCAAGATGGACTACGAGGTCCATCCCGACGCGCACGAGATGCTGAATACGATCGTCGAGCGGTACAAGCTGCCCGATGAGTCGAAGGCGCTGCGTTGCCTGCTCGACTACGCCGCGACCGATGGCGATTGGGACGAGATCTTCGCCAAAGTCCGGTGCCGGCGCTGCGGCTAGCTTAGCCGCCCGCCACCGCTTCGCGGTGCTGCTGCTCGACGGTTTCCAGTTGTTCCTTGCTCCACTCTTCCTTCTGTTGCAACGCAAAGAGCGAGGTGTAGCCTTTCGACCAATCCGGCGACATGACGCAAGGGCGCGGATCGA
The DNA here is from genome assembly GCA_964386465.1 of uncultured Rhodospirillaceae bacterium. Taxonomy (GTDB): domain Bacteria; phylum Pseudomonadota; class Alphaproteobacteria; order UBA8366. The sequence continues at coordinate 5,210 of CAYLTU010000019.1, forward strand.
TGAAAGCCTGCCGCGCCGCTTTGCCGCGGACAATGGCTCCCGCATACTCGCTCGTTAGCGGGTTGGTCATATAGGTGAAGGCGTCGGCCGAGGAATAGACGTTGAGCAGCAGGGGGCGGCCCAGGTCGGACAGGTTCGGCTTCGAACCGTGTACGGTGCAGCAATTATGTACGGTCACCGATCCTGCAGGCCCGGTCAAATAGACGGCCTTGTCCAGGTTGGCTGTTTCCAAATCGCTGTCCGAAATACTACCGACCCATTGGTCCTTGTCGTTGTATTGATTGAACAGCGGCCCCTTCTGGCTGCCGGGCATCAGACCGAGCGGTCCCTGTTCCGGGCCGACGTCGTACAGATAGGTGCCGATCGTCAACGGGCTGTAGTTGGTGTGCGCCCAGGATTGGATGTCCTGATGCCACTTCACCTCTTCGCCGCCCTCGGCCCATTTGAAGTTTAATTTGGAGTGGTGGAACTTTACGTCCGGTCCGAGCAGATCGGCGGCAATATCGACAATTACGGATTCGGACGCGAACTCCCAATAGAGCGGATCCTGCGCCACCGGCGACGACAGGCGACGCAACCGCGGCATGTCGGCGCTGTGGCCGGGTTCCAGATCGAAGATGGCGTCGGACTGGCTGACCGAGCGGCTGCGCTCGACCATCGCTTCGGTCACT
>CAYLTU010000019.1:5980-36072 GCA_964386465.1 uncultured Rhodospirillaceae bacterium
GATGGCGTCGGACTGGCTGACCGAGCGGCTGCGCTCGACCATCGCTTCGGTCACTTCGCGCAAGCGTTCGATCGTTTCCATCGGGACGACGGATTCGAGCAGCACATAGCCGTTCTCGAAATAAAATTCCCGTTGTTCCTTGGTCAGGACTACCGGGGAGTGATCCTGGACGCGTTCCGGATACATGGAAGATCCCTCCCGAACATTGTTGACGAAGTTTAACCCGACAAACCTTTTACGGTGGCGGCCACTGTACTATATTACTGATATATCAGAGCGGCAAGGAAGCACCCATGGCGATCGTCACCGCCAACGATACCGCAGGCTATGCCTCGCTAACCGATCTCGCATATCAGCGGATCGAAGAAGATATCGTGATGCTGCAACTCCAGCCGGGCACGATCGTCTCCGAAGCGCAACTCAGCGAGCGCGTCGGTATCGGCCGCACACCGATCCGTGAAGCGTTGCAGCGTTTGGCTCATGCCGGGCTCGTCGTGATCCTGCCGCGCCGCGGCATTCTGATCTCGGAGATCGACATCCGCGCGCAGTTGCAGCTGCTCGAAGTGCGCCGCGAATTGGAGCGGCTGGTGGCCGGCAACGCGGCCGACCGGGCGACGATGGCGGAGAAGGAGCGCTTTCGGGGAATCGCCGACGAAATGCAGCGGGCGGCGGAGACCGACGACGATCGCTCTTTCCTGCGCCTGGACCGTGAATTGAATGATCTTTCGGTCGATTCCGCGCGCAATGGATATGCGGCGAAGGCTATGCAGTTGATGCAGCCATTGTCGCGTCGTTTCTGGTTCATCCATTACCAGGAAGTCGCTGATTTGCCGCTCTGCGCCCGGCTGCATGCAGAAGTCGCCAGGGCGATCGGCGACGGCGACCGGGAGCGCGCCCGTGCCGCGTCGGATCGGCTGCTCGACTATATCGAAACCTTTACCCGAGCGACGCTGGACACGCCGCCGCGTTAGTGCCGCCGCACAACAGGATATTGCCATGACACCCGAAGAAATCCTATCCCATCAACCGAAAGTTCTGACGCAAGATCAACGGCAGTCTTATTTCGACACCGGATTTCTAATGGTGGAGCGGTTCGTATCCGAGGAATGGCTCGAACGGTTGTGGGATGTGACCAACCAATTCATTGACGAGAGCCGGGAATGGACAAAATCGGACGGCAAGTTCGATCTTGAGCCGGATCACGCCAGCGACAACCCGCGCCTGCGCCGGCTGACCCAACCCGTTGAACATCATCAAACCTATTGGAAATTCGCCAGCCAGGGACCGATCGTCGACCTTTGTGAGGATCTGCTGGGCCCGAACGTCAAGTTCCATCATTCGAAGCTGAACTTCAAATATGGCGACGGCGGCGAAGAGGTGAAGTGGCATCAGGACATCCAATTCTATCCCCATACCAACTACAATGTGCTGGCTATCGGCTTGTTTCTGTCGGACATCGACGACGAGATGGGCCCGCTTGGCATGATCCCGGGCAGCCACAATGGCGAGCTGTTCGATCAGTACAACGACAAGGATCAATGGGTCGGCGCGATCGGTGATCGCGATCTCCGCCGGGTACCGCTCGACAAGGCGGTCTATTGCAAGGGCGCCGCCGGTACGGTCACGGCGCACAACGGACGAACGGTTCACGGATCGATGCCGAACAACTCGAACAAGATGCGGCCCTTGCTGCTCAACGCCTTTTCCGCGGCGGACGCCTTGCCGATCACCGCGCATCCGAGCCCCAGCCGTCACAACGGCACGATCGTTCGCGGCAAACCGGCGCGCTGGGTTCAGTACGATCCCCGGCCCTGCCAGATTCCACCGGATTGGTCCGGCGGCTATACCTCGATTTTCGCGCTGCAGCAAGAAGAAGACGCGGCGGATTAGCTCTCCCGAACGACCGGGTTGCCGAGGATGCCGATGCCGGTGATGTCGATCTCGCAGATATCGCCATGCTTCATTTGCGGCGACTTGCCTTCGGTGCCCATCCAGATGACGTCGCCAGGGTAGAGCGTCAGATATTTCGACATGGCGCTGATATAGCGTTCGACCCCGTACAGCATGTTGTTTGTCTCGAAACTGATCGTTTCTTCGCCGTTCAAGCGCACCGTGGTTTGCAGGCTGGCCAGATCGACATCGGTCTCGATCCAGGGGCCCATGGGCTTGAAGGTGTCCGTGTTCTTACCCCGCCACATCGTGCGGTCGCCGCGCTGCCAGGTCCGTTCGCTGACGTCATTGCCGATCGTGTAACCGAAGACGCAGGATAGCGCGTCGGCTTCCGAGAGGTGTTTCGCCTGCTTGCCGATTATGACGACCAGCTCGGCTTCGTATTCGACCTGGTCCGTCGCATCCTTTGGAATCACGATGGTTTCGCCATGGCCGATCAGGGCATTGTTGGCGCGGTAGCCGATATCGGGTTTCTCCGGAATATTCGGTTTCGCGCCGCGCGCTTCCGCCTGCTCCATGATATGCGCGACGTAGTTCAAGCCGGCGGCGTAGAAAGTTTCCGGGATGACGGGCGGCAGCAGCTTGACGCTGTCCAGCGCGACCGTTTCGCCCGTCGGCGCGCCGCCATCGAGGATTTCCCCCGTGACGAGCTTGATCGTTTCGCCGTCGACGATGCCGCAGGCGATGTTGCCGTCCTTTTCGAACCGTGCGTAACGCATTTTCTGGGGATCCCGAATCTACATATTGATGCCGCCGAGGGTCGGCATGCCTTTCTGCACGGCCGGCCGCGCGCCGATCGAATCGTACCAGCGTCGGACATTCTCGAACTCGCCGAGGTCGACCTTATGGCGCGGGTGTCGGTGCGCCCAGGGGTAGGTCGCGATGTCCGCGATTGTGTATTCGTCGCCGGCGAGATATTCGTTGTCGGCAAGCCTACGGTCCATGACGCCGTAGAGACGGTGCGATTCCTCGACGTAGCGTTCGCTGCCGTACGGCACCTCCGTATCGAGGCCAAGGAAATGGTGGGCCTGACCCAGCATCGGGCCGAAACCGCCCATCTGCCACATCAGCCACTCGAACATCGCGACACGTTTGCGCGCGTCGGTCGGGATGAACTTACCCGTCTTTTCTCCCAGATAGACCAGGATCGCGCCGGTTTCAAAAACCGAAATCGGCTTCCCGTCCGGACCGTCCGGGTCGACGATGGCTGGAATCCGGTTGTTCGGCGATATCTTCAGGAAGTCCGGGTCGAACTGCTCGCCCTTGCCGATATTGATGGCATGTTCCTCGTAGGGAAGACCGACTTCCTCGAGCATCACGGAAGCTTTGCGGCCGTTCGGCGTGGCCCATGTGTACAAGTCGATCGTCATTCCTAATTCTCCCTGAATAATTGAAGGCGCCGACGCCTGGCGCGGCGCCTGCTGAACGTTTCGAGTCCGTTCGCGTGACGTTATTCGTCGTGTTTGTCTCCGCCGACGCATTTCGGCGACGCCATGACCTGGCCACCGAGCGCGGTCCATTCTTCCGGCGTCATCGTCCGTATGGAAAGTGCGTGCACGTCTTCCATGAGTTCCTTTTCCAGGATCCCGTTCACCCGCTGGTGTCGCCGGATCCGCGAGACGCCGTCGAACGCGTCCGTGACGATGACCACTTTGAAGTGAGCCTCTGACCCGGGCGGCACGTTGTGCATATGACTCTCATTGATCACTTCCAGATGGGTTGGAGTCAGCGATTCCGCGAGTTTCTTTTCGATGGTCGCCTGCATGTTCATGGTCCTGGCTCCTGCCGCCGTTCGATAGCGGCGCTATTTTATGAATTTGGCGAGGTCCTTGCGAATCTGCGCTTCGAATGTCGTGTCGAATTTTCGCATTACGGTCTCGGTCAGGGCAAACCAGACGTCCTCCCGCTCCGACAGACTGGCGTCTTCCGGCATCGTGCGGCTTTGTTGCGCGGACGTGCTGGCTTCGGCCTTAATCTTGCGGTTGGGGTTTACGGCCTTGATCGCGATCTCGATCTGGGCGTCGTAGCGCCAGGCCTGGTCGGTGGTGAAGGCGCCGGTTATCCCTTTCTTGACCTTCAGCTTGGTCTCCGTTCCCGTCGCCTGGCGGATGACGACGCTTGCCCGCCCCACCGTACCCGCCGCGACCAGCCGGTCCGCGATCCAACGTTCCGCCGCCTTAGCCGGTGGCGTGGGGAACTCGTGCCCGATATTCGGTGCGTCGATCGGCGGCTGGTAGCGCGGCGCGTAGACGATTTCGGCGACATCCAGATTGATGGGCGGCAGATGCGCGAACGTAATTTCCGGATAGGAAGGCTGCGGTCCCGTGGTTACGCACGCCGCAAGCGTGAAAAGTGACAAAGTACAAGCAATGCAAAGCGCCCTGAGCCGCATGATAAATCCTTCTGAAATTCTCACTTCCAATATGCGTGGACCGCGTTGCCGCTTCAAGCGGGGCTTAGGGCGGCAGGATCGAAAACCTGCTCCGCATTGCAGAATTGGCAGGTTACGACAATTTTGCCGTCGATCGTCATTTCCTGCCGTTCTTCTCCGCTCAGCATGGCGACGGCCGCCTGCATGCGCGCGCGCGAACATTTGCAGGAAAAAATCAACGGCCGCGTCGGGAACACGCGGACGCCGTCCTCGTGGAACAACCGGTAGAGAAGGTCGTCGGCGCCGATACGGGCGTCGCACAGCTCTGTAGGCGTGCAACTGCCCATGAGTGTCAATGCCGTGCGCCACCCTTCCTCGAGGCGATCGCGTTCGAACGGGCTCTCGTCCTCCGGGAGACGCTGCAGCACAAGCGCGCCGCCGCGCCAGCCCTGGTCTTCGTCGAACTGGCACGCGAGCTTGACCGCCGCGCTGTACTGGCTGGATTGCTGGAAATAGTGATGTACGCAGTCGGCCAGGCTGGCACCTTGTAGATCGACGATGCCCTGGTGCTGCTCGGTGTCGGGGCCCTGGTCGACCGTGAAGGCGAGCCGTCCCGCGCCGATCAGGCGCGGTATCGGCGTGTCAGCCGCATCGTCCGGGATGGAGTCTCGCACATCGGCGAATCCCCGTATGGCGCCCTCCGTCGTGACGTCGGCGACGAGCATCTTCACCGGTCCGTCCCCGCGCGCCTGAATGCTGAACACGCCGTCGAATTTGAGCCCCGCGGAGAGACCGGAGGCGAGTGCCAGCGCTTCGCCCAGAAGCGCGGCCACGGGATACGGATAATCATGCGCTGAAAGAGGCGTATCGAGCGCCGGGCCGAGCCGTACGAGACGGCCATGCAGCCCGTTGGCGTCGATCATGAAAGGGCGAATAAAGTCGTCCGCGTCGCCGGAGAGCGCCGTATCGCTCACGAAAGGCACCAGGCGAGTATACCTTTCTGGGCGTGCAGCCGGTTCTCCGCCTCGTCCCATACGACGGATTGCGGGCCGTCGATGACGCTTGCCGTGACCTCCTCGCCGCGATGGGCGGGCAGGCAGTGCATGAAGATCGCGTCTTGCTTCGCCTCGGACATCAGCTTGTCGTCGACTTGGTAGGCGCGCAGCAAATTGTGGCGCGACTCGGCTTGCGAGTCGTTCATCGACACCCAAGTATCCGTGACGACGCAATCCGCACCGTCCACGGCTTCGCGCGGGTCCGACGTCAGCCGAACCTTGCCGCCGTGCTTTTCCGCCCAGGCGATGGCATCCGCATTCGGGGACAGCTCCTGCGGGCAGGCGAGCCGCAGTTCGAAATCGAAGCGGACGGCGGCCTGGATCCAGCTCAGCGCCATGTTATTGCCGTCGCCGCTCCAGGCAACGACCCGGTCGCGGATCGGGCCGCGATGTTCCTCGAAGGTCATCACATCGGCCATCAACTGGCAGGGATGGCTGTCGTCGGTCAGACCGTTGATGACCGGTACCGTCGCGTATTCCGCCATGTCGCGCAGCTTGTCCGGCGATGTCGTGCGCATCATGATGATGTCGACGAAACGGGACAGGACGCGGGCCGTGTCCGCAACGGTTTCTCCCTGACCCAGCTGCGCGTCGTTATGCGTCAGATGGACCGTCTCGCCGCCGAGCTGCCGCATCCCGACATCGAAGCTGACCCGCGTGCGGGTCGACGGCTTCTCGAACACCAGCGCGAGGAACTTGCCTTCCAGCGGCCGCATATCGGCCGCCGAACCGTCCTTGAAGCCCCTGCCGAGGGCGAATATCTCCCGCAGCGTTGCCTCGTCGAAGGGCTCGATGTCGAGGAAATGCTTGGGGTCAGCCATCGCCGGCTGCCCAGTTCTTGCCGACCCGGTCGATGATGGTGATCGCCTCGTCGATATGGCTTTCCTCGATGTTCAACGGCGGCAGCAGACGCGCGACATTGTCGCCGGCCGGCACCGTCAGCATCCCTTCCTTTTGGAACGCGACCACGACATCGCCGGCCGGGACGACGCATTTGATACCGATCATCAATCCGGCACCGCGCACGGATTCATAGACGTCCGGATAGCGGGCGACGGTTTCGCTCAACCGATCCCACAACAGCCGGCCGGTCTTGTCGACATTGTCGAGGAATCCGTCTTCCAGAAGGACGTCGAGGACGGCATTACCGACCGCGACGGCAAGAGGGTTGCCGCCGAAGGTGCTGCCATGCGTACCGGGTACCATACCCTTCGACGCCTCCTCCGTGGCCAGGAAGGCGCCAATCGGGAAGCCGCCGCCGATGCCCTTGGCGATCGCCATCACGTCGGGTGTGATCCCGGCCCATTCATGGGCGAACAGTTTGCCGGTCCGCCCGTTGCCGCATTGGATTTCGTCGAACAGCAGCAGCACGCCGAATTCGTCGGCGATCGAACGCAGGCTGCGCAGGTAATCCAGGTCGGCCGGGCGGATACCGCCTTCACCCTGCACGGGCTCGAAGGCGATCGCCGCGGTTTCCGGACCGATCGCGGCGCGTAGTTCGTTCAAATTGTTGAACGGGACCTGATCGAATCCGTCCGCCGGCGGACCGAACCCTTCGAGATGTTTTTCGTTCTTCGCCGCGGAGATGGTTGCCAGCGAGCGGCCATGGAACGCGCCCTCGACGGTGACAACGCGCCAGCGCTCCGGTGCCCCGTTGGCGAAATGATAGCGGCGGCACGCCTTGATCGCGCCTTCCATCGCCTCGAGGCCGGTGCTGCAGAAGAATACTTTGTCGGCGAAGGTCGCCGCCGCGAGCCTGTCCGCCAGCCGTGTCTGGTCGGGAATGTTGTACAGGTTCGAGACGTGCCAGAGTTTGGCCGCCTGATCCTGCAGCGTCTTCACCAGGTGCGGATGGGAATGGCCCAGCGAGTTGACCGCGATACCGGCGGCGAAGTCGAGAAGTCGTCGACCGTCCGTCGTATAGAGATAGGGGCCTTCGCCTCTTTCGAACTCGAAGTCGTAACGACCATATGTCGACATTACCGCGGACATCGCAGAGCCTCCCAAATATGCCTGCAACAGGCGTTTCCGTTGAGAAAGGCGCGGAGTATCGGCACTTGCCGGAAGCCTGTCAACTTCCGGTTGACCGCAGTTGACGGGTCGATTCAAAGCAGCCCGTGACGCGCGAGGTCTATGGAAAGCTTGGCCGGGCTGGAGAACCGGATACCGTGAATTCCGAACGTCTCCGCCACGGCGATATTCTCCGCGCGATCGTCGATGAAAACCGCGTCCCGTGGATCGATAGCGTATCGCTCCAGCAGGATATTGAAGATCGCTTTTTCAGGCTTCATCGTCCCTTCGAATCCGGAAATGACCAGCCCCTCGAACAGGTTGAGAAATTTGAAACGGTCGCGAGCGTAGGGCCAGGTCTGGGCAGACCAGTTGCTCAGGGCGAAGAGCGGAACGCCTTTCCCATGCAAACTCTCAAGAATGTCGACTGTGCCGTCGATGGCGCCTTCGATCATTTCCGGCCAGCGCTTCCAGAAGGCCTCGATATAGGCGGACATTTCGGGATGCTGGCGCGAAAGCGCCGCGACGCCCTCTTCGAAAGGCATGCCGCGATCCATCTGGAGATTCCAGCCCGTACTGCAAATCTCCGCGAGGAAGCGATCCATTTCGCTCTCGTCGTCGAACATCTTGCGGTACAGGTGCCGCGGATCCCAGTCGATCAGGACGCCGCCGAGATCGAATACGACGATTTCGGGTTTGTCGCGGTCGTTCACCGTTACGGTGCGTTCGCGTCGATAAAGGCGCGGAACATCCGTTCGACCGGTTCCCGGTTCAGGTCCCGCGTGATCATGACGATGCGGCTGCGCCGGTCGTCGTCCGGCCAGGCATCGAGCATCGCCGGCGGATGGAAGACGTGCTGTACGCCGTGCACGGCGACAGGATTGTCGGTGTCGGTGACGTGCAGGATGCCCTTGACGCGCAGCAGCGCATCGCCATGGGTCGAGATCAGCGCCTCCATCCAGTCGGCGAACGCGTCCCACGACATGCGGGTCTCGGAGATCAGGCAGAAGGCGCGGATCCGGTCGTCATGTCGATTGACATCATGATGGTGATGGTCGTCATGGTCGTCCGCATAGGCTTCGTCGCGCAACCAGCGCGCGACGTCCGGCGATTTCGTTTCCGGGTCGTAAAGCCCGGCGCCGAACAGCGTGTCCGGTGTGATGTCGCCGTGCCTTATGGTGTGAATCGGGGCAGCCGGGTTGATGGTGCGCAGCCGCTCGGACAAGGCTTCCGTATCCTCGTCCGTGATCAGGTCGCGCTTGGTGATCAGCAGCCGGTCGGCCACGGCGGCCTGCTTGACCGGCTCGAACTGCGTGTCCATCTGGGTCAGCGCATGGACGCCGTCCACCGTCGTGATGACCCCGTCGAGACGGTAGCGCGCGGCGAGCAGCGGGTCGGTCATCAGCGTGTGCAGGATCGGCGCCGGGTCGGCCAGTCCGGTGGTTTCGATGACCAGCCGCGCGAATTCCGGCACTTCGCCGGTCACCCGGCGGCGGAACAGGCTGCGCAGCGTGTCTATGAGGTCGCCCCGGATCGTACAGCACAGGCAGCCGCTGTTGAGCACGATCACATCGTCGTTCGAAGATTCGACAAGCATGTGGTCGAGGCCGACTTCGCCGAACTCGTTGATCACGACGGCGGTATCGTGCATCGCCGGGTCGCGCAGCAGGCGAGACAGCAATGTCGTCTTGCCGCTGCCGAGAAATCCGGTCAGCACCGAGATCGGGATCCGTTCGCCGGCATCGTGAATTTGTACTTCCGTCACGACTCTATCCGTTCGCTGCCGGCCGGCAGTCGGGACATAGCCCGGTTACTTCGATCATCTGGCGCTGCGCCAGGAAACCCAGCGCGCCGGCCGTGCGCGTCACCGCGTCGTTGATTTGAGGATCGTCCAGTTCCGCCGCCGCACCGCAGCGCTCGCAGATCAGGAACTGGCCGGTATGCCGCTCGTCGGGATGGGTGCAGCCAACGAACGCGTTCATCGACTCGATCCGGTGTATCAATCCGATTTCGATCAGGAAATCGAGGGCGCGGTATACGGTGGGAGGCGCTGCGCGGGGATATTCCGCCTTCAAGGCTTCCAGGATCGCATACGCGCCGATCGGCTGATGCCCGCTCCAGATCAAGGTGAGGACGCTCTGGCGGATCTTCGTGAAGCGCATTCCCCGTTCGGCGCATAGCCGGGTCGCGACCTCTACGGCTTCGTCGATACAAAGCTGATGGTCGTGCGGTTCGGCCTTGAACGCGTGCGGCAGCGGCATGGATCAAGTATAGCAGCCGCCCAGAACGCTGCTAAGGAATTCCGCTACACAGTTCGCCATGGGCGCGATAGGTTCGGGCCACGCGGGGGGCAAAGGACGAAAAGAATATGCAGATCATCAGAGCCATTGAAAACGTTCCGGAAAGCGCGCGCCAGGGCGTCGTGGTGCTGGGCAATTTCGACGGGGTGCATCGCGGGCATCAAGCCGTTATCGGGTGTGGCGCCGACATTGCGCGCAACGACGGCGCGCCGTTGGTCGTCTTGACTTTCGAGCCGCACCCGCGAAGTTTCTTCCGGCCGCATGACCCGTCGTACCGGCTGACGCCCTTTCACAATAAGGCGCACCATATCGAAGCGCTGGGCGTGGACGCGCTGATTGTCCTGAATTTCGACGAAGCTCTGTCGCATCTGGAAGGCGAGAAGTTCGTTCAGCGTGTCATTGTAGACGGGCTCAGGGCCAAGCATGTGGTGATTGGCCAGGATTTTCGGTTCGGTCATCAACGCAGCGGCGATACCGCGTTGCTTGAGGCAAACGCCGAAGGCGGCGGTTACACGGTGACGACCGTCGCGCCGGTAGCGTCCGCGGACGCGGAGATCTACTCCTCGAGCCATATCCGCGAACAGCTGGAAAGCGGCAAGCCCGGGCACGCGGCGGCGATGCTGGGGCGGCCATTCGAAATTGAGGGAATCGTCGAGCATGGCGACAAGCGTGGCCGGACGCTCGGTTTCCCCACCGCGAATATCGATATTGCCGACTATATCCGGCCGGCGCGAGGCGTCTACGCGGTGCGCGCCGGGCTCGGGGAGGACGGTGAAATCAGCTGGATCGACGGCGTTGCGAACTTTGGCAACCGGCCGACGATTGGCGGCGATAGCCTTCTTCTCGAAGTGCATTTGTTCGATTTCGACGGTGACCTGTACGATCAGACATTGCGGGTTGCCCTGATTGAATATCTGCGTCCGGAACGTAAGTTCGACGGGCTGGACGCACTGAAAGCGCAGATCGCGGAGGACGGCGCGGCAGCCCGGCGCGTCCTCACAGTCCGGGCGGCGGGAGCGTCTTGACCTCGCATAAGGCCATGCATAGGATCGCGCGCCCGCCAGAAGGCGGAAAACCCAGGTTTGTGCCGAAAATGGAGCCCGTGCAATGAGCGCGGATTACAAGGATACGATCTTCCTGCCGAAGACGGACTTTCCGATGAAGGCAGGATTGCCGAAACGGGAGCCCGAATTGCTGGCGCGCTGGGCGGAAATCGACCTGTGGGGACAGTTGCGGACGCAAGCCGCGGGACGCGATCCCTTCATCCTGCATGATGGCCCGCCTTACGCGAACGGCCACCTGCATATCGGGCACGCGCTCAATAAAATCCTGAAGGATGTGATCAACCGCTTCGAGCAGATGCTCGGCAAGGATGCGCATTACGTGCCGGGCTGGGATTGTCACGGCCTGCCCATCGAATGGAAGATCGAGGAGAAATACCGCGAAGAGGGCCGCGACAAGGACGAGGTGCCGATCGTCGAGTTCCGCAAGGAATGCCGAGAATTCGCCGATTATTGGATCGACGTGCAGCGCGAGGAGTTCAAGCGCATGGGCGTCATCGGCGATTGGGACGATCCCTATACGACGATGGCCTATCACGCCGAAGCGCAGATCGCGGCCGAATTGATCCGCTTCGCCGATACCGGTCAACTCTATCGCGGCTCCAAGCCGGTCATGTGGTCAGTCGTCGAGCGCACCGCGCTGGCCGAGGCCGAGGTCGAATACGAAGATCATGTTTCGCCGACGATCTGGGTCAAGTTCCCGATCGTCCGAACGAACGACGATGGGCTTGATGGCGCGTCGGTGCTGATCTGGACAACGACGCCCTGGACGATTCCCGCGAACCGGGCGGTCGTCTATTCGTCCGGCATCAAGTACGGGGTCTACGAGATTACCGCGGCGCCCGACGACAATTGGGCGAAGGCCGGCGAGCGGCTCGTCCTGGCCGATATGCTGGCGGAGAGCGTCCAGAAAGCCGCCCGCATCGAATCCTGGAACCGTCTGGGCGACGTCGACCCGGCACGGATCGAACGTTGCGCGCATCCCTTGCGCGGCTTGTCCGGTGGCGACGGATTCTGGGACTACGATGTACCGATGCTGCCTGGCGATTACGTTACCGACGAAGCGGGCACCGGCTTCGTGCATACGGCGCCTGGGCACGGCGCGGACGATTACAACACCTTCGTACAGAACCGCGCGCTGTTTGCCGAGGTCGGGCTGACCGAAGTGCCGCATACCGTCGGCGAGCGGGGCGAGTATTACGACGATATCCCGCTGCTTGCCGGTAAGCGGATCTACGACGAGAACGGCAAGGAAGGCGACGCCAATGCGGGCGTCATCGATTTGCTGGTCGAACGCGGTGCATTGACCGCGCGCGGCCGGCTTAAGCACCAATATCCGCATTCCTGGCGGTCGAAGGCGCCGCTGATCTTCCGCAACACGCCGCAATGGTTCATTTCCATGGGCGACGAGAAGGGCGCGGAAGGCCTGCGCGGCAAAGCGCTGAAGGCGATAGACGAGACGACGTTTTACCCGGCGAGCGGCCGCAACCGGTTGCACAGCATGATCGAGCAGCGCCCGGACTGGGTGATCTCGCGCCAGCGCGCCTGGGGCGTGCCGATCACGGTTTTCGTGGAAAAAGACACCGGAAAAATTCTCTTCGACGAAGACGTCAACAAACGGATTGTCGATTCGTTCGAGGAAGAAGGCGCGGATGCGTGGTTCGCCGGCCAGCCGGCCCGTTTCTTGGGCGAAGGCCGCGACCCCGACGCGTACGAGCAGGTGACCGATATCCTCGACGTCTGGTTCGATTCCGGTTCGACGCACAGCTTCGTATTGGAGAACCGCAACGATCTGCATTGGCCGGCGTCGCTGTATCTCGAGGGCTCGGACCAGCATCGCGGCTGGTTCCATTCCTCCCTGCTCGAATCTTGCGGAACGCGTGATCGCGCGCCGTTCGACTCCGTCCTGACGCATGGCTTCGTCATGGCGGAGGATGGCCGCAAGATGTCGAAGTCGCTGGGCAATGTGGTCGTGCCGCAGGAGGTCACCGATCAGTATGGCGCCGAAACGCTCCGTCTCTGGGTCGTCGCTTCGGATTATTCAGAGGATTTGAAGATCGGGCCGGAAATCATCAAACGGCTGATCGATTCCTATCGCCGCCTGCGCAACACTTTGCGCTGGCTACTGGGCAACCTTCGTACCTACGATCCGGCGGCGCGGGTGGCCGTGGAAGACCTGCCGGAATTGGAGCGTTGGATTCTGCACCGGCTGCACGGCTTGGACGGGTTGGTGCGATCGTGTGCGGCGGAGTACGACTTCCACAGGATTTTCCGGGAGCTGCATGATTTCTGCGCGGTCGATCTGTCTGCCTTCTATTTCGATATCCGCAAGGACAGTCTGTATTGCGATGCCGAGGACGATCCGACGCGGCGCGCGACCTTGACCGTGCTGGATGAAATCTTCAACTGTCTCACCGCGTGGTTCGCGCCGATCCTCTGCTTTACCGCCGAGGAGGCTTGGCTTGCCCGTACCGGCGATGCGCAAGACAACAGTGTGCATTTGCGGCAATTTCCCGATATGCCGGACGTTTGGCGCGATGATGAGCTCGCCGCGAAATGGGAAGTCGTGCGGCAAGTCCGCCGCGTGGTAACCGGCGCGCTGGAGATCGAGCGCGCCGAAAAACGTATCGGTTCGAGCTTGCAGGCCGCCCCGACCGTCTATCTGACGGCCGCTGCGATCGCGGCCTATGAGGGGATCGATGCGGCGGAGATCGCCATCACTTCGGAACTGGCGTTGGTCGAAGGCACGCCGCCAAGCGATGCTTTTACCCTTCCCGAAGCGCCCGGGATCGGCGTCGTTGTCGTGCCGGCGGATGGCGGCAAGTGCGAGCGCTGCTGGCGGATACTACCGGATGTGGATATCGATAGCTCGCTGCCGGGAATCTGCGGCCGTTGCGCCGATGTCGTGCGGGCGCTGCGGCCGGCGGCCGAGTAAGGGTATTTAGATTTGCTCCGTCTCGGCCTGGTTTGCGCGGCCATCCTCACCGTGCTCGACCAACTCAGCAAATGGGTCATTTTGACGGAGATTATGAATCCACCGCGGATTTTGGAAATTACAGGGTTCTTCAATCTCGTCCTTGTCGGAAACCGCGGCGTCAGTTTCGGCATGTTCAGCAGCGACACGCCCTGGATTCAACCGGCGTTCGCCGGGTTCGCGGCTGTCATTGCCGTGTTTTTGGGATTTTGGCTGCGCCGTGCGGAAAACCGGCTTCTTGCGGTGTCGCTCGGTCTGGTCATCGGTGGTGCGATCGGTAACGCGATAGATAGATTGTGGCATGGCGCCGTCATCGATTTTCTCGATTTCCACGCCGCCGGGTACCATTGGCCCGCTTTCAATATTGCAGATTCCGCAATAACGGTTGGCGTGATATTCATCGTGATCGACGGATTGTTTGCCGGACGAAAACAAACCAAGTAATATGATTATTGTTCACAACAGTGATTGCGCGCGAGGATTGATGAGAATTCGCAGCGTTTTATCTTTGGTTGTCGGATTTGCCGTGATCATAGGGTTGGCGGGATGCGGCGACAGAAGCGGCAATATACTGGGCTTCGAGAAATCGGTGCCGGATGAATTCGCGGTCGTCAAGCGCGCGCCGCTGACCCTGCCGCCGAATTACGGTCTTAGGCCGCCACGTCCCGGCGCCACGCGCCCGCAGGCCGTTTCGCCGCGCGACGAGGCAAAGAAAAGCGTCATCGGCAAGACCGCCGCCAAACCGCAGCGAACGCGGCGCAATATCCGGGCTGAACAACAACGCCGCATTGGCGCTCGCTCGGGCAGCGAGGTCGCGCTGTTGAAGCGCACGGGTGCGATCGACGTCGATCCCGATATTCGCGATATCGTGAACCGGGAAGCCGTTGGCGGCGTCAGTGAATCGGATGAGAGTTTCGTCGACTCGCTGCTTTTCTGGCGGGACAAGGAACCGAAGCCTCCGGCAAATATCGACACCGTCATCGATCCCAAGGGCGAGGCACGCCGGTTGCGCGAAAACCGGGTTCTCGGCAAACCGATTACCTCGGGCGTGACGCCGACGATCAAGCGCAAGGAAGCGGGTCTCCTGTTCTGAACGGACCGGATCGATCAAAATGCCGTGCGCGGCGACCGATAGTCCCTTGAGCAAGAGTCCCGAACTCCCCATCTTTGCTGCATCCTTTTTCGCAAACCTGGGAAAATCCATGTCACGCCGTGCGATTTCAAAATTTCTGACACTAGGATTGTTTCTTGCGGGTCTGCCGTCATTGGCCGCCGCCGAGGTCTTCAATCCGCAGAGCTTTACCCTGGACAACGGCATGCAAGTGGTTGTCGTTACCAACCACCGCGTTCCGGTTGTCACCCATATGGTTTGGTACAAAGTTGGCGGGATGGACGAACCGCCAGGCAAGTCAGGTCTGGCGCACTACCTCGAACATCTCATGTTCAAGGGTACGAAATCGCTGAAACCGGGTGAATTCTCAGCAACCGTCGCGCGCAACGGCGGCCGCGAGAACGCCTTCACTTCGCAGGACTATACCGGTTACTTCCAGTCGGTTGCGGTCGACCGGCTGCCCCTGATGATGAAAATCGAAGCCGATCGGATGACCGGTCTGATCCTGGACGACGAGATCATCGAGCCGGAGCGGGCCGTCGTCATCGAGGAACGGCGCAGCCGCACCGACCGGGACCCGTCGTCGATGCTCGGCGAGCAGGTCCGCGCGGTGATGTTCCAGAACCATCCCTACCAGATACCGATTATCGGCTGGCAACACGAAATCGAAGGCTTGACCCGAAAGGATCTGCTCGACTTTTACAAGGACTGGTACGCCCCCAATAACGCGATCCTGGTGATTTCGGGCGATATCACCATGGATGAAGTCCGGCCCCTGGCCGAGAAATACTACGGTGTCATTCCGTCTCGGCCCCTGCCCGAACGCGTGGATTGGGCCGAACCGCCGCTCAACGCCGATTTGCGCGTCGTGCTGAAACATGAACGGGTGCGCCAGCCTTCCTGGTCACGGCGGTTCATCGCGCCCAGCCAGATGCACGGCGCCACCGAGCACGCCGACGCGCTGCAGGTGCTGGGCGAGATACTGTCGGGCGGCGCCACGAGCCGCCTGTACCGGAAGCTGGTCGTGGAAAGCAAGGTCGCGGTCAGCGCGGGAAGTTGGTACAGCGGCCGTGCGCGTGGGCCCGGCACCTTCGGGTTCTACATTTCGCCGGCGCCGGACGGCGATGCGGAGGTGGCCGGGAAAGCAATCAATGCGGAAATCGATCTTTTGATCGAGAAAGGCGTTACGCCGGAGGAAGTGAAGAAGGCCGTACAACGGTTGCAGGATTCGGCGATCTACGCGCACGATTCCTATCGGACGCCGGCCCGTGTCCTCGGCGGTGCGCTGGCGATCGGCAGAACCGTCGAGGACGTCGAATCATGGCCCGAGCGGATCGGTGCGGTGACGGTCGAGGCGGTCAACCGTGCTATCGAACTTGTACTGAAAGACCGCAGATCGGTAACGTCGCTGCTTCTGCCGAAGCAAAAGACCTAAGCAGGGAGACAGCACGATGGCTAAACCGATGAATTCGTGGGTTTCCGGCTTCCTTGTCGCGATTGCGGTTCTGGTCTCCTCTGTCGCGCCGGGTTATGCGGTCAAGGTCGAGCGCGTGGTCAGTCCCGGCGGCATCGAGGCCTGGCTGGTGCGCGATCACGGCATACCGATTACCGCGATCGAGTTTTCCTTCCGCGGCGGCGCGGCATTCGACCCCGAGGACAAAACCGGGCTGTCGAGCATGGTGTCGAGCCTGCTCGACGAAGGCGCGGGCGATTTGGACAGCCAGGCATTTCAAGGACGCCTCGAGAGCCTGTCGGTCCGGATGAGCTTCAGCGCCGGGCAGGAAACCCTCCGGGGTAGCTTCAAGACGCTGAACCGGAACCGGGACGAAGCGGTGTCGCTGCTGCGCATGGCGCTGAACGAACCGCGCTTCGACACCGAAGCGATCGAGCGGATGCGCCGGCAGATCACTGCGGGCCTCAAGCGGAAATCGACCGACCCGAACATCGTGGCGAGCCGCGTCTGGCGCCGCGCGGTGTTTGGAGGACATCCCTATGGCCGCCCGGTCGACGGAACATTGGAAACGATTGCGAAAATCTCGGCGCAAGATTTGCGAGGTCTCGTCGCCAAACGCTTCGCGCGGGACAATTTGATCGTCGGCGTGGTCGGGGATATCTCGCCGGCTGACCTGGCCCCCATGCTGGATCGGATATTCGGCGGCCTGCCCGCGACGACCCAGCGATCGGCGCCGTCCGATGCGGAAACGGCCGCGGGGGGTGAGACGTTCGTCGTAGAGATGGATATCCCGCAAAGCGTCGTCGTCTTCGGTCAGCAGGGCATCAAACGCGACAGTCCGGATTATTATGCCGCCTATGTCATGAACTACATCCTGGGCGGCGGCGGATTTTCGTCCAGGCTTTATACCGAGGTGCGCGAGAAGCGCGGTCTCGCCTACAGCGTTTACAGCTATCTCAATCCCATGCGACGCGCCGCGATCATCTCCGGCGGCGTATCGACTCGCAACGATCAGGTGGCGCAATCCATCGATGTCATTCGCGAAGAGTGGGACCGCATGCGCAAGATCGGCCCCACCGTCGAAGAGGTGGTTGACGCGAAAACCTTTTTGAACGGGTCCTTTCCGCTGCGTCTGAGCAGCACCGGCAGTATCGCCCGAATGCTTATCGCCATGCAGTATCATGACCTCGGCATCAATTATATCGACCGCCGCGACGATCTGATAAGCGCGGTAACATTGGCGGACGTGCAACGCGTGGCCCGCCGTTTGCTCGATCCCAAACAACTGACGGTCGTCGTCGTCGGCAAGCCGGACAACGTCGAGCCCACCGCGGAAGCGCCGGAGATCGAGAGCTGAGTTGAGTGCGCCGGGCGACCCCGGCGCTGCGGCCGCACACGCAAGAAACAGGCCCCATTTGCATCGTGCGGCCTAGTGGCTAGATCAGATCGGGGTTTGTTGGAATCGCTTTCAGCGATCCAACAACCGCGTGAATCTGATCTAACTTATTGAGAATAGAGCACCTTCACAAGATTATATGGAACCGGTAATGGTTCCATATAATCTTGATGTGCTCTAGAGTCTGCAACGCTGTTTGGATAAATCAGGGTTTGTATCGATGAGCTTCGAACGCGTGTTGGTCGCCAATCGCGGCGAGATCGCTATTCGCGTCATTCGCGCCGCCGATGAGGCCGGACTTGCCGCCGTTGCCGTCTATTCCGAGGATGACGCGACGTCCCTGCATACGAGGATGGCCGACGATGCCGTCCCGCTGCAGGGCAAGGGCGTACCGGCCTATCTCGACAGCGCGGGGATCGTCGCGGCGGCGCGGCAGGCAGGCTGCGACGCGGTGCATCCCGGCTATGGATTTCTTTCGGAAAACGCAGCGTTCGCGCGGGATTGCATCGCGGCAGGCCTGACATTTATCGGCCCTGCGCCGGAAACGCTGGATCTGTTCGGCGACAAGGGCGCGGCGCTGGCGCTTGCGCGGGACAGCGGGGTGCCGGTCCTGGCCGGCACCGAGAGCCCGACCGCGCTGGACGATGCGGCAAGCTTCATGGCGTCCCTCGGCGAAGGCGGCGCGGTGATGATCAAGGCCGTCGCAGGCGGTGGCGGCCGCGGTATGCGGCCCGTAACCGCGATCGACGATCTGGCCGCGGCGTACGAAATCTGCCAGGCGGAAGCGCTTGCGGCGTTCGGCAACGGCGATGTCTATCTCGAACAGTATCTGCCGAGCGCGCGTCATATCGAAGTGCAGATCGCCGGCGACGGCTCCGGTGCGGTCTGCCACTTCGGCGATCGTGACTGCAGCGTGCAGCGAAGGCACCAGAAAATTATCGAGATCGCACCGGCGCCGAACCTTTCCGATGCGGTCCGCCGGCAGTTGATGGAAGCGGCGCTCAAGCTCGCCGGAGCGGCGAAGTACAGCAATGTCGGCACGATCGAGTTCCTGGTCGCTGGCGAGGCGATCTATTTCATCGAGGCGAATGCCCGGCTGCAGGTCGAGCATACGGTGACCGAAGCGGTGACCGGGCAGGACCTAGTTCAGTTGCAGTTCGATCTCGCCAATGGCGAGACGTTGAAGTCGCTCGGCCTCGACAACGGCCAAATTGGGAGCCCGCGCGGCTACGCGATCCAGGTCCGCGTGAATATGGAAACGATGGGCGAGGACGGCAGCGTCCGACCGAGCGGCGGGCGGCTCGCGGCTTTCGATATCCCCTCTGGACCGGGTATCCGGGTCGACACGTTCGGCTATGCCGGTTACCTGACCAGTCCAAGTTTCGACTCCTTGCTCGCCAAGCTGATCGTCCACGTCAACAACCGGTCGTTCGATGCCGCCGTACACAAGACAAGCCGTGCCTTATCCGAGTTCAAGATCGAGGGCGTGTCGACCAACGCCAACTTTCTGCAGGCGATCCTGGCGCATGAAGATTTCCGCGATGGTGCGGTGAACACGACGTTCCTCGATATGGCGATGCCTTCGCTGGTGAACGGCGCGACTTTTACGAAGCGCTATTTCGAAGCCGAGACGATAACGGTCGGCGCCAAGATCGACGCGTCAGACCCGCTCGCGATCCTGCATCACGGCCGCTCCGACGTTGCGCGGGACGATGAACCGGAACAAGCGGTGGCTCCGGACGGCACGGTGCCGATCCGCGCACCCATGCTGGGGACGATCGTCAGTTTCTCGGTCGAAGAAGGTGCTGCTGTCCGGAAGGGGCAGCAGATCCTGATCCTGGAAGCGATGAAGATGCAGCATGTCGTCACCGCGGATGTCAGCGGCTACGTGCGTCGCTTTGCCGCCGAGGAAGGCGACACTGTCCTGGAAGGACAGCCTCTCGCTTTCGTAGAGGAAGCCGACGTCGATGCCGGCGATGCGGGGGTCGCCGAAGAAATCGATCTCGACGAGATCCGGCCCGATCTGGTGGAGGTGAACGAGCGACAGTCCCTGACCCAGGATACGCAACGACCGGACGCGGTGGCCCGGCGGCGCAAGACCAAGCAACGCACGGCGCGCGAGAATGTCGAAGATCTTTGCGATCCGGGATCCTTCGCCGAATACGGCTCGCTGGTCCTGGCGGCGCGGCGCAAGAAGCATTCCATCGAGGAGCTGACCAAACGCACGCCGGCGGATGGATTGATCGCCGGGTTGGGCCGCGTGAACGGCGACCTGTTCGACGACGAGGACGCGCGCTGCGTGATCATGTCCTACGACTACACGGTGCTGGCCGGCACCCAGGGCAAGATGAACCACAGGAAAAAGGATCGGATGTTCGAGCTGGCGGAGAAATGGCGGTTGCCGATCGTCTTCTTCGCCGAGGGCGGCGGCGGCCGCCCCGGCGACACCGATATTCCGTTTTCGGCCAATCTGCACACGCCGGCCTTCAACCTGTTCGCCAAACTGAGCGGCTTGGCGCCGATTGTCGGTATCACTTCCGGGCGCTGCTTCGCCGGCAACGCGGTCATCCTCGGCTGTTGCGACGTGGTGATTGCCACGGCGAACTCGACGATCGGCATGGGCGGTCCGGCGATGATCGAGGGCGGCGGGCTCGGCGTGTTCCGGCCCGAGGAGGTCGGCCCAGTGTCGGTGCAATCGCCGAACGGCGTGATCGACGTCGTGGTCGAGGACGAGGAGGAAGCCGTCGTCGTCGCCAAGCAGTATCTGAGCTATTTCCAGGGTTCGGTCGAGGATTGGGAATGCCCCGATCAGCGGCTGCTGCGCCGTACGATTCCGGAGGACAGGTTGCGCATATACGACGTGCGGACCGTGATCGAGACCATGGCGGACAGCGGTTCGATATTGGAGCTGCGCAAGGAATTCGGGCTCGGCATGGTGACGGCGCTGGTGCGGATCGAGGGCCGCCCGGTGGGCATCGTCGCCAACAACCCGATCCATCTCGCCGGTGCGATCGATTCAGACGGATCCGACAAGGCGGCCCGTTTCATGCAGCTTTGCGACGCCTACGACATTCCGCTTGTCTTCCTGTGCGATACGCCGGGCAACATGGTCGGGCCGGAGGCGGAGAAGACGGCGCTGGTGCGGCATTGCTGTCGTCTGAATGTGATCGGCGCCAACGTCACGGTGCCGACCTTCACGATCGTGCTGCGCAAGGGGTACGGTCTCGGTGCTCAGGGTATGGCCGGCGGCGGATTCCATTCGCCCTTCTTCACGATTTCCTGGCCGACCGGCGAGTTCGGCGGCATGGGGCTGGAAGGCGCGATCAAACTCGGGTTCCGCGACGAGTTGATGGCGATTGAGGATCCGGACGAGCGCATGGCGCGTTACGAGGAACTGGTTGCCGGCATGTACGCGCAGGGCAAGGCGATCAATGCCGCCAGCCTGTTCGAACTGGACAACGTGATCGATCCCGCCGATACGCGCGACTGGATCATGGCCGGCCTGCGTTCCGCGCCGCCGGTGCCGAAGCGCGAGGGCAAAAAACGGCCCTGGATCGATACCTGGTAGAGTGAGATATCAGGTCTAGATGCGGCCGGTCCGGTCGAGATAATCGATGATCTGGTCGGCTAGCGCGTCGGCGTCGTAATCGCCGCTCTTCAAGGTGACTTCAGGGTCGAGCGGCGTTTCATAGGCTGAGTCGATGCCCGTGAAATTCTTGATCTCGCCCGCCCGCGCCTTCTTGTAGAGGCCCTTGGGATCGCGCGACTCGCAGATTTCCAGCGGGGCGTCGACATAGATCTCGACGAATTCTTCCTCCGCCACGAGTTCGCGCGCCATGTCCCGCTCCGACCGGAATGGCGAGATGAAGGACGCCAGCACGATCAAACCGGCATCGACCATCAGTTGCGCCACCTCGCTGACCCGGCGGATGTTCTCGACCCTGTCCTGGTCGGTGAAGCCGAGGTCCTTGTTTAAGCCGTGCCGGACATTGTCGCCATCGAGCAGATAGGTCCGCCGCCCCATGGCGTGCAGCTTCTGCTCGAGCCGGTCGGCGACGGTCGACTTGCCGGAACCGGAAAGGCCGGTGAACCACAATACGCAGGGCTTCTGGCCGTTGTGCTCGGCGCGCACCGACTTGTCGACCTTCATGTCGTGCCAGGAAATGTTGGCCGAACGGCGCAGCGCGAAGTCGATAACGCCGGCGCCGACTGTCGCGTTGGTCAGCTTGTCGATCAGCACGAACGCGCCGGTCTGACGGTTCTCCGCATACGCGTCGAAAGCGATCTCGCGGTCGGTGGCGATTTTGCAATAGCCGACTTCGTTCAGCTCCAGGGTCTTCGTGGCGAGTTTTTCCAGTGAGTTGACGTCGACCCGATAGCCCAGATCGGTGATCTGCGCGGTCGCGCTGGTGGTCGCGAACCGGATCATGTAAGGCCGTTCCGGTAGCATCGGCTCGTCATGCATCCAGACGATGTGGGCCGCGAAACGGTCGGCGCAGCCCGGCGGCGCATCTACGGGCGCGATCATGTCGCCGCGGCTGACGTCAATTTCGTCTTCCAGCACCAGGGTAACGGCCTGGCCGGCGACGGCATGGTCCAAATCGCCGCTCGGCCCAACCATGCGTGCGACACGGCTCGTTTGTCCGGAAGGACTGACGATGATCTCATCGCCGCGATCGACGCGTCCTGTGGAGATCGTACCGCTAAAGCCGCGAAAATCCGAGTTCGGGCGGTTGACCCATTGCACCGGCAGGCGCATCGGCGCGTCGGCACTTGTATCGTCGACCTCGATCGTCTCCAGCAGGGACATGAGGGTCGGCCCGTCATGCCAGGGCATGGCGCCGCCCGCATTGCAGACATTCTCGCCTTCCAGCGCGGAGAGCGGGATGGAGTGCACGTCAGCGAGGCCTACCTCTTCGGCGAATTTTCCGTAGTCGGCGGCGATATCGTCGAAGGCCTTTTGCTCGTAGTCCACCAAATCCATTTTGTTCACGGCCAGGATCACATGCCGGATTCCCAACAGGGATACGATATAGCTATGCCGCCTGGTCTGCGTGATGACGCCCTTGCGCGCATCGACCAGGATCACCGCAAGGTCCGAAGTCGACGCGCCCGTTGCCATGTTGCGGGTGTATTGCTCATGGCCGGGCGTGTCGGCGGCGATGAAGCGGCGCTTGTCGGTGGCGAAATAACGGTAGGCGACGTCGATAGTGATGCCCTGTTCGCGCTCCGCCTGCAGCCCGTCCACCAGCAGCGCCAAATCGATCTCGTCGCCCTGGGTGCCGAATTTCCGGCTTTCGGCTTCCGTCGCCGAGAGCTGATCCTCGAATACGGTTTTCGACTCGTAGAGCAGGCGGCCAAGCAAGGTCGATTTTCCGTCATCGACCGAACCGCAGGTCAGAAAACGCAGCACGCCGATCTGTTCCTGATCTTGCAGGTAGGTTTCGAACTCGGCCGGCGCGGCGCCTGAGACCACATGCATCAGAAGTACCCTTCCTGTTTCTTCTTCTCCATCGAGCCGATCTGGTCCTGATCGATGACGCGGCCCTCGCGTTCCGAATTGCGGCTTGCCAGAAGTTCGAGGATGATTTCCGGCAGGGTCGTCGCGCTGGACTCGGACGCGCCGGTCAGCGGATAGCAGCCCAGGGTGCGGAAGCGTACTTGCTTCATCTCCGGCTGTTCTCCGGGCTCCATTGGCAGCCGGTCGTCGTCGACCATGACCATGACACCGTCGCGCTTGACCACGGGACGCTCCTTGGCGAAATAGAGCGGCACGATGGGAATGTTTTCCCGGTGAATGTACTGCCAGACATCAAGCTCGGTCCAGTTCGACAGCGGGAAGACGCGAACGCTTTCGCCTTTCGCGACGCGCGTGTTGTAGAGGTTCCAGAGCTCGGGGCGCTGGTTTTTCGGGTCCCAACGGTGCGATGCCGAGCGGAAACTGTAGACCCGCTCCTTGGCGCGCGATTTCTCCTCGTCGCGCCGCGCGCCGCCGAATGCCGCATCGAAGCCGTATTTGTCGAGCGCCTGCTTCAGCGCGACCGTCTTCATCGTGTCGGTGTGCACCTTGGAACCGTGGCTGAACGGTCCGACGCCCTGCGCCACGCCGTCTTCGTTGACATGGACGATGAGATCCAACCCGAGGCGAGCTGCTTCCTGATCCCGGAACGCAATCATCTCGCGAAATTTCCAGGTCGTATCGACATGCATCAGCGGGAAGGGCGGTTTGCCCGGGTAGAAGGCCTTCATCGCAAGGTGCAGCATGACCGCAGAATCCTTGCCGACGGAGTACAGCATCGCGGGGTTGTCGAATTCCGCCGTCACCTCGCGGATGATGTGAATGCTCTCCGATTCGAGCCTGTCGAGGTGAGACAGCGTTGCGCGGGACGCAGACTTGTCGGCGCTCGGCACATGCGGCACGTTTGTATTGACGGCGCTGTTTCGGGGCATGCTTCGCGGTCTCCGGGAAGTCGTTTGTGGCCGTGTCGCGGCATCATCGAGGTAAAGGTCGTGGGAGATAGCCATAAGATGGTTACAACTTTCTTAAGTTCAATTCATTTCAAGATGTTATAGGCAAGAATTTGCCTTGGAATCGTTGCTGGCCGTAATCTCGGCAATCGTGGCTGCGTGCGCGTCACCCGTTTGAATGATATTGCCGCGAAAAGTCCGATTTTCGCCCGTTGCATCGCCGCGAATCGTGGATGACAATGTCCGCCGGATGATCTACCGGCACTCCATCGACAATTGTCTCGCGGACGGGATCGGCGCGACGGGCCTGGACCGCGCTACCTATGAAGCGGCGTTGGCCCGTACCGCGCCGGCGCTCGACCAATTGCGGAACTGGCGAAACGGGGGCGGTTTGCCGCTACTGACCCTGCCCGACGCGCGCGACGATCTCGAGGCGCTTAGCCCGATCGCGGCCCGGTACCGTGATCGGTTCGACGATGTCGTGATTCTCGGCACCGGCGGCTCCAGTCTCGGCGGCCGCAGCCTGTACGCCCTCGTCGATGCCGGCTGGGGGCCGCCGGTGGGCACGCCGCGACTGCACTTCATGGACAATGTCGATCCACATAGTTTCGACGCGCTGTTCGGCCGTTTGACCCCGGCGCGCACGGGTCTGCTGGTGATCTCCAAATCCGGCGGTACGGCGGAGACACTGTCGCAGGCTTTGGCCTGTTTTGCCTGGCTGCAGGCGGCGGGCGTGGAGATTGCGAGCCATGCGGTGGCGATCGCCGAAGATGCGGACAACCCGCTGCGCCGCCTGTCGGCGCGGCACGGTCTGGTTGTTCTGGATCATGATCCCGGCGTGGGCGGCCGCTATTCCGTCCTGTCGCTGGTTGGCATGCTGCCCGCCATGATCGCTGGATTGGATGCCGCGGCGATCCGCGAAGGCGCCGCGGCGGTGCTGGACGAAACGCTCGCGGCCAAGGGTCCCGCGGACAGTCCGCCGGCGGTCGGAGCGGCCGTCAATATCGCATTGGCCGAAGAGAACGGGGTCGGCGCTACGGTTCTGATGCCGTATTCCGATCGGCTCGCGCCCTTGGCCCAATGGTTTCGCCAGCTTTGGGCGGAAAGCCTGGGCAAGGACGGCAAGGGAACGACGCCGATCAACGCCGTCGGCACCGTCGACCAGCACAGCCAGTTGCAGCTTTATCTCGCCGGACCGAACGACAAGATGTTCACCATCGTCATGACGGAAGCGGGCGGCGATCCGTTGGACACGGCGATCGCCGCCGACCCGGCGCTTGATTACCTGACTGGCCGAAGCATGGGCGACTTGCTGGACGCGTGCCAGCGCGGGACGGCCGATACGCTGGCGGCGGCGGGCCGGGCCGTCCGGGTCATCTCTTTGGAATGCGTCGACGAGCGGGCGATGGGCGCGCTGATGATGCACTTCATGCTGGAAACGATCATCGCCGCTCATCTGCTGGATATCGACCCGTTCGACCAACCCGCCGTGGAAGACGGCAAGCAGCGCGCGCGGCGCTATCTCGACGCGATGGGAGGGCGCGACGGATGACCATCCGCCGGCTTCCAGAAACGGTCATCAACCAGATCGCCGCGGGCGAGGTGGTCGAACGGCCGGCGTCCGCGGTCAAGGAGTTGATAGAGAACAGCCTCGACGCGGGCGCGACCCGGGTCGATATCGGTTTGCGCGACGGCGGCAAATCGTTGATCGCGGTGACCGACGACGGTTCCGGCATGACTCCGGAGGAGATGGCGATCGCGATCGAACGCCATGCCACGTCCAAGCTTACCGGCGACGATCTGTTCGATATCCAAACGATGGGGTTCCGCGGCGAGGCACTGCCCTCGTTGGGCGCGGTCAGCCGCATGACGATCACCAGCCGGATGCCGGACTCGGAGGCCGCCTGGGCGATCCAGGTCGAGGGCGGCGCGGTGAGCAGCCCATCGCCGGCGGCCCATCCTCCCGGCACGCGGGTCGAAATCCGCGACCTTTTCTTCGCGACGCCGGCGCGATTGAAGTTCCTGAAGAGCGACAGGGCCGAAACCGGCCAGATCCTGGACGTGGTCAAGCGGCTGGCGATGGCGCGTCCGGACGTCGCCTTCACCCTGCATGACGGCGCGCGGGAGCGGTTGCGAGTAACGCCGGCGACGGGCGACCTGCTGGATTCGCGGCTCGACCGGCTCGGCGCGATCATGGGCCGGGAGTTTTCGGAGAATGCGCTGCGCATCGAAGCGGTACGCGACGGCGTGCGGCTCGATGGCTATGCCGGCGTGCCGACCCTGAACCGGGCGAATGCGATGCAGCAATATCTGTTCGTCAACAATCGCCCAGTGCGCGACAAGCTGCTGTTCGGCGCGGTGCGCGCCGCCTATATGGATTTCCTGGCCCGAAACCGGCATCCGATGGTGGCGCTGTTCCTGGAAGTCGATTCGCGTCTCGTCGATATCAACGTGCATCCGGCCAAGGCCGAGGTCCGGTTCCGCGACGCGGGCACGGTGCGCGGCCTGATCATCGGGGCTCTGAAGCACGCGTTGGCGGAAGCGGGGCACCGCACGTCGACCACCGTCGGCGCGGCGGCCCTGGGGGCGGTCCAACCCGCCACGCAACCGTTACCCGGTAATAGCGGTTTCGGTGGCTACGGCTACCGCGCCGCGACGCCGTCGCGGGGACTGGCGGAGGCGGCGGTGGCGTTTCAGGCGCCGCTCGATGCCCCGATCGCGCCATCGGCCATGTCGGATGTCGCGCCGATACAGCACGGGATCGAGGACTATCCGCTCGGCGCGGCGCGGGCACAAGTACATGAAACCTACATCGTCTCGCAGACCGACGACGGGATCGTCATCGTCGATCAGCACGCGGCCCATGAACGGCTGGTCTATGAGAGTATGAAACGCGCCCTGGAGGAGACCGGCGTCTCGCGCCAGGCGCTGTTGATCCCGGAAGTCGTCGAATTGGGTGAGACGGACGCGGCACGGGTCACCGCACGCGGCGCGGAGCTGGCGGAGCTGGGTCTTGTCGTGGAAGCCTTCGGCGAGGGGGCGGTGCTGGTGCGCGAAGTGCCGGCGCTGCTGGGCCAGATCGACGCCAAGGGGCTGGTACGCGATCTGGCCGACGAGCTCGCCACGCTGGGCGATGCCTACAGTTTGAAGGAAAAGCTCGAAGAGGTGTGCGGCACCATGGCGTGCCATGGCTCGGTGCGCGCCGGACGCCGGCTCAACGCGGCGGAGATGAACGCGCTGTTGCGCGAAATGGAGGCGACGCCGCATTCCGGTCAGTGCAATCACGGCCGGCCGACCTATGTCGAGCTCAAGCTCGCCGATATCGAACGGCTGTTCGGCCGCCGTTAATCGGACTGAAGACCAATTTTGTCCCGCATGGTTCCCCTGCTTATCGCCACCTGCGTCAATCTGATCGCGCTCGGCATTATTTTGCCGGTACTGCCGTTCTACGTGACCGAGTTCGGTGCGGGTCCCGAAGTCGCGGCGCTTATCTTTTCGGTCTTTTCCGGCGCCAGCCTTGTGATGGCTCCGTTGTGGGGCAGATTGTCCGACCGGATCGGCCGCAAGCCGGTATTGCTGGTCAGCGTCGCGGGAACCTGCCTCTCCTATATCTGGCTCGCCAACGCGGACTCGCTGTGGGAGGTGTTCGCGAGCCGTGGATTCGCGGGCGCCACGGCGGGTTGGCTTACCGCATCGCAGGCATTTATCGCCGACGTCACCACGGCGGAGAATCGGGCGAAGGGCCTCGGCATGCTGGGCGCGACTTTCGGGATCGCCTTCATCATCGGACCGGGCATTACCTTCATGGTGTTGGGCGGTGGAGGCGACCTGGTGCTGCCGGCCTATGTCGCGTCGGGCTGCACGGCCACGGGCCTTTTGTTGGCGTTCATCCTCATCAAGGAACCGGAAAAGCACGAGACCCGTTCGGGCGCACGGTTCGACATGGCGTTCTTCCGGACTCCCACTCTATTTCGGCTGTACGCGATCTATTTCGCCATCTTTCTGGCCTTTACCGGCCTCGAAGCGACCTTCGCGCTGTGGTGCCGCGACCTGTTCGAGTTCGGCCCCCGCGAGGTCACACCCTATTTCGTCTTTATCGGTCTCGTCGCCGCGATAGTGCAGGGCGGCATGATCGGTCCGATCGTCAAGCGTTTCGGCGAGGCGCGCACGGTCGTGATCGGCATCGTGACATTGGGTTTCGGTCTCGGGCTTCTGCCAACGGCGTTCACGCCCTGGCTCGTGCTCGCGCCGATGGCGCTGATCGTCTTCGGTTTCAGCGTGATCGGCCCGTCGGCGCAAAGTTTGATGTCGCAGTCCGCGCCGGCGGATTTGAAGGGCGGGGTCATGGGCTTGGCGCAGTCCTTCGCCAGCGCCGCGCGCATTGCCGGACCTGCCTGGGCAGGCGCCGTATTCGCGGGGATTGGACCGCATTGGCCCTATTTAATCGGCGCGATGATGCTGGTTCCCGTTGCGCTGGCGGCGCTGCCGTTACTGCGGCAACGGGCGGCGCCGGAGGAATAGGATTTGCGCGGCGCCGTACTTGCGGCGGTCGGTTTCTTCCAGAAAACTCGGTGGCGTGAAACTTTCAGCCGAACCCATCTCGGCGACGATCAATGTCGTCTCGCCGAGCCAGCCGCGCCGGTCGAGTGCGACCAGCGCCGGTTCCAGCAGGCCGGCCCTGTAGGGCGGGTCGAGGAACGCGATATCGACGGGCCGGTCGGTCGGCGGCGGGTTCGTAGCGTCCGCGCCGATCACCGTAGCGCGGTCGGCCTCACCGCAGGCGGCGATGTTTTCGGCCAGCATCCGCCGTGCGCCACGCGCGTTTTCGATGAAGGTGGCGTGCCGGGCGCCGCGGCTTAGCGCTTCGAGCCCCAGCGCGCCGGTGCCGGCGAAAGCGTCGAGGACTCGTGCGTCTTCAAGCTCCACCGCGATTCGGCCGTGCTCCAGGATGTTGAAAAGGCTCTCGCGGGCGCGGTTGGAGGTGGGGCGGATGTCCGGGCCCGGCGGCGCGGCGAGCGGCCGGCCGCGATGCTTACCGGCGACGATTCGCAAAGTTGAACCTCGCCGCCAGTTTCTTGCCGAGTTGTTCGCGGACGACCTTTCCGGGCGACTCCTCGATCGCGTTTCGCTTCAGTGCGCCCAGCTGGAACGGCCCGTAAGCCGTCCGAATCAGCCGGTTCACCGTGTAGCCCAAATGCTCCATGACGCGGCGGATTTCACGGTTTTTGCCCTCGCGCAACCCGATCGACACCCAGGCATTGGCGCCCTCCTGCCGCTCCAACATCGCCTGGATCGCGCCGTAGCGCATGCCGTCGACGGTGACGCCGCCGGCCAGCTTTGCCAGCTTCTCCGGCTCGACCCGGCCGTAGACCCGAACCCGGTATCGCCGCGTCCAGCCGGTCGCCGGCAATTCCAGATGGCGTTTCAACGCGCCGTCGTTGGTCAGCAGCAACAGGCCTTCGGAGGACATGTCGAGCCGGCCGATGGTCATCACGCGCGGCAATCCCGCAGGCAGCCGGTCGAATACGGTCGGCCGTCCTTCCGGGTCCCGTTCCGTGGTCATGACGCCCGGCGGCTTGTGGTAGCGCCACAGACGCGTCGAGGCCGCCGCCGGCAGGGGCTTGCCGTCGACCAGGACGGTGGCCGGATCGGCCACGTTGAAGGCCGGCGAGTCGAGCACCGTTCCGGCGACGCTGACCCGGCCCGCCTCGATCCAGCGTTCCGCCTCGCGCCGCGAACACAGGCCCGCGCGCGCCATGATCTTGGCGATACGGTCGCCCTTCGGTTCGGATGCGGTTTCTGTCATGGGGCGAGACGAGTACTCCGATTTGGAGGGCGTGGCAATTCAGATTTAAGAAAGTTAATTCGATCAGCGTTCTCGGAGCAGTGCCCCCCCATCCGGCCCGACCGGGAAGATAGGTAACAGTTTGTACCGGCGACATG
>CAYLTU010000020.1:0-8632 GCA_964386465.1 uncultured Rhodospirillaceae bacterium
AGGGGAATGACCGGTCGAACAATCTCGACGTTTGTGGTGGGGAGAAACCGATGATCCGCCAAACCGCAGTTTACGTATTTGCCGCCTGTCTCGCCTTCGCGGGCGTCGCCTTCGCCGGGGGTAAGCCCAACATCGTCGTCGTCGGCGCGGACGGCGATCCGGCGTCGGTGCGGCATGACAGCCGCATCCACAGCCGCGCCTACGTGGCCCTGTCCGACCAGCTGCACGAGGCGGGGTTCGACGTGTTCGACGCGGTCGATCTGTTGCCGCGATCCGCGGACCGCGCGCGGCGCAGCAACCGGGACATCGTCGATGCGGCGCGGACGGCGAAGCGGCCGCCGCTCGACATCGTAGTCATCTTCTCCGCCTATACCAAGGCGCGCGAGAACGATTACGGCACCTGGATCGGCGCGCGGGTCGCCGGCCGGATGCTGAACGTGCGGACGGGCCAGCTGCTGGCGACGTTCGAGCTGGCCTCGCCGCGGCTGCGCCGGGCGCCGTCCGCCTGCGCGCGGCCCTGTCTGATCGAGATCGCCGGACGCGAGGCGCAGATCCTGGCCCGCGACATGGGCGCGGCGCTGGCCGAGAAACTGATCTGGGTCAGCGATCCGGCTCCGGTACGAAAACCCCGGCCCAAGCCGAAACGCACGCTGGCGGCGGCGCCGAACGGCTACGCGCTGGTCCTCGACGGCTTCACGCCGGAGGACGTGATGGGCATCGAGGAATATCTCGTTGTGTTCAGCGAATACGCGCGGCACCGCCCGGTCAGGGCCAGCGCGCGGCATCACGAGTTCTGGTACGAGTCCGGCGCCAAGAGCGGCCGCCTGTACCGCAACCTGAAAAAGATGCTGGACCATATGGGGCTGCGCGGCCGCATCGATTTCGCCGGTAACGTCTTCACGATCGCGAAGATCAGCCCGCGTGCGCAGCGCGGCTTCGAGAAGGGCGACTGGTAGGGGGAGAGAAGCCATGAGAGCGAAACGACGCTTCGCGCTGGCGCTGTGGCTGGCGGCGCTGCTGGCGCCCTCCGTGACGCTGGCCGACGGAATCGACGGCTGGATCGCCGAACGGCTGGCGGAGGAAATTCTTGCCGGCGTGCCGAGCACGACGGAACGGCCGCGCATTGCCGTGCGGCCTTTCGCGGCGGACGAGCTGCCGATTTCGAGCGGCGCGGCGAGTGCCCTGAACGCGTCGCTTTTGTCCGCCCTGATCGCCAGGAGCGGCGGCCGCCATGTCTTCGTCGCCCGCGGCGCGCTGAAGTCGCTCGTCCGCGACGTGTCGGATCTGGCGCAGCCGGGCCCGCGCGATCCGGTGGAAACGCTGTTGGAGAACGCCCGCGCCGACATTCTGGTGATCGGATCGCTGCGCCGCACCCGCGGCGACGTGATCCTGTCCTACAAGGCGGTTACCGTTGCGGATGGCGCGGTGCTGGCCAGCACGAAACCCTACCGGCTGCGGTTGCGCGACGCGGATCTGCCGCAGGCCACGCTCGGCCTCGACCAGGCCCTGCCGGTCGCGGCGCGCTATCTCATGCAGCGGGTCGACGGGCTGGAGGTCATCCGGATCGGTGATATCCGCTATCACGGCGACACGGCGGAAACACCCTTCGCTTCCTATCTGCGCGACCGGGTCGCGGATGAATTCCGGCGGCAATCGACCGGCGTGCTGAGCGGCGCCGGCGTGCGGGTCGAAACGCAGCGCAAAGACACGGCCCCGGCGTCCGGCGCCTACCGCTTGATCGGGACATACTGGCCGCTTGGCGACGCGGTGGAGATCAGCCTGTCGCTGCGCGGCGCGGACGGTGTCGCGGTCACCTGGCGCGAGAAGGTGCGCCGCAATTCGATTCCCGAGACCCTGGCCCTCGGGCCCGCCGGCGAGCGCGGCAGGGCGCCGGATGTCTTGCCCTGGCGGCGCGCCGAGGCGGCGCCTGACGCGCCGACCTTCACGACGCCGGTCCGGGGCCTGCCGACCGTGGCCGAGGCGCAGCGGCTGCTGCTCGCGTTGGGATACGAACCGGGACCGGTGAACGGCGTTCTCAGTCCACGGACCCGGCGCGCGATCGCCGCGTTTCAGCGCAACAACGGCTTGGGGCCGGACGGCCGCATGACCCGGGCGCTGGTCGCCAGCCTGCGCGAGCGGCGCCGCTGACGCGCGAGGCGAAAACCCCGTCTCCGCCTTTCATAACCCGGATGAAACAACGCCTTTAGGAACGGTGAACCCCATGCATGACGGCGCGCAAGGAAACCCGATGACGGAAATCGCCCTGGCGCTCGCCATGGGCTTCTTCAGCATCATGGTGCTGACCATCATTTCGATGGGCGCCGCGCCGCAATCCGGCAAGGCCGTCGCCGCGGCGATTCTCGCCCCGTCCTCGAAACCGGCGAGCGCCATCGATGTCGAGAGCCGGGATACCGTGGTTGTCTACTACGAGGGCCGCTATCTCGATCCGCAACTCAAGCCCGTCGATCCGGCCACAATAAGAGCAAGCGGCCGCCTCATTCTCGCCATCGATCCCGGATTACCTCTCGGTGAGGCAATGGCCGCGCGCGAAAAATTCACGTCCGACCGGCTCGTCGTCTCGACGCTCAACGCCGAGTGGCTACGCGTTTTAAAGGGGGAATCGCGATGAAGCGCGACAATACGGTTCTGTTCGATTGGGCCCTGCAAGCCGCGGCGCTCATGGCGGTGCTTTTCGTCTTTCATGCGGGTGTCGCGCGCGGCGCCATGCCTGCGGACAGGGAACGCGACGTGATCGCGGAAGCGCTGCATGCGGGCGTGTCGCCGTCGCTGGCGCTCGCGGTGGCGACGGTCGACGCCGGTTCGAACCGCTGGAGGACCCGCGCGGGCATCCGGTCCGCGATCGCAAGGCTCCGGGACGCGACCACCCGATATCCCGCGCGGTTGGACCGCGCGATGGCCCAGTATGGCGGCCGCGCGGACGGCACGGGTTTCGCCGCCGCCGTACGGATTTGGGCGCGCCGCTTCGACGCGGACGCCCGCGCGACGGCGCGGGCCCTGGCCGCCCGGCCTTCCAGGCATCGGCCGCGGCTCGACGATTTCGACGATACGATCGCCCTGCGCGCGCGCCGCGCCGGCCGGACCCTGGACGACTTTCCCTATCGCGCGCGGAAAGGCTGACCGGTGTTGCGCAATATCAATGCCCGGTGTCTCGGCGCCATTCTGGTGATCGCGACCGCCTTTGCCGTCACTAGTTGCACTACGGACGTCGCCGCGCGGCACAAAATGGACAAGGCGTCGGTGAAGGAGCTGGTGGCGCGCGAGGCCGTCAATATGGGCGTTCCGGTCTCGCTGGCGCTGGCCGTCGCCCACGCGGAATCGAACTTCGATCCCAAGGCGGAAAGCCACAAGGGCGCGCGCGGCGTCATGCAGATCATGCCGGCGACGGCGAAATCGGAATACGGAATCCGCGCCGATCGGCTGTGGGACCCGCGCCTCAACGTCCGGCTCGGCTTGCATTTCCTCGGCCGGTTGGTGAAGACTTATCGCGGGCGGGTCGATCTGGCGCTGTCCTACTACAATGGCGGTTCCCGCGTCGGCGTCTGGCCGAATGCGCGGGTTCTCCCGGCGACCGCCAATTACGTCTCGAAGGTCCGCAAACTGCAACGGCATTACCGGACCCGTCTGGCACAGGGCAGGAGGATATAGATTTGTGCGCCGCCATTGCCGAACGCATGCTGCTGGAAGCCGACAAGAGCGCGGAACTGGCCAATGTCTTCCGCATCGTCGCGGACGCGGAAATGGAAGGCGTTGCGAAATTCTCCGACGCGCTTTGCCGCGACCTCGTGCGCACGGTCGTCTGCCGTGTCTACGCGCCGCCCTTGCTGGAACTGTGCCATCTGATCCGCGCCGCGGATAGCTGTGCCGGCGGATACGAGGCGTTCTTCTGGGGCAGCGGCCCGGCGCGCGCCGCCGCTTTCCGTTCCTACGCCGAAAGAAATCTCCTCGCGACGCCTGGCGTCGAGGCAGTAAAGACCGGACTGAAACTCGGTTACGGCGACGGCGAATTCACCGTCACTTTCAGCCGGATGCCGTTCCTCTCGGCGCTGCTGGAGTTTCTCGTCACGTCGATCGGCTACCGCGCGGTAGACGATGCCGTCGCGTCCATCCGCGCGCGGAACGCGACGGCGAAGCAGGTGAGCGCCGCCGCCAAGGATCTGGCCTCGCAGGTCTACGCCTATCTGAAGGACCATATGTCCAGCGCGCAGAGCCAGCGCAAGTTCCGCCGCCTGATCGCGTTTCTCGACGGCGCCGCCGATGCGTCGCCCGAAGCGGTCGACGACGAGATCGTCCTGGAATTCTGGCTGCGGGAATCCGACGGCGACGAGGGCGCGGACTTCAAGACCTACCGCGCCGTCTACCTTGCATTCCTGCGGTTCATCCAGGCCCTGGCCGCGGCGCGCGAACATGACAATCTGGAAAACGTCCGGGTGCTGGGCGCCGACCGCGCGGCCGGCGAGGTCGATCCGCACGAACTGGAAACGGGCCTGGAGGTGCTGGAAGACAGCGACAATCCGCTCGGAATGCTCGCGGCCCCGCCGTGCGACGCGGTGCGCTTCCTGACCAAGACGGAAGCCCGCGCGCTCGAACTGCTCGTGGAGTCGAGCGATTTCGCGGACCGGTTGCCGCTCTCGCTGCTGCGCTGCGAGGTTTTCGGCGCGGCCCAGGCCCGGATCACGCAAGGGCTGCGGCGGCGGTTGGCGCCTGCGGAATTCGTGGCGCTGATCGACGACAGCATCGGGCAGGATTACCAAAGCTGCCGGGACCGTTTCGCGGCGCTGACGGACCATGTGGAACGCCTTCTGCTGGCGAGCTTTCACGCGCTGGCGGAGGCGGGCCGGGCCGAAGCCATCACCGTCTTGCTGCGGCTGCGGCCGGAGCTCGATTACAGTCCCCTCGCGGCCCATTTTGCCGCGGCCGAATCCTGCGGCGGCAATGTCGTGCCGTTGGCGCAGCACGGCGTCGCGGCCCGTTTCGCGACATTGTTCGCCGCGACGGACAGCTTGACCGAACCGCTGCAGAGTTTCGTCGCGGAGGCGAAGGCGGCGTTCGGCGGCTTTACCCGGACCGGATTCCGCGACCGGGATCTCGGCGACGGGCCGGCCGCCGAAGGTTTCGCCGGCGGCGAAGATCCGCTGTTCAAATTGCGCGCCCGCCTCGCGGGCTTCGGCCAGTCCCTGGCCCGGGCCAAGGACGGCGACGCGGCGTGGCGGAATCAATTCGAGGCGGACCGGACCGTGTTCCTTCGCCAGTTTCATTCGTTGTACGGAGCAGACATATGATACCCGGTTGGAGTAGCCTTGATCGACGGCAACAAGAGGCGGCGGCCCGCATGTTCGAGGCGTTGGACATGATCGATGCGGCGACGGAACCGGTGGTGGAGCCGCGGCGCGCCGGTTTCTCCGACCTTTACGCCTTCGCCAGCGATCCCGAACGGCCGATGGCGCCGGAACTCGCCGAGGCCTTGGCCTCGGACGGCGCGCTCGAAGCCGATCTGCTGCGCCTGCTCGAACGGATCGCGACCTATCGTTTCCCGCGGGCGGCCGCCGCCAGCAGCGGACCGGTCGCGCGGCGCGACGGCGACCTCTACCGCATCGCCCTGCGGCCGTCGCGGGCGGAACCGACCCAGGTCTATATCGTCATCGAACTGGCCGACGAGGACGCCGTGCCGCCGGAGCTGATCTATGTCTGCCGCCCCGGACGGCCGTGCGAGAAGCATCGCCTGCCGGTGGCCCACGACGGGGCGATCCAGATCCTGGCCGACCTGCACTCGCCGCTGGTCGAGGCGCTGCGCGACGGACACGCGGAGGTGTTCCTGCGGTGACGGCGATCCGCGTCTTCATCCTGACAACGGACGGGCCCGTCGAGGTCCAGCGAATCACGGCGGAGGATCCGGGCGTCAAATCGGTCATCTGTCTCGACGGCAAAGCCGTGGCGTTGCCGGTGAGCCCGGCCTACGAAGCCTTCGTCCGGTCGCCGACGGGTGTCATCGAACGCTATTTCGGACACCCGGCCTACCGGCTCGACGTATCCGGCCGTATCTCGGAAGGGCTCAGCTGGCAGTTCGGCGTGTTCCTGGCGCACGCCCTGAACGAAAGCGGACGGCTTGGCGGCGAAGGGGCCGATATCGCGGTCCTGACGACCGGCGAGGTCGACCGGGATTTGAACGTATTGTCCGTCGAGGCGGTACCGGAAAAGCTGATGCTGGCCGAACCGCTGGTGAACGACCTGGTGGCGGGCGGCGTCGCGACGACGGTACTGGTCCCGCAGGATAACGATGCGACGGCCGCCGGCGGCGTGGCGCTCGCACCGGTCGCCACGGTGGCGCAGGCCTTTCGGATATTGGGGCTCGACACGCCCGAGAAAACGGTTCCCGCGCATGTCGCGGCGGCTGCGTCCAAGCCGGGCCGCGGCGCCGCTCCCCTGTTCACGATATCCGCAGTTCTGCTCGCCGCCGCCGTGGCGGGCTGGTGGCTGATGGATCGCGATCGCAAGCCCGTCGCCTCGGCGCCGGCGCAACCGGTGGCGACGCGCGTCGCGGTCGCGGCGCCCGCCGTCAAACCACCGCCGCCGCCGGCAGCGCCGATGCCCCACCTGGTGACGACCCTCGTGGAGACCCGCGCGCCGCCCGGCAAGAGCTGCGCCGCGGTTCATTTCGAGGCGGCCAGGCCCCGTATCGTCGAGAGTTCGGTCGCCAACACCGGCCAGTTCGCGGAGACCGCCCTGCGCGGCCTGTGCGGCCTCGCCTACCGGATCACCAACAAGGGCCCGGCGGTCGACCTCACGGTGCTGGCGGCGCGCGCAAGGCGTGGCGCTCCGGCGGTCCGCACCAAGGTCTTCCTGCGCAACCAGCGGCTGGAACGGGGCGAATGGACGTCGCTCGCGGTCAAGCCGCCTCGCGCGCGGGCGCCGCTGCGCCTCCAGTTCCACCTGCTCGCCGCGACGGACCTGAACCGGCCCGTCCCCGCGGCGCACCGTCCCGTCCCCCGCGAACTTCCGATCGAGCGCTGGCGCGCCATCCCGGCCAGGATCGCCCGGCACGGCTTCTCCGTGTTCACGGTGTCGCACCGGCTGACGCCGTAGGGGTCGGAATCCTGGTTTACCCCACCAGGCCTCAGTTAATGCACTGTCACCGTAATCCCGTAATTCCGTCTTGACAGTTTTGCCGTACCCGGCTGTTGTTCGAGCGGATTCATCGCGCGAATTTGGGGACGAGACATGACCGAGACGGCGCCAGGATGAGGCAATCGGCCGACACGTCCTTCTATGCGCCGGTACCATCGTCCGCGATGCCGGGGATCGTCTGGCCGGCGATGCCGGGCGAGCGTTCGTCGTCAATATTCGCCGTTCTCGCCCAGCTCGAAATGTCGCAATGGTGGTCGCCGGAGGCGTTGGCGCGATGGCAGCTTCGGCAAGCGACCGAACTCGTGACCTATGCGGCGGGAAGCGTGCCATTCTACCGCGACCGGCTGGCGGGCTTCCAGGAGCAGCGAAGTCCGCTGACCATGGGCGAGTGGCGCCGAATTCCGCTGCTCGAACGGGACGATATCCGCAAAGCCGGCGACTCCCTCAATACCTGCCGGCCGTTGCAAGGTCACGACGCCTCATACGTCGCGCACACCTCCGGGTCGACCGGCGAGCCGATCAGCGTGCAGAAGAATTCGGTGACGCAACAGCTGCATGCCGCCTTCGTGTTACGCGATCACTTTTGGCGCCGGCGTGATTTCCGCGGCAAACTGGCGTCAGTCGGGCTGCAGGGCGGCGGCACCATGGACAAGGTCAAGGCCGGGGGGACCGCGCGCTGGGCGCTGCATCACCCTTCCGGCCCGATGGTATTCTTTGATCTTACGGACTCGGTCGACGCGGCGCTTGAGTGGCTCGCGCGGGAAGACCCCGATTACCTGATGACCTATCCGAACTACCTGAGGGCAATGATCGAGCGGAGCGAGGAAACCGGCGTCAAGCCGTCACGGTTGCGCGAGGCGTCGACCTATGGCGAGATTGTTTCCGACGCGCTACGGCAACAATGCACCGATTCTTGGGACGCACGGCTGGTTGATATCTACGGCGCGGAGGAACTCGGTTTTATCGCGCTGGACTGCCCGGAACACGACCATTACCTGGTCCAGTCGGAAAATGTCCTCGTCGAAATCCTGGACGACGACGACCGCCCCTGCGGTCCCGGCGAGGTCGGGCGGGTCGTCGTGACGTCGCTGCATAATTTCTCGACGCCATTGATCCGCTATTCCATCGGCGACTATGCCGAGGTCGGCCCGCCGTGCGCGAGCGGTCGGGGACTGCCCGTCATTCAACGGATCCATGGCCGCGTCCGCAACATGCTCACCGCGCCGTCCGGCGGCAGGGTCTGGCCTGCGTTGAACCACTCCGGCTTGGACAAGCTCGAACCGCTGCGTCAGTTCCAGCTGCTACAAACCGCGGACCTCGCCATCAGACTGAGAATGGTTGTCGACCGTCCGCTGACGCCAGCGGAAGAGACGCAGGCGCGCCACGCCATGGTCAACGCGTTGGGACCCGATTTCGAAGTCCATCTGGATTATGTCGACTCGATCCCCCGGTCGCCGAGCGGCAAGCTGGAAGACATCATATCCGAGGT
>CAYLTU010000020.1:8732-20553 GCA_964386465.1 uncultured Rhodospirillaceae bacterium
TCGACTCGATCCCCCGGTCGCCGAGCGGCAAGCTGGAAGACATCATATCCGAGGTTGCGCACTAGCCGATTCGGCCGAAGCGGCGACCCGGTGCCGGACCGGGAGTTCCGGAAATTCGGGGTCAGATATCGCAATGCCATATTTCAACGAAAATCAGTAAGCGGCGCCGGGACTTCTTCCCGCACGGTGAAGCGAATGCGGCAATGCATGACGCGGCCCTGATTGCTTCTTCGTTCGCCTTCGTTAACCCGCATCGAAAAAGATTGCGCGCTTGATGTCGAGCAACGGCGTGCCGTCGAGGCAATCGAGCCCGCGCACCTCGACGCAATTACCCTCAACCCGGACGACGGGTGCGACCGTGGCGGCAATCGGGTTTGGGCGATTGGGTGTCCGGAGCGCGAATACGCCCAATTCCTCGCGATCGGGCCGCGCGGGCCTGCGCAGCCAGTCGCGGCGCGCCTGATCCAGCCAATAAAGAACCAGCACATGGCTTTCATGTTCCAGGCCGAACAGCCCGTCGGCAAAAGCGTGATCGAGGACCAGGGTGCAGAGAGCGGGATTGTCGTGCACGGTCTTGGGGCAGTCCGATAGCCGTTTATACGGCGTGCGAATTGTGCCGATGACGGTGCATTCGACGGTCCGGGGCACGTCTCGGGGTGTGTTTTCGGAAGATGGCATTTAGCGCTATCCTTCAACGTTTAGGAATGCAAATGGTGCATTTGCGCCGCGAATCCGCTCTGAAAGCCGGCGTCGCGGCCCGCATGTCGCATGTTGAGAGTATAGCGGAACTCATCCGCGAGCGCCGCGAGTTCGCTTTTCAACAGCCTCGGCCATAAGCGGTCATTCCAGTCAGAGGCACGGCACAAAATCATGAATTGACTGAAATCAATGTTGGAGTTCCTGCTCAATTTTAGAAGTGCAAAATATTTGTACCGTTCCTAACAAGGAGTCCCCGCAGAAAATGATTGACCAAAGAATACGGCCACGTTGGGCCATCGCCCTTGCTGTACTCGCAGGGTTATTCGGTCTTTTGACCCTCAAATCAGGTGGCGAAGTTCTGTTTATCGACGGTGCAGGACGCGAGGCAGCAGGAAACTACTTGCCATTCGTTGTCTGGTTCAACTTTCTGGCCGGGTTCGTTTATATCGTAGGAGCCGTCGGGTTGGCACTGTGGCGTTCTTGGATCACTCCGCTGGCATTTGCCGTCGCGGTTCTGACGATTGCGGTTTTCATCGCCTTCGGCATCCATATCCTGATGGGAGGAGCATATGAGACCCGTACCGTCGGCGCGATGTCCCTCAGGTGTCTAGTTTGGCTCGGCATTGCCTTCGTCGTGCGCGGAAAGGTCCAATAGCGACCTGCATCCACTCTTTCTCCAAATAGCCCACAACGTCCTCGAAGATGAGCATGTTGACACCAGGGCGAATAGAGTGGCTTTTTCCATATGGCAGGGAATGTCTCCTTCGGGTCATTCGAGTTTGGGTCAATTGTAGACGTAAACAGCATTAAAGCGGACGTGGCATCGGGCTGTGCTATACGCTGATTTGCGCCGCATCTGCTTCCACCATGCTACCGGAACGACGAATGCCTTAGCGGGGATGTGCGCTAAGGCATTGAATTGATTGGTTGTGGGGTTAGAATTTAAACCAACGACCTTCGGGTTATGAGACTGACGAACCAAAGGTATGCTCCGCCCCGCGTCAGGCCGACATGGTAATAACACCGTAAATTCAAGAAGTTCACCGAAACCGGTAGATGTAAATCAAGCGGGCCGGAACGCTTAATCGCAATCAACCCCCTGCATCACCACAGCGTTTCCTTCGCGCGTGGCGTCCAGGCGTCGTCATACGCTTTCCCGCCGATCCGGTTCTCCGTGAGGTCGGCCAGTATCTGGCCCGGTGTCGGCAGGTCCTTCGGATCGACATGCTTCTCCGGGTTCCATAGGTCGGAGCGGACGATGGCGCGGGCGCATTGGAAATAGACGGCTTCCACCGTCATCACGATGACCGAGCGGGGCGCTTTCTCGCCGACCGCGAAGCTGGCCAGCAGGTCCGGGCCGGTTTCCAGATGCGCGGTGCCGTTGATCCTGAGCGTGGTGCCGGACCCGGGGATCAGGAACAGCAAGGCGATGCGCGGGTCGCGGACGATGTTGCGCAGCGAGTCGGTGCGGTTGTTGCCGCGCCGGTCGGGCATCATCAGGGTGCGGTCGTCATGCACCCGCACGAAGCCCTCCAGATCGCCGCGCGGCGAGCAGTCGAGGCCCTCGGGCCCGCTGGTCGCCAGCGCCACGAAGGGCGAGGCCTCTATCAGGGCGCGGTATTGCGGCGTGATGCGGGCGACTTCCTTGACCAGTGAATTTTCACTGGGGAGGCCGTAGAGGGCCTCCAGCTCTTCGACGGTTTCGATCTTCGACATATTCGGCTCCGTTGGGCGGTCTCGACCGCGGTTTGAGCACGGCTTTCGATCGGCGGCAACAAATATCCGGCCCTCGCCCTTTCATAGCCCGGTCAGACAATCAGGAAAGGACGCGAACCATGACTTGCAAGAAGACCATGCGCCGGCTGGCAACGCGCTCGGGCGCCCTGGCGCTGGCGGTTTTCGGCCTTGCGGCGTGCGTGACGGACGGCGCCACGACCTCCTACGAGGGGATCGGCTTTCGCGAGGCGCGCTTCAACGAGATTTCCGCCATGCGGACCTATCGCGCCTGCCGCGACGAGGCGGTCGCCCTGGACGAGCAGGCGCGCGCCGACGGATCGCGCGGCCGCTACCTGGCGAGCGCGCAGCTGCTCGAGAAATGCGAATCGGAGCTCGGCGCCGAAGGGCGCGGCGTGGCCGTCGACGAGCGCATGCGCGCCTACGCGCTGAGCGTGCAGAACTATTTCAAGGCGGGCGACATGGACAAGGCGCGCGCGAACCTCGCCCGCTTCCGCCAGGCCTTTCCCGAGAACGATCTGTACTACGCCGACGGTTCGTCCTTCACCGAAACGATGGAACTGCTGCTCGGCCAGCGCGACCTCAAGGGCAGCTTCGCGATGCTCAACGTCAATGACGAGCTGAAGGACGAGGTGCTGCGGATCGACTACTGGCGCCGCAACTAGCGGCCCCTAGTGTGATGATTCTGAATTTCACGATCAGGACACGAGCGACAGGAGAGACCCCATGCGAAACAATCCAAACTTGCGCGCCTTTGCGCCGCTTATCCTGGCCGGAACGCTCGTGCTCGCGGCGCCGGCCTGGGCCGCGGTCGACGGCGAGAGCTGGAACCCGGTGGTCAGCGAGCGGCTCATCAAGTTGCCGGCGAACTACCTCAAGAAGGCGATCGATCACGATTTCGCCAAATCGGCGCTGGCGCTGGCCATCGCGGACAATCGCGAACTGACCGGCCTCAAGACGCAAACCCTGCAGGATCTGCAATCCGCCATCGAAGGCGCCCAAGGCGAGCTCAAGGTCGAACTGCGGCACCAGTTCCTGGCCGAGAAGCGCGCCTATCTGGAGCTGGTCGCGCGGACCCAGGATCTGCGACGCCGCCAGGCCGACACCAAGATCAGGCTGTACGGCAAGATGCTCGACAAGTTGGGCCGCAAGGCGGCCGCGATGACGCCGCAGCACGCCAAGCTGATCGACAAGCAGCAGGCGGCGCAGAAACGCTTCCAGTCCTCGATCGGCGCGGTCGACATGAAGCTGTTCGGCAACGCCGCGATGACGGAAAGCAAGTATTCGCAGGAATACGCCAAGAACGTCGCCTCGATCGAACGGCTGGTCGCGGCCATCGAATCCCATCCGATGAACCGCCGCCCGGAGATCGACGGCAAGGCCGTCAGCAAGCAGGACTATCTGCGCCAGATCATCACAGAGTCCGAAGCCGACATCGCGCTGCTCGACCAGGAGGAGACGGTGCTCGGCTACATGGCAAAGCTGATCGCGCTGGACGCCATGGCCCTGTCCGACGCCGTCGTCGCCGAAGAGGCGGACTACGGGTCGCCGGCCCAGGAAGCGAGCGTCAACGCCGCGATCGATTTCTTCGTAACCCGATAGGGAGTCCGACCGATGAAGACACTGAAACCCCTTTTGTTGACCGCGATCTGCTGCGCGCTGGGCGCC
This sequence comes from uncultured Rhodospirillaceae bacterium, assembly GCA_964386465.1. Classification (GTDB taxonomy): domain Bacteria; phylum Pseudomonadota; class Alphaproteobacteria; order UBA8366. The sequence goes on from CAYLTU010000020.1 coordinate 12,834, forward strand.
GCCGCCGCGAATGCCGGCACGCTCGAGAATCTGGAACGCGAGCGGGCGATCGTGCTCGACGCCTATCTCGACCAGGCGCTCCAGCCGGCCGAGCGGCAGTCCAAGACGCGGGTCTCGCGCTCAAGGCTGATCGATCTCGAACGCATGGTGCTGCGCGACAAGAGCCTTTCCGGCAAGAACACCCCGCGCGTGCGCAAGGCGTTCGACAATTACGATCTGACCTTCCTGGTGCACGCCTCGACCGAGTCGAACCGCGGCGTGCTCGACCACTGGCTGGAACAGATTGGCGTCTCGACGCACAGCCTGATGAACACCAGGCTGGGGCGGCGCTGACATGCGGGCGATCGCGCAGGCCTTCGGCGCCGGATCGCGGGCGGCGAGCTATATGCTCGGCGGCCTCGTCCTGGCGCTGGCGATCACCGTCGGCACGACGGCGGCCAGTACGGTCGACGTCGCGTCCTGGGCGCGGGACGTGCTCGGCATCACCTTCGTCACGCTGCTGGGCGGCCTGATCTTTACCGCCGTGCTGGCCTGGGTGAAGCTGAACGACCGCCGAACATCGGACCTTGTCCGGCGCACCTGGCTGGAGGCCGGCGTGCAGGCCGCCAACGGCGTGACCACCCTCGCGCTCACCTACACCCTGTTCGGTATCAGCCTCGGCATCGGCAGCCTGGCCGAGGCGACGCTGACGCCGGAGACGGTGCACGGCGTGATCAAGACGCTGACCGCCAATTTCAGCCTCGCCTTCATGACCACCGTGGTCGGGTTGCCGATTTCGGCCCTGTTGCGCGCCCTGCTGCTGGTCACCCATGCGCGGCGCGGCGACACGCAAAGCTGAGAGGAGACACGAGATGAAGTTCGTACTGTTCAACCTCGCCGTCGTCGCGGCGCTATTCTTCCTGTTCAACCCCGACCGCGCCGATTTGCATGCGCTGGCCGACCGCGCCTATGAGACGGTCGGGCTGGCCCGCGACGGCGCGGAAAAAGTCGTCGAAAAGGTCGCGCCGACCTCGAAGCCGGTGCGGCAGGCCGCGGACGCGGCGCCCAAGCCGCCGGTATCCGAATCACCGGCGTCGAAACCGGAGATCAAGCCGGCCCATCCGGCGCCGAAGAAGCAGGTGGCCTCGCAGTCCAGGATCGCGCCGCCGAAACCGGTTGCCGCCGCGCCGGCGCCGAAACTCGATCCGGCCGTGGCGCAGCGCCGTGCCGAGGTGCTGGGTATCGACGCGCCGCGCGCCGCCGGCGTGGCGGTGAAGGAAAAGCTGATGTCGCCGGAACAGCGCCGCCGCGAACTCTTCACCCTCGCCGAAGAGATGGAACTGTTCTACGTCCGCCGCCTGAGCCGGTAGACGATGCGGCGGCTCCCGCAAATTCTGTCGATCGCCCTGTCGGCCGGCGTCATTCTGGCGCTGATCTGGCCGCAGCAGCCCGTGGCCGAGCCGCAACGCGAGGAATCGAAACCCCCACGGCGCGAGCTGCCGAAGCCCGAAGCGATCAGGACGGCCGCGCCGCGGCCCGCCATGGCCGCTGCGGTGCACCTGCCGCCGCCGCCGGCACCGAAAGCGCCGCCGCTCGCGCCGAAAGCGCCGCCGCCGAAGAAAATTGCCGTAAAACCGCTCAAACCGGTTGCTCCGGTGAAGCCGAAACCGGCCGCCGCGCCGCCGCGGCCCTATCTGAAACCGGTCCCGCCGGCGCTCAAGCCGCCTGAGCTGCGCGTCAAGCCGCAACCGGTTCGCCAACCTGTCGCGCCGCCCGAAAAACCACGGCCCGCGCCCAAGACCGTCGCGCCGGACGCCGCGGCGGTGAGCGAAGGGCGCACCTTGCTGCGCAAGCTGGAGCACGGATCGGGCCCGGCGATCGAGATCGCCTGGCCGGACTCACTGTCCGGACAGACCCGGCTTTACCGCCGTTTCAACGACTGTTTCGGTTTACGCGTCGCGGTGCTCGCCGGCGAGGACCGGCTGTATATCGCCGCGAGCCCGCCGGGCGCACCCTGGCGTCCCAATCTCGACGCCTATAGCGGTTTCATGCGCCAGCACGACGCCAGCGCGTCGCAGGCGGAAGCGCGCGAACTGCGGCGCATTCGCGACCGGCATAGCCTGCCGCGGCAAAGCGCGGCGGTGCGGATTTTTCCGCGCAACGTCGATGCGCTCCTGCTCGGCGGTCTGCAGCAGATCGTCGGCGCGGATTATGCGAAGCGCAAGACAATCCGGGCCCGCTATGTCCTGCTGCGGAACCAAGTCTTCGTCGAAGGCGTGCGAGCGGACGGCCGCCCGATCGCGGGCCGGATCGACCTGACGCCGGCGTCGCGCCGCGCTTGCCGGACCGGAGGGAAGGCATGAAAAGGCAGATGCGCAGGTTCGGTGTGCTCGCGGCAACCGCGCTGCTCTTCGTCGCGGCCTGCGGGCCGACACGCTACACCGAATACCGGGCGCAATCCCAGGCGGTGCCGATGCTGGAACGTTCCGTCGCCATGCATGTCGGACGGGAATTCTATCGGCCGACGCCGGGCTGCGCGGTCGTCATGCCGGTTGCCGGCCAGGCGACACCCGGGTTGCGCCGCGCCGTCGAGGCGGCCCTGTATCGCCACCTCGTGACCAAGCTGCCCAACGTCGTCGGCCCCCGGGTGCGGCGGCGGGAAGTGCGCAAGCTGGCGATCAACCTTCGCCACGAGCCCGACCGCGCCATCCTGACCCGCGCCGTCCGTTGCCCCGTCCTGGTCGAAGCGAAGATCTGGCAGTCGAACGAAGATTTTGCGCTGGTCTGGTCGCGCAAGAACCTGGACCTCGAAATCGTCATGCTGCGCCGCGAGCGGTTGCTGTGGAAGGGCCGCCACAATGCCGACCGCTCGGACGGCGGAGTGCCGCTATCGCCGCTCTCCGCGCCGTTTGCCGTCGCCAGGGCGTCGCGCCTGCATGGCGACGGTGACGCGATGATTTCGCTGGTCGACGATACGGTCCGCCGCATCGTCGCGTCGCTGCCGGACGTGCGGTGAATTCAATGGGTCGCCTTGGAGCGTGGGTAGGGCCTATTGTGTCCACTAGAGACTGTCTTTCCAAACGGATCCCGCGCCTTGCCGAAGCCCCTCGCCAATCCGTTCGTCGCGATCGTCGCCGTCGGGCTGGGCACCCTGATCGTGCCGCTCGACTCCTCGGTCAATATCGCGTTTCCGGACATCACCCGGTATTTTGAAATCTCGATCGATTCGATCCAGTGGGTCGTGATTTGCTATGTGCTGACCTATTCCAGCCTGATGCTGGTCTTCGGCAAGCTGGGCGACCTGTTCGGGCACCGGCGGATCTTCCGTATCGGGCTCGCGGTCAGCGTGATCGCCTTCGCGCTCTGCGGCAGCGCGACCGAGTTCGGCTGGCTGTTGTTCTTCCGCTTCTGTCAGGGTGTCGGCGCCGCCCTGGTGATCAGCTGCAGCCCGGCGCTGGCGACGGCATGCTACCCGGAAGAGCAGCGGGCGAAAGCGCTCGGCATCTATACCGCGCTGTTCGGTCTCGGCTCGGTTATCGGCCCGTCTCTGGGCGGCGTGATGGTCGAGGCCTGGGGGTGGTCGGCGGTGTTCTGGTTCCGCGCGCCGATATCCCTGATCGCGCTGATTGCGACCTTTTTGATCCCGAGTCCGGCACAGGCGACGATCAGCAAGCCGTTCGATCTCGTCGGCGCGTTTCTGCTGGCCTTGGCGCTCAGCACGCTGCTGCTCACCTTGAACCAGGCGCAAAGCGCCGGGTCGGAAACCATCATCGTCGTCGCGCTGGCCGCCGTGTCGGCGCTCGGTTTCATCGGTTTCGTCTATCAGGAATCCCGCTTCGTGGAGCCGATCATCCGGCTCGATATCTTCCGCGATCTGGAATTCTCGATTCTCAATCTGGCCAACTTCGTGACCAACCTGGTCGGTTTCTCGGTCATGCTGCTGGTGCCGTATTTCCTGATCCGCGCGGTGGAATATCCGATCTGGCTCGGCGGCATCGTACTGGGTTGCGCGCCGCTCGGCGTCGCGTTGGCCGGACCGCCGGGCGGATGGGCGATTGGACGGATCGGGTCGCGGCGGGTCGCACTGGCGGGCGCCTTGCTTCTCACCGGCGGCCTGTTTGCGATCTCGGGCTGGAGCAAGGAGAGTACGATTCACATTCTGATCGCCTCGCTCATCCTGCACGGCCTGGGTCTCGGCCTGTTTCACGTCGCCTACATGCACATCGTCACCGGAACCTTGTCGCGCGGGGATCGCGGTGTTGCGGGAAGCCTCGGCATGGTGACGCGCAGCGCCGGCATCGTGACCGGCGCCGCGGTTCTCGCCGGATTGTTCGCCAGCGCCGCGCCCTCGGCCGGGTTCCTGCCGGCATTTCAGACGGTATTTCACTATGCCGGGCTGGCATTTGCGCTTTTCGTGGGGTTGACGGCATTCCGCCCCGGAATCTGGTTCGGAAAAGCAGCGTAAACACCGAATCTTAACCTTGTTGTGGTGTGATGGTTGTCACGGCAATCGAATGGGAAATGGCCCATTATCGGCGACGCTGCTGCATTTTTATGCGTCAGTCCAAGTAGGCGATCACGCGGCCCGTTTACCGTCGCCGGTAATTCCGTCGATTGGTGGAATTTGGGCGAGTTTTCTGGTATTCTGCGGCTGCAGGGTAGGTGGTCGTATTTGGTAGAGCAGGCTTAAACCGCAATCATGACGACCGGCACCAAGGTATGGACGAACGCGAAGAGACGCCACCCAGCGCTCTAGACCCGAAATTCGTTTCGGACGCGACCGACGGTAATTCGCCGTCCGCGCTTCCGCGCGCCGAATTCAGTTGGTCCGTCCCCGACCTGAATCCGTGGTATGCGAGCGCCCCGGGCCGGTTCCTGTTCGAGGCCGGGCCGGAAGCGGAATTGGCCTCAGTGGAACAACAGGCGGGTTCCGGCGAAACATCGTCGGACGCGGCGCAACCGGAGCGAATTCTTTCGCGCCGGGAAGATGGCGACGACGCCGGTGCGCGCGGATTCGTCCGGCAGGATACAAGCGACGCCGGCCCGGAACGTGGGCAAGGGAGGCAATTCGACCGGGACGGCCAGGCGCGTTCCTTCGACGCGGACGTCGCGTCCGCGGAAGCGCCCGAACCCTACGCGGGCCCGCGCACGGCATGGAAGACCGATAGCGGCGGCGATACCGATCCCACCCTGTCGCTGGCCTTCACGCCACTGGACGATCTGTTCGACAACGAACAATGGCATCTGCTCAATACCGGGCAGTTCAGCGGCGTACCCGGTCTCGATATCAACGTCACGAAGGTTTGGGACGACTATACGGGTACGGGTATCCGCGTCGGCGTCGTCGATGACGGTGTCCAGTACACCCATCACGATCTGGACGACAACTACAACTTCTCGGGCCAGTTCGACTATAGCGACAATGATTCCGATCCGTTTCCGACGGCGTCGGATCCGCACGGCACGGCCGTCGCCGGCCTTATCGCGGCCGAGAACAACGGCAGCGGTGCAGTCGGTGTCGCGTTCGATGCGTCGGTTACCGCCTTCCGGATCTTCCCCAGTACGCCGACGGAAGCCGAATACGCCGATATATACAACCGGCATGCGACGGAGCTGGACGTCTCCAACAACAGTTGGGGCTATAACGGGTTCTTCTTCGACGATCTCGATGGCGTCAATTTCGACAGTGTCGGCCTGGCGATCGAGAACGCAGCGGCGAACGGTCGCGGCGGCCTGGGAACCGTCATGCTGTGGGCCGCCGGCAACGACCGTGGGGATGGCCAGGACGTCAATTATCACGGCTTCCAGAATGCGCGCGAGACGTTTGCCGTTGCGGCGATCACGAACCAGGACACCATAGCGTCCTACAGCACGCCGGGCGCGGCGATTCTTGTCGGCTCGCCGAGCAACGGCGGGACTCGGGGTATCACGACGACCGACCAACTCGGCTCGAACGGGTACGCCAGCGGCGATTATACACTCGGTTTCGGCGGCACGTCGGCGGCGACGCCGATCACCGCCGGCGCGGTGGCGCTGATTCTCGAATCGAACCCGCTGCTCGGCTATCGCGACGTCCAGGAAATCCTCGCCTATACGGCGCGTCAGGCCGACATGACCGACCCGGGCTGGGAATACAACGGCGCGCACAATTGGAATGGCGGCGGCCTGCACACCAGCCATGATTTCGGCTTCGGGCTGATCGATACGCTGGCCGCGGTGCGTTTGGCCGAAACCTGGACGGTGCAAAGTACGGCGGCGAATGAGTCGCTGGTCAGCGGGACGAGTGCGCCGAGCCTCGCACTCATCGACAATGGCACGGTTTCCGACACCATCACGATCGGCGGTGGCATCGATATCGAACATGTCGAAGTCGTGCTCGACCTCACGCACACCTGGATCGGCGACCTGGTAATCACGCTGACCTCGCCGGACGGTACGGAAAGCGTTTTGGTCAATCGACCCGGCGTCACGGGTAGCGATCCGAACGGTTCCAGCCAGGACAATATCGATTTCACCCTGTCGAGCACGCATCATTGGGGCGAAATCGGTACCGGTGACTGGACGCTCGAAATCCAGGACCAGGTCGCCCAGGACACCGGCGTGCTGGTCAGTTGGACCTTGAATCTGTTCGGCACGGCGCTGAGCGACGACGATTTCTACGTCTATACCGACGAGTTCGGCGGTTTCACCAGCGATGCCGGCCGTAAGACGCTTTCCGACGCGGCGGGCGCCGACGTCATCAACGCGGCGGCGATCACGACCGGCAGCTTCATCGACCTCAACGACGGCTCCGACAGCACGCTGGCCGGCAACACGCTGACGATCGACACGGGCACGATCATCGAGGACGCCTATTCCGGCGACGGCGACGACTCGTTGCTCGGCAACGCCGTGGCCAACCTTCTGTCGGGCGGCCGCGGCGACGATACGCTGACCGGCGCCGGCGGCAACGATACGCTGGATGGCGGCGAGGGCGACGACCTGTTTGTCATCGGCGCCAGCGAAGGCGACGATGTCATTCTGGGCCTTGAAGCGGGCGCGGGGCTGGGCGATCAGGTCGATCTGCAGGCGCGGTCCGACGTCGCCGATTTCGCGGAATTGCTCGGCTTAGCCTCGGACGACGGCACCGATACGACGATCGCCTTCGCCAATGGCGATTCGCTGGTATTGAACGGCGTCCTCGAATCGGAATTGGCCGAAGACGATTTTCTCTTCGGTAATTTTAACGGCGATCCTGTCGCGGTCGACGACAATGCCGCCGCGACGGAAGACGTACCCGTAACAATTCTCGCTTCCGCGCTTCTGGCGAACGATTCGGACCCAGACCTCGATCCGCTGACGATTCAGTCGGTGCAGAACGCGGTGAACGGGACGGCCACGCTGGACGTTAATGGCGATGTGGCGTTTGCGGCGGACGCGGACTTCAATGGCGACGCGACGTTCGACTATACGGTCAGCGACGGCAACGGCGGCACCGACACGGCGACGGTGACGGTCGCGGTTGCGGCGGTGAACGACGACCCGGTGGCGGTCGACGATAATGCGGCGGCGACGGAAGATACGCCGGCGACGATCCTGGCGTCGTCGCTGCTGGCGAACGACAGCGATATCGATGGCGGGTCGCTGACGATCCAGTCGGTGCAGAACGCGGTGAATGGGACTGCGACGCTGGACCTGAACGGCGACGTGGCGTTTGCGGCGGACGCGGACTTCAATGGCGACGCGACGTTCGACTATACGG
>CAYLTU010000020.1:20653-35696 GCA_964386465.1 uncultured Rhodospirillaceae bacterium
CAGTCGGTGCAGAACGCGGTGAACGGGACCGCAACGTTGGACGTGAACGGCGACGTGGCGTTTGCGGCGGATGCGGATTTCAACGGCGACGCGACGTTCGACTATACGGTCAGCGACGGCAATGGCGGCACCGATACGGCGACGGTGACGGTCGCCGTCGCGGCGGTGAACGACGACCCGGTGGCGGTCGACGACAATGCGGCGACGACGGAAGACGTGCCGGTGACAATCCTGTCGGCGTCCCTCTTGTCGAACGACACGGATGTCGAAGGCGATACGCTTGCCTTGGATTCGGTTCAGAGCGCCGTAAACGGGACGGTGTCGCTGGACGTCAACGGCGACGTGCTGTTCACGCCGGACGCCGGGTTCTTTGGCGAGGCGAGTTTCCAATACACCGCGATCGACGGCAATGGCGGGTCCGGTTCGGCAACAGTGACGGTCGACGTCGCCGAGTCCTCCGCCGGCATCACCTTGATCGGGGGTTCGGGCAAAGACACGCTGGACGGTAGCGAAGGCGACGACCTCATCATCGGCAATGGCGGCATCGATCTTCTGCTGGGCAACGGCGGCAACGATACGTTTCAGTATTCCGGGTCGGGCAACAGTCACGACACGGTCTCCGGCGGCGATGGGGTGGATCGGATCGAAGGCGGTGCCGGCGACGACGTGATCGGCCTGCGTACCTTCTCCGGCGTGAATACGGTCGAGGAGATCGACGGCGGCGCCGGCGTGAACGTCATCGAAGGCCACTCCGGCAAGAATTCGCTCGATTTCAGTAATACGAGCATTCTCAATATCGATTCGATCGATGGCGGCGGCGGCGCCGATACGATCACCGGGTCCTCCGCATCGGACGTCATTATCGGTGGCACGGGGAATGATCAGCAGTTCGGTGGAGCGGGAGACGACCGCTTCCTGTTCTTCGGGTCAGGTAACGGCCACGACACCGTATCCGGCGGCATCGGCACCGATCGAATAGAAGGCGGCGCCGGCGATGACGTAATCGGTCTGCGCACCTTTACCGGCGCGAATGTCGTAGAAGAGATCGACGGTGGTTTGGGCGTAAATGTTATCGAGGGCCATACTTCCTCGGGGACGTTCGATTTCAGCAACACGACCTTGTTGAATATCGATTCGATCGATGGCGGCGGCGGCAAGGATACGATTATCGGTTCGTCCGGCTCGGACGTGATCATCGGCGGTGCCAAGAATGACCGGTTGAGCGGCGGGCTTGGTTTCGACCAGGCCGTCTATGCCGGGCTGACCGCGGGGTATTCGATCACGGACAATGGCGATGGAACCTACACCGTCAGCGATATAGATGCGTCCGACGGAACTGACGGCACGGATACCATCGACGGTTTCGAGCAAGCCGTATTCAGTAACGGGTTCGTTGCGCTCGCGACCGGCGAGAACGATCCGCCGGTGGCCGTCGACGACAACGAAACGGCGACGGAGGACGTTCCGGAAACGATTCTGGCCGCGACGCTGCTGTCGAACGACAGCGATCCGGAAAGCGATCCGCTGACCCTGCTGTCGGTCCAGAACGCGGTAAACGGGACGGCTTCGCTCGACCTAAATGGCGACGTGGCGTTCACGCCGGATGCCGACTTCAACGGTAATGCGACGTTCGAGTACACGATCGGCGATACGTTTGGCGGAACCTCGACGGCGACCGTGACCGTGGCCGTGGCGTCGGTGAACGACGATCCCGTGGCCGCCGCCGACAACGCGAATGCAACCGTGGATACGCCGGAAACGATTTTCGCCGCGGACTTGCTGACGAACGATACGGATGTGGATGGCGACGTGCTGACGATAACGTCGGTGCAGAACGCGGTGGATGGGACGGCGTTGCTCGACGTGAATGGCGATGTGCTTTTCACGCCCGATCCCAGTTTCACCGGGCAGGCAACCTTCGAGTACACGGCCTCTGACGGCAATGGCGGTTCGTCGTCTGCGACGGTGACGGTTTCGGTCAATCCGCCGAACGATCCGCCGGTCGCCGTGGCGGATAACGCGGTGGCGACGGAAGACGTGCCGGTGACGATCCTGGCCTCGGCATTGCTGTCGAACGATTCGGATCCGGACAGCGATCCGCTGACTTTACTGTCGGTGCAGAACGCGGTTAGCGGCACGGCATCCTTGGATCTGAATGGCGACGTTCTGTTTACACCGGACGCCGACTTCAACGGCTTCGCGACCTTCGACTATACGATCGGCGACGGTAACGGGGGCACGGCCTCGGCGACGGTGACGGTCGACGTCGCCTCCGTGAATGACGATCCGGTCGCGGTGGCGGACAACGCGGCGACGACGAAAGACGTATCGGTCACGATCCTCGCTTCGACGCTTCTATCGAACGACAGCGACGCGGATCTGGACACGCTTACCCTGACTTCGGTGCAGAATGCGGTGAACGGCACGGCGTCCTTGGATGTGAATGGCGACGTTCTGTTCACGCCGGGCGCCGGCTTCGACGGTCAGGCGACCTTCGAATATACGGTCGACGACGGCAATCTCGGCACTGCGTCGGCGACGGTCACCGTCGATGTCGTAAATCTGGACCAAACCCTGGTCGGCGATTCGGGCAAGGACACGCTCGTCGGCGGCGAGGGCAATGACACGATCACCGGCAATGGCGGGATCGACCTGCTGATCGGCAACGGCGGCGACGATCTGTTCCTGTATTCCGGCAGCGGCAACAGCCAGGATACCGTATCCGGCGGCGCCGGTTTCGACCGGATCGAAGGCAGCGCCGGCGACGATGTGATCGGGCTGCGGATCTTTTCAGGTGTAAATACTGTTGAGGAAATCGACGGCGGTCTCGGCGTGAATGTCGTCGAAGGCCATTCAGGTAAGAGTATTTTCGATTTCAGCAATACCGTATTGCTCAATATTGCATCGATAGAAGGCGGTGGCGGGGGCGATACGATAACCGGATCGTCGGGAGCGGACACAATTGTCGGCGGTAGCGCGAACGATGTGTTGGCGGGCGGGGTGGGCGACGATGCGTTCCTGGTGTCCGGCAGCGGCGACGGTTTCGACACCTTTACTGGCGGCGATGGCATCGATCGCATTTTGGGCGGTAGCGGTGATGATGTGATTGGGCTGCGAACCTTCACCGGCGTCAATTCGGTAGAAGAGATTGACGGCGGCAGTGGAACGAACACGATCCTCGGCCACACCAATGCGAACGTCCTAGATTTCAGCGGTACGACGCTTACGAACATCGCGTCGATCGACGGAGGCGCCGGCAGCGATACGATTACCGGCACCGGTCAGGCGGACACGATCATCGGCAATACCGGGAACGACGTGCTGTTCGGTGCCGATGGCGATGACCGGTTCCTGTTCTCCGGCTCCGGAAACGGACACGATACGATCTCCGGCGGCAATGGTACGGACCGGATCGAAGGCAGCGCCGGTGACGACACTATTGGACTCAGGACATTCTCCGGCGCGAACACGGTCGAGGAGATCGACGGCGGGACGGGCGTAAACGTCATCGAAGGCCATACCAGCGCCAGTGTGCTCGATTTCAGCGGTACGTCTTTGCTGAACATCGACACCATCGATGGCGGCGGCGGAAAGGATACGATTACCGGCTCATCCGGTGACGATGTGATCCAAGGTGGCGACAACAACGATATTCTCGACGGCGGTGCCGGGAACGACCGTTTCATCTTCCGCGACAACGATGACAACGACACGATAAACAATTTTGCGGCCGGTGCGGCGACCGACGATGCGATCGATTTCGCCGCCGTGGCCGCGTTGACAGACTTTGCGTCGGTCCAGGCTAACGCGACCGACGACGGATCCGACACGACGATCGATTACGGCACCGGATCGGTCGTCCTGATCGGCGTGCAGGTCGCCAATCTGCACGAAGACGATTTCATCTTCTAGACGCCGCTCCGAAACGCGGCATCGTTCACAAACGTTGGTATCCCCGCCGCGTGCGCTTAAGCTTGCGGAAACGCACGCGCCATCGGGGAGGATATCGTGACACAAAATCTCGGCCTGGACGGCAAGGCCGCCATCGTTGCCGGCGGCGGCGCGCGCGGCGAGGGGATCGGCAATGGCCGGGCGGCGGCGGTCCTGCTGGCGCGCGCCGGGGCGCGTGTCTTCGTCGTCGACCGCGATGAGGCGCTCGCCGCGCGAACGGTGGAGATGATCGAAGCGGAAGGCGGCGAAGCGGCGTCGCATGGAAGCGACCTGACTCAAGAAGATCAGTGCGAAGCGATGGTCGCGGCGGCGGTGGACCGGTTCGGCCGTCTCGACGTTCTCGACAACAATATCGGTATCGGCAGCTCGGCCACCGTCGTCGAAGAGAGCGCGGCGAACTGGCAGCGCGTCATGCGGATAAACGTCGAGGCGATGTTCCTCATCAGCAAATTCGCCATCCCGGCAATGATCGAGAGCGGCGGCGGGTCGATCGTCAACATTTCGTCGATCTCCGCGCTGCGGCCGCGCGGTCTTACCGCCTACAGCACCTCGAAGGGGGCGGTCATGGCGCTGACCAGCGCGATGGCGGTCGATCACGCGACGGACGGCATTCGCGTCAACTGCATCGCGCCCGGTCCGGTCTTCACGCCGATGGTCAACCGCGACGGCGACATGAGCGACGATGCGCGCGACCGCCGCCGAAAATCCTCGCTGCTGGAGGTGGAAGGCACCGGCTGGGACATCGGCAATGCGGTGGTGTTTCTCGCCTCCGACTGGGCGCGCTACATCACCGGCCAGACAATCGTAGTCGATGGCGGCTGTACGCTGACCTCGCGAGCCAGGGGCCGCGATTCCGAGAACAGTTTTGCGGAAGACGCACAAAACTGATTTTGAGCCAAAGCCAAAATTCAACAGGGAAAACAAAGGAGTATAAATCGATGAATGAATTCGTGAACCCGAAGAACTCGCACAAACCGGTCGGCGCCTACACGCATAGCGTCAGAATCCCGCGTGATTCCGATATCCTGATGATCGCTGGGCAGGTCGGCGTGGACGCGAAGGGTAAGTTGCAGGATGGAATCAAGAAGCAGGCGGAGCAGGCGTTTCGAAATGTCGTCGCCTGCCTGCGCGCGAACAAGATGGCCAAGGGCGACTTGGTCAAACTGACAGTCTTCCTGACCGATCCACGCCATGTCGATGCCTATCGCGCGGCCCGCAAGAAGGTGATCGGCGACGCCACCTTGCCCGCTTCGACCCTGCTGGTGATCGACGGGCTCGCTACGCCCGATATGCTGATCGAGATCGAAGGGATGGCGGCGAAGAGCTAACCGACAATCCCGATCTGCCAGGGAATGAACTCGTGGCGGCCGAGATCGAGGGCTTCGCTCTTGGTCTCGCCGCCCGAGGCGATGTGCAGGAAGTAGTCGAAGATCCGCTGCCCGACCTCCTCGACCGACGCGGTGCCGTCGATGATGTCGCCGCAATTGACGTCCATGTCCTCTTCCATGCGCTCGAATATGGGTGTGTTGGTAGCGAGCTTGATCGACGGAGTCGGCTTGGCGCCGAAGCAGGAGCCGCGCCCGGTGGTAAAGGCCACGAGATTGGCGCCGCCGGCGATCTGCCCGGTCGCGGAAACGGGATCGAAGCCGGGTGAGTCCATGAAGACGAAGCCTTTCTCGGTCACCGGCTCGGCGTATTCGTAGACCTCCATCAGCGGCCCCGTGCCGCCCTTCATGGAGGAGCCGAGCGATTTCTCCAGGATGTTGGCGAGGCCGCCGGTCTGGTTGCCGGGGCTGACCTTACCGTTGATCTGCACGTCGCGGCCGATGGCGTACTCCTCTTTCCACCAGCGGATGCGATCGATTAGCTTCTTGCCGATATCGGGTGTCGCGGCGCGGGCCGTCAGCGTGTGCTCCACGCCGTAAATCTCCGGCGTTTCGGATAGGATGCCGGTGCCGCCATGTTTCGACAGAAGGTCGACGGCGGCGCCAAGCGCCGGATTGGCGGTGATCGACGAAAAACCGTCCGAGCCGCCGCATTGCAGCCCCACCGTGATATGGCTCGCGGAGACGGTCTCGCGTTGGCATTTGTCGGCCTTGACCAGCATCTCCTCGACGATGGCGATGCCGGCTTCGATCGATTTCCGCGTGCCGCCGCTTTCCTGCATGACCATGGTGCGGAGTTGCGGCCCTTCGGTCAGATCCTGCGCACTGAAAAGCCCACCGACCTGGCAACGCTCGCAGCCCAGGCCGATGACCAGGGCGCCCGCGACGTTGGGGTGGCGGATATAGCCGGCCAAGGTGCGCTGCAGCAGATCCATCGGCTCGCCGGTCATCTCCATGCCGCAGCCGAGCGCGTGCGCGAAGGCGGCCACGCCGTCGACATTGGGAAAGGCGGCGAGCCGCTCTTTAGTGAAATGGTTGGCGATCTCATGCACGACGGTTGCCGAACAGTTCACCGTGGACACGACGGCGATGAAGTTGCGGGTTCCCGCCCGTCCGTCGGGCCGCATAAAACCCTGGAACGTTGCGCGCTCCGTCTCGGGCAGTTTGGCGAGCGGCTTGTAGTCGCGCGAATAGGCGTAGTCGCGGTCGAATTCGCCGAAGGCGATGTTATGGTTGTGGACCATCGTGCCGGCCGGGACGAATTCCGAGGCGAAGCCGATCGTGGTGTTGTATTTGAGGACCGGCTCGCCTTCCGCGATGTCGCGGATGGCGATCTTGTAACCGGCGGGAACCAGGTTCCGGGCGACGATGTTGTAGCCTTCCAAGGTGTTGCCCGTTTGGATTTCGGTCCGCGCGACGACCACATTGTCGGCGCTGTGCAGCCGGATCGCCGGCCCGTTGACGCGTTTTTCCGAAAGGTCGAGCATTTTATCCCCCTTGTGTGTCGCGCGCGGATTGTCGGAAGGTGGAAGCGGCATGTCAAACGGCCCTCGCTTGCGGCGCATGGGGACGCGGCATAGGATTGCGCTCCTTCATCACAGTGGATCGAGCAGCCTATGTCTCCAGATGTCGTTTCCCAATTGGCCCCCACCGGTGTACTGCGCGCCGGAATCAACATGTCGAACTTCCTGCTTGTTACCGGTGAGACGTCGGGCGGCGATCCCGACGGCGTGTCGCCCGATATGGCGGCGGCGATTGCCGAGAAATTAGGGGTGCCTTGCAAGCTCGTCCCATTTAAATCGCCGGGCGAGGTCGCGGACGCTGCAGGCAAGAACATCTGGGATATCGGTAACATCGGCGCCGAACCGCAGCGCGCCAAGGTGATGGATTTCACGGCGGCCTATGTCGAGATCGAAGCAACCTATATGGTCCCGGCGAATTCGCCGATCCAATCGATCGAAGAGGTCGATCGCGAAGGCGTACGCATCGCGCATCCGCCGCGCAGCGCTTATGGGCTGTGGCTGGCGAACAATATCAAACACGCAACGTTGGTCCCGGCCGAAGGCTTGGGCGGGGCGTTCGATCTGTTCGTCAACGAGGGGCTCGACGCGTTGGCCGGATTGCGGCCGGGTCTGATCAAGGATATCGATAAGGTTCCCGGCGCCCGCATGCTCGACGGTCAATTTTCGGCGGTGCAGCAGGCCGTCGGCGTGAACAAGGGCAACGATGCCGCCTACGCCTTCCTGAAAGAATTCGTCGAAGAGGCAAAGGCCTCCGGCTTTGTCGCGGGCTTGATCGACAAGCACGGCGTCGAAGGGCGGTTGTCGGTCGCGCCGCCGGCCTAGCTATATCGCGCGGCGGTTCACGCGGCGTCCTCCAGGACCATACTCGCCGCCTTTTCGCCGATCATGATCGAGGGCGCGTTCGTGTTGCCCGACGTCAAGGTCGGCATGATCGAGGCGTCGGCGACCCGCAGGCCTGCGATACCGTGCACGCGCAGCCGCTCGTCGACGACGGCTCGCGGGTCGGAGCCCATCTTGCAGGTGCCGATAGGGTGGTAGGTGGTCTCCGCCGTTTCCATCACATGGGCCAGCAGTTCGTCGTCGGATTGCAGGGCGCCGCCGGGCGCAATTTCCTCGCCGACAATGCCCTCCATCGCCGGGGCGGTCATGATCCTGCGCACGATGCGCATGACGCCCACGGTGACCTCGCGGTCGATTTCAGCCGATAGAAAATTGAACCGGATCGAGGGCGGTCTGTTCGGATCGTTGGCCGCGAGATGAATGGTGCCCGTGCTTTCGGACCGCAACGCATGGGGAATCGAGGTAAATCCCGGTTCGGGCGCCAGTTTGCGGGTTCCGTTTGCGAGGAAGGGTTGAAACGAAAAGCCAGCGTCGGGCGAGGCGAGGCCTTCGCGAGTGCGGACATAGGCGCGAATCGTCGAGGCCGGCATGCCCAGCAGCCCGTCGCGTTTGAAGGCATAGCGGACGACCTGTCCGACGAGGCCGAGGCCGCGCGCCGTTTCGTTGTAGGTCAGCCCCCGTGGCACGGCATGCCATTTCATGCGCGGCGCGTAATGGTCGCGCAGATTCTCGCCGACGCCGGCCAATTCATGCCGCACCTCGATCCCCAGGCCGCGCAGCAGTTCCGGTTGACCGATGCCCGACAGCTCCAGCAGTTGCGGCGAATTGATCGCCCCGGCGCTGACGATCACTTCCCGATTGGCGCGGGCTTCGCGCGTCGAGCCGCCAATAGAATAGCGGACGCCGACGCACCGTTTGTCCTCGATCAGCAGGGCCTCGGTCAGGGCGTTCGCCTGTATGTCCAGATTGGAACGGGACCGGGCCGGGTCGAGGTAGCAACGCGCGGTGCTCATCCGCCGGCCCTTGCTGATGGTCATCTGGGTCATGCCGATGCCGTCCTGCATGCCGCTGTTGTAGTCCGGATTGTGGGCGATGCCGACCTGCTTTGCGGCAGCGAATAGGGCGTCGTAGAGCGGCCCTTTGTCCGTCACGTCGGTCACCTTGAGCACGCCGTCGCGGCCGCGGAATTCGTCCTCGCCGCCGGAATAGCTTTCCATGTCGCGGAAGAAGGGCAGCACATCGTTATAGCTCCAGCCCCGGTTGCCGAGCTGCGCCCAGGTATCGAAATCCTGCGCTTGGCCGCGGACGAAGACCATGCCGTTGATCGCGCTGGAGCCGCCGAGAAGTTTGCCGCGCGGCACCGGAATCCGCCGTTGCGTCGTGTTCTCTTCCGGCTCGGATTCGTAACACCAGTTGGCGGCGGGGTTGTCGATGAGGCGGGAGAAGCCGACCGGGATGATCGACCAGGGATGGCTTGGCTTGCCGGCCTCCAGGACGAGGACGCGGTGTTTGCCGTTGGCGCTGAGCCGGTTGGCCAGGACGGACCCGGCCGATCCGGCGCCGACGACGATATAGTCGAATTGCTGCGTTTCCATTCTTGGCTTTGCTCCTCGATACCCGGTTTCTTCAGTAAGTCTTGAACATGCGGTCGATTTCCTCGCGGTCGTCGGTACGCGACAACGCCAGCATCAGCAGGATGCGCGCTTTCTGTGGCGTGAGATTGTCCGCTGATACCGCGCCCTCGATCTGCAGCATGTCGCTTTGCTTGACCCTGCCGCTGCCGGCGCGCGTGCTTTGGACGATCGCAACGCCTTTGTCCCGCGCGATCTCGAGTGCGGCGGTTTCCGCTTTCGTGCAGGAGCCGGGCGCCATCCCGGCGGCCACGATGCCGCGCGCGCCGGCCCGAACGAAGGCGTCGACCGCCGCCCCGTCCGAACCCGCGTAGGACAGCAGGATATCGACCCTTGGCAGCGTTGTGTGACCGGCGACATCGAACTCCGCATCGGGTGCGTGGCGGCGGGTCGGCTTGCGGTAAATCGCAATGGCGCCGTCGCCGTCGGCATGTCCGAGGATACCGAAATCGGGCGTGCGAAAGGTTTGCAAACGATATGTCGACGTCTTGGTGACTTCGCGTGCCGCCTGAATCTCGTCGTTGAGCAGCACCAGGACGCCAAGCCCGCGCGCTTCCGCCGATCCCGCGACGCGAACCGCATTCAGCAAATTCATGCCCGCATCGGTGCCGAGCGCGCTGGCGGGGCGTTGCGATCCGACCATGACCACGGGCAGGTCGGTTTTCACGGTCAGGTTCAGGAAATAGGCCGTTTCCTCCAAGGTCGCCGTGCCGTGTGTCACGACGATGCCGTCGAACTCGTTGCGGGCGGTGACCTCGGCGATGGTCTGGACCAGTTCGAGCCATTCCGGCACGCCCATCTCGGTGCTGGAAATCGCGCGGAATAGGATAGGCTCGACCGTCGCAACCCGGCTCACCTCCGGGAAGGCCGCGAGCTGTTCCACGGCGTCGTATTTCCGGTTCTGTTTGGTGTAGTTGACGAGGTCGAGCCCGTCCTTGCCGACCGAAGATATGGTTCCCCCCGTGCCGATAAGCGCGACACGGGGCTTGCTTGACGCCGCCATGGGCAGGCCTTCCCGATACCTACAGCAACGCGCCGCCCCGGATTTCGTCGGTAACATACCGCTTCAGGTATGTGCCGTCCGACTCGTCGCCGAAAAACTCGCCATTTTCGACCATGATTTTGCCGCGCAGGATCGTGACGGACGGCCAGACGGAGACCTCCCGTCCTTCCCACGGGGTGTAGTCGGTGGAGTGCAGATCCTCCTTGCGGACGGTGCGCTTTTCGTCCGGATCGAGGATCGTGATATCGGCGTCGCTGCCGGCCGCGAGGGCGCCCTTGCGCGGGTACATGCCCATGATCTTGGCCGCGTTCGTGGAGGTCAGGTCGACGAACTTCTCGATCGAATAGCCGCGATTTTCGACCATTTCAGTGAACATGACGGCGACGCGCGGTTCGACACCGGAGTTGCCGCCCGTCGTATCGTCGATCTTGTCGCCCTGCACCTTGGTGGACAGGGCGCAGCAGATCTCGTCCGTCGCGACGGTGTTGATCGCGCCGTTCAAGGTACCTTCCCACAACCCGTCCTGGTCGGCCTGGGACTTCAGGGACGGATAGGTGTGATAGATCTGGCCGTTCGGCCGTTTGTAGTCCTCGCTTGTGTACAGCATGTACTGATGCAGGGTTTCGCCATAGATCGGGAAGCCCCTGGCGCGCGACTGGTGGATTGCCGAGACGCCCGAGGCTGCGCTGACATGCATCATGTACAGGGCGGCCCCTTCGATATTCTCCGCCAACCGGATGACCCGGCGGAAGGAGATATCCTCCGACAGGGCGTTGTGCACTTCCGCCAAATTATGGAAGCTGGTTCGCCCTTCGCGGAAGAGCTTCGCATACATGTGCATGACGATATCGTTGTCCTCGGAATGGATCACGCCGAGGCCGCCTTCCCGCGCCAGTACCTTGAGGATTTCCCAGATGTCGCCGAAATGGACCATGCGGCCCTTGCGGCTTGGGGTGATGTCGGTGGTGAAGACCTTGACCGTGGCGTAGCCGTCCTGAACGGCTTCGCCGATTTCCTCCACGGTGGACGGTTCGACGTCGCCGCGCAGCATGATGTGGTAGGCGAAATCGCAATAGCAGCGACCGACCCATTCCTTGTCCCGGTTCTCGATCATCTGCGGAATCGTATCGCCGGCTTCGCCCGACGCGAAATCGATCATCGTCGTCGTGCCGCCGAATAGCGCGGCGCGGCTGACGACCGACGGCGCCGCGGTGTATGTCGCCTCGCCGCCTTCCTCCATCGCAGGGATGTGCCAGGCGCAATGGACATGCGGGTCGATACCGCCGGGCATGACGATCTTGCCCGTCGCGTCGATGACCCTTCCGGCGGCATCGTCGCCCAAGGTTCCGGGCGCGGCGAGGGCGGCGATCTTGTCGCCCTTCACGGCAACGTCCCAGGCGCCCATGCCAACGGGCGTGACGACCCTGTCGCCGCGAATGATAAGATCGAACATCGGATATCTCCCCTAATTTATGCGTGCCGTTCGTGGGTTTCGGCGACCTCGGCGTCGAGCGCCTCAAGCAGATCCTCGAACCAAACCCCCGGCAGGTCCTTGGTGATGAATACGAGCTTGCTGTTGCGGTCCTCTCCCGGCCAGCGATCGAGCCAGACCGGCGGGTGGAAGACGTTCTGCACGCCTTGGATCACCGCCGGCCGGTCGGTGCTTTCCACCAGCTTGACCAATCCTTTCAGCCGGAGCAAGTCGGGCCCGCAATGTTCCGCCAGAATTTCCAGGAACAAGGTCAGCGCGACGGCGTGAACCGGTCTCTCGCGGACCATTGAATGGGCACTGATACCGTCGCCATGACGGTTGATATCATGCCCGTGGCCGTGCGCATGCGGTTCGGAGGCGAGCCAGGTTTGGACGTCTGCGGGCTTGGCCGATGGGTCGTAGACGCCGCTGTCGAACAGCCGGTTCGGGGCTATGTCGCCCTGCACGGCGGTCAGTTGTGGCGCGGCGGGATTAAGGTCCGCGAGGCGGTCGTGCAAACCCTTCGCGTCGGCGTCCGGCAGGTCGGTTTTCGTCAGCACGATACGGTCGGCGACCGCGGCCTGCTTGACCGACTCGCCGTGCCGGTCGAGCGTTGCCGCGCCGTTCACCGCGTCGACCGTCGTCACCACGCCGTCGACCTGGATCGCACCGGCAAGGGCCGTGTCGGTCATCAGGGCCTGCAGGATCGGCGTGGGATCGGCCAGCCCGGTGGTTTCGATCACGATCCGTTCGAACGGCATCACCGTGCCCTGGCGTCGCCGGTCGAGCAGGTCGAGCAGGGTGAAGACCAGATCGCCGCGGATCGTGCAGCAGAGGCAGCCGCTGTTGAGCTGGACGATGTTCTCATCGCTCGCCTCGACCAGCATATGGTCGAGCCCGACGGCGCCGAACTCGTTTATGATCACGGCTGTCTTCGCCATGTCGCGGTGCCTCAGCAGCCGCGACAGCAGCGTCGTTTTCCCCGACCCGAGGAATCCCGTGATCAAGGAGACCGGGATTGCGCCCATCGGCTAAAGGTCCTCGCGTGGCCCGATCACGAGGCGCGATTCCGCCGCGCCCGCGCCGAGCAGTTCGCGCACCGCGCGCAGCATGCCCTGTATTCCGCCATAGGGGAGCGATGGGAGCGCGTTGTCGGCGGGCGTGACTTCCCAGAACGGTTCGCCGTCATCGACTATGCGCTCGACTTTGACCGTCACGGTTTCCGTCTGGATCGTGCAAATCGCCGTTTCGCCGTGCAAAACCCGGCCGTCGATCCGCCAGACCGAAAGCGCGCCGGTCAACAGCGCTTCCAGCCGTTCCTCCCATTCGATACCATCGGACATACAAGTTCCACTTCGATGAAAACAGTAGCGGGAAACCCACCGGGCGTTAAGTCCGGCCCGGCATTTGTTTTTCGTGGCGCTGGTGGAATATCATGCGAGCATACCGGTAAGTGACCTGAAACAACGCAGCACTGGGAGGAAAGACACATGGCGGGAACCTGCGAATGGATGGATATCGGCGACGGATTGCGCGGCTACTACGGACGCCCGGAAGGCGACGGACCGTTTCCGTCGGTTTTGATCTATATCGAGGCGTTTGGCGTCAACGGCCATTTCGAACGGCTGACCCAGCGGTTCGCGGATGCCGGTTTCGCCGCGCTGACGCCGGATATCTATGACGGCAAGCTTTACGAATATACGGACCTGGATGGCGCGATCGGCCATTTGAAGGCGATGGATGACGACACGGTCGTGGCGCAATCCGCCGCGTCGCTCGATTTTCTCGAGTCGCGCAGTGAAGTGAAAGCGGGCGACAATTGCGTCACCGGGTTTTGCATGGGCGGACGTTATGCGTTCCTGGCCAATGCATCGCTCGCCCCGCGCTTCAAGGCGGCTTCCGCCTTCTATGGTGGCGGTATCGGTCCGGTCGAGGATTTTGCCGGGCGCAAGATCCTGCTCGATCGCATCGGCGAGATGCAGGCGCCGATTCAGTTCTGGTACGGCAGCGAGGATCAGTCGATTCCGCCTGAAGAGCATGGCCGTATCGCCGAAGCGATGACGGCGGCGCACAAACGCTACACGATGAACGTTTTCCCGAATGCCGGGCACGGGTTCTTCTGCGAGGACCGGGAAAGCTACAACGAGGCCGCGACCAACGAGTCGTGGGATTCGATGCTGGCATTTTTCCGAGCCAATACCGGCGGCTGAAACGCGGCCGGTTGGCGGCACAGCGAAAAGGCCGCACAGCGTGCGGTGCGGCCTTTTCTTGCGTGGGTTTTCCCGTAATGCGTCGCCAGCACGAAATGATCGTGCGTAAATTAGTACCGCAAATATCGGGAAAACCGGCGGAATCGAGTATTAAACTACCCGCGGTTCACATTTCGTTCGCATTCGCCCTGTGCCCGAAAGGTGCCTGAGTACGTTTTGGCAACATCGCGAGCGGCTACCAAGTCGAGCCGAAACCGTCGCTCGGAAACGGGGTGGGTCGCTTGCTCTCGCAAGGCCTATGACATTAAGCCGATTTCGATCGGATCCTTTCGCTTTGCAGGTCCGGAGGGCGTCGGATCCGTATTCATGCGCTGAGTGGTAATTCCTGGCTGACGCCGGAGATTTCAAGGAGGCTGACCGGGAAAGTCACTGTACGATATGGATATCACGGTTTCCTGAGTTTTGATCTCGTGTCCTGATCGTGAAATTCAAGGGATTGAAATTCGCGTGAATCAGCACACCAACTTTTAGAATCTAGTGTGATTCAGATCCAAAAATTGGCCGCATACAATGCGGTAAACTTTAGAATCATCACACTAGTCAAGGGAGTGGCCGATGCCCTACCAATCCGCATTCGCGTCCGATTTGTTTGCCGGCCAGACCATAATCGTCACCGGCGGCGGCGGCGGCATCGGCCGCTGCATCGCCCATGAACTGGCCCATCTGGGGGCCAATGTGGTGGTCACCGGCCGCGCCCAGGAAAAGCTGGATACGGTAACGGCGGAGATTATCGAGGATGGCGGCAAGGCGGATAATTTCGCCTTCGATATTCGCGAGGAAGCGGCGGTTGCCGCCAACATCGCCCAGATCCTGCACAAGCATGGCACGGTCAGCGGCCTGGTCAACAATGCCGGCGGCCAGTTTCTGGCCAGGTTGGAGGAGATTAGCCAAAAGGGTTGGGAGACGGTTGTGCGCACCAACCTGACCGGCGGCTTTCTGATGAGCCGCGAACTGTTGAACCAATGCATG
>CAYLTU010000021.1:0-31884 GCA_964386465.1 uncultured Rhodospirillaceae bacterium
GTTACCCATGTCTCCGGTCTACTCTGTTACCTATGTCGCCGGTTCGGACCCCCTAGCCCTCCCCCCTCAAGGGGGAGGGGATAATATGTTGATAGCGCTTTGTTTTCCCTTCCCCCCTTGCGAGGGAAGGTTAGGATGGGGGGTGAAACGGAGTTGGTGTTATTTTTTGTAGAGGTCCCCATTTCAGGGGATGTCGAATCATGAATCAACGCGCGCCGCATGTCGGATAAAGCCACGTTCCGGCAGATCGTCTGGCCGTTTGCGATCGCCGAAACGATCATCTGGGCGGCGATCTATTATTCCTTTCCCGCCCTGCTGCTGACCTGGGAGCAGGATCTCGGTTGGTCGAAGACCGAACTGACCGGGGCGTTTACCGCGTCGCTCATCGTCTCGGCCCTGTGCGCACCGATGGTCGGGCGGTTGATCGACCGCGGTTTCGGCCGGTTCGTCTTCATGGGCGGGATGATCTTGGGCGCCGTCCTGCTTTGCGCGCTCTCGCAGGTTACCCAAATCTGGCAGTTCTACGCCATCTGGATCGGTATGGGCGCCGCGATGTCCGGTTGCCTGTACGAACCATGTTTCGCGATCATCACACGGAGCTTCGGCGGCGACGCCAAGCGTGCGATCACCCTGGTCACGCTGGTCGCCGGTCTGGCCGGGACGGTGTCCTTTCCAAGTGCACACGCGCTGGTCGAACTGGTCGGCTGGCGCATGACCGTCCTGGTCTTCGCGGCGGCGATGGTCGTTATCACCGGGCCGTTGCTTTGGATCGGCTGCCGCGCGGCGGACCGGATGGCGGAAGGCCACGCCTTCGTGCCGAGCCGCAAGACGCGCCATGCACTGCGCGTCCTCAAGACCTTCACGTTCTGGGCGCTCGCATTGTCATTCGCCATGCTGGCCCTGCACCACGGCATGATGATCAACCACATCCTGCCGATATTCGACGAACGCGGGATTGCCAAGGAAGCGGCCGTTCTCGCCATTTCGATGATCGGTCCGATGCAGGTCGCCGGCCGGCTCGCCATGATGGCCGCCGAACGGCATGTCTCCACGATGGCGATTTCCGCCGGCTGTTTCATCGCGGTCTTCGGCGCGTCCATGGCACTGCTGGGAACCTCGGTCATGCCGAGTCTCATCGCCATCTTCGTGCTGCTGCAGGGTGCGGGAAACGGCGTCGTCAGCATCGTGAGGCCCGTTCTCATCGCGACCCTGTTGAGCCGTCGCAACTTCGGCGCGGTATCCGGCATGGCGGCGGCTGCGTTCATGGCCGGCACCGCCTTCGGCCCGACATTCGGGTCGCTGATCTGGGAGATTGGCGGCTACGATCTGGTTATAAACCTCGCCATAGCGATGCCGGTGGTCGGCCTAGTATTGTTGCTGGCGGCGGCACGTTATCCCTCGACCGTTTCGGACGACGACCCGGAATAGCGCGAGATTCAAACAGGAGGTTGGAAGATGGAGATTCGCAAGACCCTGCTGATCAGGGAGACGATCGAAATGGACGGTATGGGAAAAGCTTGCGATCCGATCGTCCGTGTCGCGGCGATCGCCGTCCTGCGCAATCCATTCGCTGGAAAACACGTCGAGGACCTCTCGCCGTTGTTCGACATGGGCGGCGCCCTCGGCGAGCGTCTGATGGGAGAAGCCGTCGCCGCGCTGAAGGGCGCCCCGGTGAGCTACGGCAAGGCGGCCCTGGTCGGCGTCGATGGCGACCTGGAACAGGGCGGCGCGATGATCCATCCCAAGCTGGGTAAACCGATGCGCGCCGCCGTCGGCGGTGGCAAGGCGTTGATCGCGTCGAACGCAAAAGTTGGTGCGGTCGGCGCATCCATCGACCTGCCGCTCGGACACAAGGATGAAGCCTGGTCGTTCGATCATTTCGACACCATGACCCTGATGGTCGGTGACGCGCCGCGCCCGGACGAAATCGTGCTCTGCATGGCCGTCGCCGATGGCGGCCGGCCGCACCCCCGGGTCGGCAGCGCACCGATCACGGATTAATTCATTTCAAACAAGAGACGGATCATGACTGGCAAACCGATCAAAAACGCCGCCGAGCATTTGGAAAGCCTGAAGGACGGACGCAGCGTCTATATCGATGGTCGGCTTGTAGACGATGTCACCGTGCATCCTGCGTTCCGCAATTCGGTGCGATCCGCAGCCAACCTGTACGATTACCAGGCGGACCCCGCCAATGCCGAAGTCATGACGTTCGAATCGCCGACCAGCGGACGCCGGGTGAACCGCGCCTGGCAGATGCCGGAAAGCTATGAAGAGCTCGTCGTGCGCCGCAACGCGCTGATCGCCTGGGCGGAGCAGCATGGCGGCTTCATGGGCCGGTCGCCGGACCATCTGGCGTCGGCCGTGACGGGGCAGTTGATGGGGCTCGATCTTTTCGAGGCATACGACAAGGACCGGGCGAAAGCGTTCTGGGACTATTACGTCCACGCGCGCGACAACGACCTGTACCTCACTTATGTCATCATCAACCCGCAGGTCGACCGTTCCAAACCGGCAGCCGAGTTGGAAAACGCCGATCCGATGATGAAGGTCGTCGATGAAGACGGCGAAGGGGTAACGGTGCGCGGCGCGAAGATGCTCGGCACCAGCTCGATCATGGCGAACGAAGTGTTCGTCGCCCATCTGCAGCCTCTCCGCCCGGACGAGGTCGACTATGCGATCTGTTTCGCGGTGCCTATGGATACGAAGGGGCTGAAAGTCCTGTCGAGAAAATCCTACGAGCAGCACGCGGTGTCGCAATTCGACGATCCGCTCGCCTCGCACTACGACGAGAACGACGCGCTGATGTATTTCGACGACGTCAAGGTGCCGTGGGAACGTATCTTCGTGCACCGCAGCCCGGAGATGTGCCGGCGCCAGTTCCACGATACGCCGGGACATATCTATCAGAACTACCAGGCGCAGATTCGCATCACCGTGAAGCTAAAGTTCCTCGTCGGGCTCGCGCGCGGCATCTGCGAGACGATCGGTACGATAAAGATACCGTCGGTTGCCGACGCGCTTGGCAAGATGGCGGCGCAGGCCGCGGCGGTCGAGAACATGATGTGGGGCATGGAGGCGAAGGGACGGCAGTGGGGCAAGTATTTCGTACCCGACCGCCACGCGGTCTACGCGGCGCAGACCCTGACCCAGGAATACTACCCGCAATTCATCAACACGATACGTGAATTGTCCGGCGGCGCGTTGATCATGCTGCCGTCCTCGGCGGCCGATTTCGGCAATCCGGAACTGGCGGAGATCATCGAGAAGGTCCAGGTCTCCGCCGACGGACGCAAGGACACCGACCGGATCAAATTGATGAAGCTTGCCTGGGACGCGGTCGGTTCGGAATTCGCCGGCCGTCATACGCAGTACGAAATGTTCTACGCTGGCGCCCAATTCGTGACACGCGCGCACAGCTTCCGGACCTATGACTGGGACAAGGCGGCGTCTCTCGTCTCGACGGTTTCGGACCGTTACGACCTTGACGATTCCATTTCAGAGGCCGCCGCGAAGACGGATTAGCCCGCACATCGCGAAGCCATGCTAACGTGATCAATCAGATTCCTTAAGATTTCTCCGACGAGGTGGGTCACGGTGAACGCGCAAAATCTTCGATTCCTGTTTCTTAATCTCGGCCATTTCGCCGACCACCTGTTCATGCTGATCTTCGCCAAGGCGGCGGTCAGCGCCGGTCTCGCTTTCGGTCTGGCGCAGAACGGCGCTTATGCGGAGATGATCCCCTATGGTATCCCGGCGCTAATTCTGTTCGGCGCCTGCGCACCGATTGCGGCGCACATGGCCGACAAATGGACGCGGAATGCGATGATCATCGTGTTCTTTGTCGGGATCGGCGCCGCTTCGATCGCAACCAGTTTCGCGCAATCGCCGTTGCAGATCGGCATCGGTCTCGCGGCCATCGGCGTGTTCGCGGCGATCTACCACCCGGTCGGTATCGCGATGGTCATCGAGAGCGGCGGCCGGGTCGGCTGGCGGCTTGGCGTCAACGGCGTCTGGGGCAATTTGGGCGTGGCCGCCGCGCCGCTGATTACCGGTTTCATCCTCGCCGACTATGATTGGCGTCTCGCCTTCATCGTTCCTGGGGTTGGTTCGGTTTTCATCGGAATCGGTTTCGCGCTTTTCGCGAAGACCGGAAAGGCAAAAGCGCCACCTGCGACAGCGAAAGAAAAGGCGCTGATCGGTTTTGCGCCGGGTTGGAAGCGCGCGCTCTGCGCCCTGGCGCTCGTCTCCGCGGCGGGCGGTTTCGTGTTCGGCACGATGACCTTCATCATTCCGCGCCTGTTCGAAGTGAGAATGACCGGCGTTACCGTCGATATCGCGATAACAGGCGCCCTGGCCGCAATCGTTTATTCCGCCGCCGCTTTCGCGCAATTGATCGTCGGACGGCTCGTGGACAAGTATCCCGTAAAGCCGATCCTGATCAGCGTCGCTGCGGGACAGGCGGCCCTGATCTTCATCATGTCGACGCAGATCGATTACCTGCTGTTCGGCGCGGCGCTTTTCGCGATGGCCTTCGTATTCGGACAGATTCCAATCACGGACGCGGTGCTGTCGCGCTACGTGCCGGACGAATGGCGCGCCAAGGTTCTTTCGGTGAAATTCCTGCTCAACCTCGGTGTCGGCGCGCTGTCCCTGCTGATCGCGCGGACGATCCTGGCCAGTGGCGGCGGGTTCGAAACCGTCGTACTGGTCCTCGCGATCGGCGCCTGCTGTATCGTGCTTGGCGCGATCCTGCTGCCTGCGAAGACGGGTGTGGAAGCCGCTCCGGTCTCCGTGCCCGCCGAATAACGCGCCTAGCTGGCCACCGGGACGATCAGCGCATCGAGTGCCACCGCGCCCTTGCCCTTCGGATGCACCACGAACGGGTTGACGTCGACGCTTTCCAGCGTGTCGGCGTTCGCCGCCGCGAATATCGACAGGTTGGATAGGGCATTGGCGAGTGCCGGTACGTCCGCCGGCGGCGCGCCACGTGCGCCTTGCAGGATCGTGTAGCCCTTTATCTCGCGGATCATCTCCGTCGCTTCCTTTACGCCGAAGGGCGCCACGCGGAAGGTCACGTCCTTCAGCGCCTCGGCGAAAATGCCACCGAGCCCGAACATCACGACCGGGCCGAAAGCGGGGTCGCGGAACGTGCCGAGGATCGTCTCGACACCGCCACCGATCATCTTGGCCACCAACACGCCATCGATGCGCGCATCCGGTTCGGCCTTCTTGGCGTTCGCCATGATGTCGTTGAAAGCCTTGCGCACGGCGCTCTGCGAGGACAGGCTCAGCACCACGCCGCCGATTTCCGTCTTGTGCAGGATATCGGGCGAGACGATTTTCATGACAACGGGGAAGCCGATCCGCGCCGCCGCCTTCGCGGCGTCGGCCGCAGTTTTCGCCAGGCTTTCCCGGCCGGCGGGAATGCCCGCTCTCTTCATCAGGCGTTTGGCCTCGTATTCGTTCAGCTGTTTCGCCGGAACCTTCGGCGTCGAAGCCGGAATTTTCGGCCGCACCGGGATTTTGCGTTGGAAACCCGCATGCAGCCGCGCCAGGGCCGAAAGGGCCCATATCGTTTCCGCCGGATCCTCGAAGGCCAGGATGCCTTCATTCTCCAGCTTCTGAATATTGTGCGGACTGCCGAAAATCGACAGCGCCATCGGGCGGTCCGGGAACTTTTTGCGGATTGGCCGGATCGCTTCCATCAGGTTATCGGTAAGGTCGTCGGAGAAAGCGAAGCTGGTGAAGAACGAGGCGATGGAATCGTAATTGCCGTCGCTCAGCATCGCGTCGAAATTCGTCGTCAGCAGCGACCAGTCGTTATAGAACATCGCGGTCGTGTCGACGGGATTGCGGGTGCCGGCGAACGGGATCAGTTCCTTCAGCATCTTTTGTGTTTTCTGCGGCATGGGCGCGACGTTGAGGTCGACATCGGCAGCGGCATCGGCCATCAGCACGCCGGCGCCGCCGGAAACGGTGACGATGCCGAGACGGTCGCCCTTCGGGTATTGGCCGAAGGAGCAGGCGTAGCCGATATCGACCAGCTCGCGCGCGGTGCGGGCGCGGTAGACGTTGAACCGCTTGAAGACGGATTCGTAGACTTCGTTGGAACCGGCGAGGGAAGCGGTGTGCGATGCGGCGGCGTGCGCGCCGATGTCCGAATTGCCGACCTTCATCATTACGATCGGTTTGCCCTTCGAGTGGGCGAATTCGAATGCGTCGTACAGCTTGTCGACATCGCGGCAGCCTTCCATGTATCCCAGGATGACGTCGGTGCCGTCGTCCTCCGCCATGAACCGGACGCAGTCGGCGAATTCGACATCGCACTCGTTGCCTGTCGTGGCCCAGTAGTTGAACCCAAGTCCGCGCTCGCGCAGCAGGACGAAGAAATGCGCGCCGAACGCGCCGCTCTGGCTGACCACGCCGATCCTGCCGTCTTTCGGGCGGCCATGAAGGATGGAGGAGGAGAAAGTCGACCAGGCGCAATCGCGGCCGCTGAAGATGCCGAGGCAGTTGGGGCCGAGAATCCGCATGCCGGATTCATCGGCAATTTCCGACAGGCGCTGTTGCGCCAGATCGCCATCACTGCTCATTTCGGCGAAGCCCGACGTGAAGGCGACGATCGACTTGACGCCTTTCGCGGCGCATTGCTCGGCGACATCGATAGCGATTTTCGCCGGCACGGCCATGATGGCCTGGTCGACACCGCCCTTGATGGCGTCGACTGAGGGGTAGGCCTGCAGACCTTGTACGGTCTCACGGTTGGGGTTCACCGGATAGATTTTGCCCTTGTACCCGAAATCCTTGAGCAGCTGGACCGGCCGGCCGCCGATACGGGCCGGCTGTTCCGACGCGCCGAGAACGGCGATCGACTTCGGACGGAATAACGGTCTCAAGCTCTTGTATAGATCGGTGGCCATCTTTGGTGCGCTCCCCCCTCATGCGGTGCAAGAATCTTGGAATTCGACTCGAACGGCGCGGCATTGTCTTCATCCGCGCCCGTCCTGACAATAGCTGGGAGGCAATTCGTCGCGGCGTGCCCGTGCATTGACAATGCGGGGACCGCGCAACAAAGTTCTGCCGCGTCCCGATAATGGCGCAATCGATTTGGGGAGCGGCACTCACGATGGCGTTCGACGAGCTTCACGCAGAGTACAAGGCGCGCCGGGCCAAGGCGCTTGGCATGGGCGGCGAGGCGAAGCTCGAACGCCGCCGCAACGCCGGCGTCCTGAACGCGCGCGAACGCATCGACCATCTGCTCGACGCCGGCACCTTCATCGAATCCGGACTCTTCGCGACCTCTCTGTATCCCGATGACAAGGATAGAACCCCGGCCGATGGCAAGATTACCGGCTACGGCCGGATCGACGGAAGAGAAGCCGCCATCGTCGTGAACGATTTCACGGTGAAGGGTGCGTCGTCGGCCGGCACGAACATGAAAAAGATCTCGCAAATGCAGCGCACCTCCAAGGAGCGCGGCATCCCGATGGTCTATCTCGGCGAATCGTCGGGCGCCCGCATTCCGGACAATATGGGCGCAATCGGCATGGGTACCTTGCTGGCGGGCAACGCGTCGCAATATGCGCGCCTGCGCGAAAGTCCCTGGGCTTCGGCCGTTCTCGGCATGAGTTACGGTTCCGCGACCTGGTATGGCTGCATGGCCGATTTCAATGTGATGCGCAAGGGCGCGGTCATGGCGGTCTCCAGCGAGCGATTGGTCTCCATGGCGATCGGCGAGAAGGTCGATCCGGAGGAGCTCGGCGGCTGGCGCCTGCACTCCGAGGTAACCGGCTTGATCGACATGGCGGTCGATACGGATGAGGAAGCGATCGACGCGATCAAGACGTTTCTTTCCTACATGCCAAGCCACAATGCCGAAATGGCGCCGATGAAGCCGACGCCGAAAGGGTCGGACGATGGCGCGCGCGATGTGGCGTCGCTGGTGCCGGAGAGCCGGACCCAGGTCTACGACATGCGCAAGGTGGTCCGCGCCGTCGTCGACAAGGACAGCTATTTCGAACTCAAGCCCCGCTTCGGGCGCACCGCCGTCACGGCGCTAGCCCGGATCGATGGTCAGGTCGTCGGTATCGTCGGCAACAATCCGCTGTCCAAGGCGGGCGCGATGGACGCGATGGCCTGCGACAAGATCACCAGTTTCATGGTGCTGTGCGATTCCTACAACATTCCACTGGCGTTCTTCGTCGACAATCCGGGTTTCGTCATCGGCCTGGAAGCGGAGCGTCAGAAGGCGCCGGGCAAGATCATCAATTTCATGAACGCCCTGCAGCTTGTCACGGTGCCGAAGCTGACCATCATGCTGCGCAAAAATTACGGGCAGGCCTATATCAACATGGCGGGCGGCCAGAATGCCGCCGACGTCGCCGCCTGGTTGACCGCTGAGGTCAGTTTCATGGACCCCACATTCGCGGTAAACGTGGTGCATGGGTCGGAAGGGTCGCGGCTCGAGGAAAGCGATCCCGATCGCTTCCAGCGCGAGTTCGAGACCTTTCAGAAGGACAACAGCGTATGGGATCTCGCGGCGACCTATGCGGTGCAGCAGGTCATCCCGCCGGAGGAGACCCGGGCCTGGCTGATCCGCATGCTGGAAGTGCATCGCAACCGGCGAACCGGCGGGCTTGGACAGCACCGCTTGCACAACTGGCCGACAAGCTATTGATTACGATCTGGATCAAACCAATACGAGGGAAGACATATGGCGCGCGAGGAAGTTGAGTCGGAGGTCACCGGGACCGTCTGGAAGATCGAGACGAAGGTCGGTGATAAGGTGGCCGAAGGCGATGTTCTGATGATCATCGAGTCGATGAAGATGGAAATTCCGGTTCTGGCGACGGAAGACGGCACGATTGCGGAATTCCAAGTCGAGGAAACGGAGCCGGTCGCCGAGGGCCAGTGTGTCGTCGTTCTCGAAACCTGACGCGCGAGTGTCTACTTCGTAAGCGAGGGCCGGAAACATGGCCTGGGAAAAATCGATCGAGGAGATCAAGCGCCGGCGCGAATGGGCGGCGGCGCAGGGCGGCGCGTCGAACGTCGCGCGGCAGCACGATGCCGGTCGCCTGACGGTGCGGGAGCGCATCGCCGGACTGGTCGATGCGGGCTCGTTCCAGGAAGTCGGCGGGCTGACGGCGTCGGTTACCTATGAGAACGGCGTCGCGGTCGATGCCACGCCGGCGCCCTATGTGTGCGGCTTGGCCGACATCGACGGCCGGCCGGTCGCCGTCGGCGGCGAGGATTTCACGGTACGCGGCGGCACCACGGCGAGCCTCGACAAGCGCAAGGGCGGGCAGGGCGGCTTCAGCGAGGATCTCGCCTTCGAGTACAAGATACCGCTGGTCAATCTGATCGACGGCGCGGGCGGTTCGGTGTCCTCCGCCAAGCGGCGCGGCCATGCGGTCTTTCCCGGCGTCGACAGCTTCGACCGGTCCGTCGAGCTGCTGGCCGAAGTGCCGGTGGTATCCGCGGTGCTCGGTTCCGCGGCGGGCGGTCCCGCCGGGCGCGCGATCCTGTCGCACTGGTCGGTGATGGTCGACGGCACCAGTCAGGTCTTTGCCGCCGGCCCCCCGGTCGTGCAGCGTTCGCTCGGCCAGCAGATCACCAAGGAAGACCTTGGCGGCACACCGGTGGCGGTAGCCGCCGGGGGCACGATCGACAATGCGGCGGCGAGCGAAGAAGCCTGTTTCGAGATGATCCGAAAGTTCCTCGGCTACATGCCGCAGAACGTGCATGAACTGCCGCCGGCGCGCGATATCGGCGACTCGGCGGACCGGATCGAAGAGAGCCTGCTGAGCGTCATTCCGGAAGAACGCCGCCGTGCCTACAACATGCGCAAGATCATCGAGCTGCTGTTCGATCGCGAGTCCGCGTTCGAGATTCAGCCGGACTACGGCAAGGGCTTGATCACCGCGTTGGCCCGTCTCGACGGCAAGGTAGTCGGCGTCGTCGCCAACAATCCGATGGTTTATGGCGGCGCGATGGACGTCGCCGAATCCAACAAGCAGTGCCATTTCATCGAACTCTGCGACACCTTCCATATCCCGCTGATTTTCCTGGTCGACGTGCCCGGCTTCATGGTTGGTGAACAGGCCGAGCGCGCCGGCGTGCTGCGCGCGGGCATGCGGGCCGTCTATGTCGCCTCGCAGGCGCGCGTACCGGTCGTCACCGTCGTCATCCGCAAATGCTATGGCATGGCGGGCATGGCGACGTGCCACCAGGCCGGTCTCAATCTGCGGATCGCCTGGCCCTCGGCCGAGTGGGGCTCGTTACCCGTCGAAGGGGGCGTCGCCGTCGCCTATCGGCGCGAAATCGAGGCCGCGGCTGATCCGAAGCAACGCGAAGCGGAACTGGAGGAAGAACTGCGCGAATACGGCTCTCCCTTCCGTACGGCGGAAGCGTTCGGTGTCGAAGACATCATCGACCCGCGCGAAACGCGCGCCTATCTGTGCCGGTTCATCAATGCTGCCCAAGGCAGGCTCAAGACCGGCCTTGGTCTCAAGCCCCGCGCCGGCGTGCGCCCTTAGGAGCCTGGCCGTGAGCGATGCGCTGCAACGCATGTTGAGCCCGAAATCGATCGCCATCGTCGGCGTGTCCGCGGATTTCAACAAGCTGAACGGCCGGCCGATGAAGTTTCTTCTCGACAAGGGTTATGCCGGGGCGATCTATCCGGTGAATCCGAAATATGACGAGATTGCGGGGATCAAATGCTATCCCTCGGTCTTGGAATTGCCGGAACCGGCCGATCTTGCCGTCGTCGCGGTTCCCGCGAAGTTCGTCCTCGACACGGTTCGTCAGCTTGGCGAAGCGAAGGTGGCGAGCGCGGTCATCTTCAGCTCCGGTTTCGGCGAGATGGGCCCCGAGGGCAAGGCGCTCGAAAAGGCGGTCGGCGACGCGGCGCGTGAAGGCGGCGTGCGCATCTGTGGTCCGAACGGGCTCGGCCTGATCAACGCGTTCGAAGGGGTGATGGCGACGTTCAGCCAGTATGCCGACGCGGATACGCCGGCGGGGCCGGTCGGCTTCGTGACCCAGTCCGGCGCGTTCGGCACCGCGATCAACGCGCTTGCCCGCAATCGCCATTTGGGTTTCGGTCTGTTCCTGAACACGGGCAACGAAGCGGATGTCGATTTCGTGACAGGCATGTCGGCTGTTCTGGACGATCCGCGCATCGCCGTCGGCGCGGGCTATATCGAAGGTTTGAAGGACGGCGAGGGTCTCGTCGCGCTGGCCGAGAAAGCGATGGCGTTGGAGAAGCCGCTCGTCGTCACCAAGGTCGGCCGTTTCGGCGCTGGGGCAAGGGCGGCGGCGTCACATACCGGATCGCTGGCCGGAGAGGACGCGATATTCGACGGCGTCGCGCGGCAGCTCGGCCTGATCCGGGGGCGCAACGAGGAGCATATGCTCGATGTCGTGCAGACTCTGGCCTACACCGATCTTCCCAATGGCCGTGGTGTCGGGATCGTCACGCAGTCCGGCGGCGCCGGTGTACTGATGGCGGACAGGGCGGAAGAACTCGGGCTCGACGTGCCGCGCCTATCGGCTGAAACGACGGCGGCCTTGAAGACGGCGATCCCGGCATTCGGCGCGACCGGAAACCCGGTCGACATTACCGGGCAGTTCCTCGCCGACCCGAAAATTCTGCTGAATAGCGTCATTGCCGTTCTCGCCGATCCGGCTGTCGATATTGCGGTCGTCTGGCTGCAGCTGATGGAAAGATATACCGACCTGCTGGTCGAGATCTTCGCGGAGATCAAGGAAAAGGCGGACAAGCCTTTTATCGTTTGCTGGGTGGCGGCGTCGGATAACGCGTTGCGGCGTATGAGCGAGACCGGCATTGCGACGATACGCGGCGCCGACCCGGTGATCGAGGCTGTCGCCGGCCTTGTCCAGTATCGGGAAACGTGCGACGCCTGGCGCGCGGATACGGTCGCCCGCCGAACCACGCCTCAGCCTAAACTCGAACTGCCTGACGAAAGCGGTGTCGTTTCGACAGTCGCGGCGGCGAAGGCGCTGATCGCGGCCGAAGTGCCCCTGACCCGTCACACGCTGTGCCGGACGGCAGACGAAGCCTGTGATGCTGCGGCTGCGATTGGGTATCCGGTCGCGATGAAAATCGAATCGCCGGACCTGCCGCACAAAACCGAAGCGGGCGGTGTTTCGCTCGATCTTGCCGACGAAAAGGCCGTGCGCCGCGCGTTTGACCAGATCGTCGGCAATGCGGAACGTTTCGACGCCAAGGCCGCAATTGAGGGCGTCATCGTGCAGGAAATGGCGATGGGGACCGTGGAACTCGTCGTTGGCCTGAAAAACGACCCGGTGTTCGGCATGGTAATTATGGTTGGGCTCGGCGGTGTCTTCGTCGAAGTCATGCGGGACGTCGTCTTTCGAAAGGCGCCGGTGACCGTCACGCAGGCTGGGGAGATGCTGAATAGCCTGGAGGGAAAGGCGATCTTGGACGGTGTGCGGGGTGCGCCGCCCGTCGACAGAGACGCGCTGACCGAACTGATCGCGGCCGTTTCCCGGTTCGGCGCGAGCGCGGCGGATCGAATTAGCGAGCTCGACTTGAACCCGGTACTGGCCGGGCCGGAAGGTGCGGTCGCCGTCGATTGGCTCTTGGTGCAAGACGCCGACCAATAGGCGAATTTTTGAGATAAATGCCGTATTTAAAGAAATTTTAACGCCGAATATGTAACTTTTTCGCGAATAGTGATCGCGAGGTGGTTGTGTCCGGAATCGGCGTTCGAACCAGAGGGCTGCAGGTTCTTGACCGCAAGGTCTTTCCCGTCGGTGAAAAAATTTTCCGCGAAGGCGACAATGGCAGCCGTGCCTATATCGTTCAGAGCGGCAATGTCGATATCGTGAAGGAAATCAACGATGAAGATGTCGTCGTCGGCAATGTCGGTCCGGGCGGTATTTTTGGCGAAATGGCGCTGATCGACGACGAGCCGCGCATGGCGTCGGCGGTGGTGTCGGATACCTGCGTATGCATCATCATCACCAGCGCGGTGTTTCAAAAGAAAATGAACCGACTAGACCCGTTTCTCGGTGGGGTTTTGCGCGTTCTTGTTGAGAATATTCGCTCGATCCAGGAATCCAAACAGGATGCGCTGTCGCTGGAAGCGATGTTCGATAGCGCCGAATTCGAAATTGACGATGGCTCCGGCGTCTCGGAGCCCGAAGCGGAAGTTGACGGCGCCCTTGAGATCGCTTGAAACCTTTTACCGTTACGCGCTGGCCGTCTTGATCATTTCCTTGGAAATGATCCGCTGGTGGATTTGCGACGTCCCTTCGAATATCCGGAACAGGCGCACGTCCCGGTACAAGCGCGAGACGATATTCTCGTCCATATAACCGGCGCCGCCGAGAATTTGGACGGCGTGGTCGGCGACATGGCAGACCATCTCGGTCGCGAACAGTTTGCAGCAGGACATGTCGCCGAGCGGCCGATCACCTTTGTCGATCCGCCGTGCCGTTTCCAGGATCATCGACCTGGCGGCCAGGTTTTCCGCCTGACTGTCCGCGAGCATATTCTGTACCGATTGAAATTCCGCGATCGGCTGGTTGAACTGGACCCGTTGCAGCGCATAGGCGAGCGCTTCCTCGATCAGCCGCGTTGCCTGTCCGACACAGGTTGCCGCCACATGCATCCGCGCCGTGTTGACCCCCGCCATGGCGTTCTTGAACCCTTGCCCTTCCTCGTCGCCGAGCAGAGCCGAGGCCGGTATCCGGCAGTCGTCGAAGAAGACATTGCTGGTGTGCGAGGCGTGTTGGCCCATCTTGCGGTCGTTGCGGCCGGTGCTTAGGCCCGGAGTGCCGGCCTCGACGACGAAGGCGGAAATGCCCTTGTTGCCGGAGTCCGCCTCGCCGGTTCGCGCCATGACCACGAAGATGTCGGCATCGGGCGCATTCGTGATGTAGCACTTCTCACCGTTGATGACGTACTCGTTGCCGTCTCGCCGCGCGCGCGTCGTGATGCCGCCGGCGTCCGAACCCGCGCCCGGTTCGGTGAGACAGAAGCAACCGGTCCATTCGCCGCTGGCGAGCTTCGGCAAGTAGGTATCGCACTGATCCGCCCGCCCGTTATAGAGGATCGCCTGCGAGGCGAGGCCGAGCGTCGTCGAAAAGCGCGACCTAAACGTCGCCGACGTTTGCGTGAATTCGAAAGTCGCGCGGACCTGCTGCTCGGTGGAGAGCTCAAGGCCGCCATACTTTCGCGGAATCGTCATGCCGAACAACCCCAACTCCCGCATCTGATCGACGATGGGTTCCGGTATGCCGCCCTCGTCGTCGACCAGCAGTTCGATCGGTTTAAGCTTTTCGTTGGTGAAGCGGCGGATCGTGTCGAGATATTCGGCGAAGTCCGCTTCCGAAACGGGCGTTGTCATGTATTGGTCCTTGTTGTCTTTCGAGGATCGTCTTTGACTACTGCTGTCTTTTGCCACACTAGACATGTCCCGGTAGGATGAACAACACCGACAAAATGGGACGAATTGTCTCGCTTGACGAAATTTTGTTGCACTGCGGTATATCGCACGCTTAAATCTGCGCCGCTTCATTGTCAGGATATCTAAGACCATGCCGAAAAATCCGAGCAGCGATGATTATGTGATTGGCGTATTGGGCGCCGGCGCCATGGGGCGCGGGATCGTCCAGGTCGCGGCTGCCGGCGGCATGACGGTCCGGCTGTTCGACACGAATTCGGCGGCCGTCGACGATGCCGTCAAATTCATCGGCGGCATGTTCGACCGCGCGGCCGAAAAGGGCCGCATGGAAAAGGACGACGCGGTCGCGGCGCTGGCGCGCATCCATCCCGTATCGAGTATGCAGGATTTCGCCGACTGCGACGCGGTCGTCGAGGCCGTGATCGAAAATCTGGACATCAAGAAGAAAGTCTTCGCCGAATTGGAATCGATCGTGCCGGAAGACACGATCCTGGCGAGCAACACGTCGTCCCTGTCGGTGACGACGATCGCCGCCGAATGCACCCATCCGAACCGGGTGGCCGGATTCCATTTCTTCAATCCGGTGCCGCTGATGCCGCTGGTCGAGGTCATCGCCGGCGTTCTGACGGAAGAGTGGGTCTGCGAGGCGCTCATGGCGATCGGCCGCCGCATGACGCGCGAGCCGGTACGTGTTAACGACGCGCCGGGTTTCCTCGTCAATCAGGTCGGTCGCGGCTTCAATATCGAAGCGGCGCACATGGTCCAGGAAGGTGTCTCCGATACCGTCTCGATCGACCGCATCATGCGCGACGGGGCCGGGTTCCGCATGGGGCCGTTTCAGTTGATGGATCTTACGGGCCTCGACGTGACGCATCCCGCGACCGTCCTCATCTACGAGCAGTCCTTTCATGAACCGCGCTTCCGTCCCGCCATGATGATGGAGGCGCGGACCCGCGCCGGCCGTTTAGGACGGAAAGTCGGTGGCGGGTTCTACAATTACGAAGGTGGTCAGATGGAGGCGCCGGACGAGGCGCCCGCACCCGCCTATGACGGTCGCCCGGTCTGGGTCAGTGCTGTGGAAGCCGACGGTCGAGACGCGGTCCTCGGCGTTTTGAAAGAGGCTGGCGCGGCAATCGACGATGGCGCGGCGCCCGGCACCGACTCGCTGATCCTGGTCACGCCGGTCGGCGACGACGCGACGACGACGGCGGTCGGTCAGGGTCTCGATCCGGAGCGTACCGTAGCCGTCGATACCGTCATGGGTTTCGGCATGCGCCGTACCCTGATGACGACGCCACTCACCGATCCGGCCTATCGCGATGCGGCGCATGGCGTCATGTCATCGGACGGCGTTCCGGCGACGGTTGTCAACGATGCGCCCGGATTTGTCGCCCAACGCATTGTCGCCATGATCTGCAATGTCGGTTGCTCGGTCGCCCAGATGGGCATTGCCTCGCCGGAAGATATCGACAAAGCGGTGACCTTGGGCTTGAATTACCCCTACGGTCCGCTGGCATTCGGCGACCGCATCGGACCGGCGCGAATTTTGCGCATCTTGGATGGAATTTACGGGCTTACCCGCGATCCGCGATATCGGCCGAGCCCGTGGCTGACGCGCCGTGCGAAACTGGGCGTGTCGCTGCTGACACCGAACGCGCGGAACTGATGCGGAACTGATAACGAAACACGACGAGGGAAGGAACACAGGAAATGTTGGACGCATATCTCTATCTCGGCAAACGCTCGGCTTTCGGCCGCTATGGCGGCGCGCTGGCGCCGGTACGGCCGGACGATCTGTTGGGAAACGTAATGAAGACGGTGGTCGACGAGGCTCCCTTCAACCCGGAAGACATCGATGACGTCATCGTCGGTTGCGGCAACCAGGGCGGCGAAGACGCGCGTTGCGTGGCGCGCCATGCGCTACTTTCCGGAGGCCTGCCGGAAACGGTGCCGGGGCAGGTGCTGCAGCGCAATTGCGCCAGCGGCCTCTCCGCGGTGGTAGCCGCGGCGCATGCGGTCACGGTCGGCGAAGGCGATCTGTTCATCGCCGGCGGCGTCGAGAGCATGAGCCGCGCGCCCTTCGTGGTCGGCAAGCACGAGAAACCGTTCGAACGCGGCTTCGAGGTCTACGATTCGACGATCGGCTCGCGTTTCCCGAACAAGAAGATCAAGGAAGAGTACGGCGACTGGGCGATGCCGCAGACCGCCGACAATCTGGCGCAGGATTACCAGATCAGCCGCGAGGAAGCGGACACCTTCGCGCTGGCCAGCCAGGAGAAATATCAGGCCGGCAAGGAAAGCGGGTTCTTCGACGGCGAGATCACGGCGATCACCGTACCGGGCGGCCGCAAGCAGCCGGATGTGACGGTCGATGTCGACGAGCATCCGCGCGCCACGAACATGGAACTGCTCACCAAGTTGCGGGCGATCAACCCGGACGGCGTCACGACCGCGGGCAATGCGTCTGGCGTCAATGACGGCGCGGTCGCGATGTATATCGGCAGTCGCGAGGCGGGCGAGAAGGCCGGCATCAAGCCGATGGCCAAAATTCTGTCCTCCGCGTCCGCCGGCGTGCCGCCGCGGATCATGGGCATCGGACCGGTCCCGGCTTCGCAGAAGGCGCTGGAGCGCGCGGGCCTGTCGATGGACGACATGGATGTCATCGAGATCAACGAGGCCTTCGCGGCGCAGGTGCTAAGCTGCCTCAAGGGTCTCGGCCAGTCTTTCGACGACAGCCGCGTCAACATGAACGGCGGCGCCATCGCGCTCGGCCATCCGCTCGGCGCGTCCGGACCCCGCATCTTCCTGACGGCCGCGCGCCAGCTCGAGAAGGTCGGCGGCAAGTACGCGCTCGCCACGCTCTGCGTCGGCGTCGGCCAAGGCACGGCGGTCGTCCTGGAGCGTATGGACAGCTAGACCGCCTTCGGCTGCGATCCAACGTGGGCGAATACGCGTAGAAAACGAAACCTGTCATCCCGGGACGTGCGCAGCACGTACCCGGGATGACAGGTGTGCGCGGCGTTGCAGTCCTGCGGATGTGGCGGAAAGTGAGGGCTGGATCCCGGATAACCCTACGGGTTTCCGGGATGACACAATTTGGACGTTACAGGAATCGGTAAGCATGGCCAGTTTCGCCTGGGAAGATCCGCTTCTGCTGGAAGACCAGCTTTCCGAGGAGGAGCGGCAGATCCGCGACGCCGCGCAGGAATTCGCGCAGGGCGAACTGGCGCCGCTGATCCTGGAATGGAACCGCAACGAAATGTTCGATCCGGAAATCATGAAGGCGTTCGGACAGCTCGGCTTCCTCGGCGCGACCTTGCCGGATTACGGCTGCGCCGGCATCTCCAATGTCTCCTACGGGCTGATCGCACGGGAGATGGAGCGGGTCGACACCTGTTTCCGCTCGGCCCTGGGTGTGCAAACGGGCCTCGTCATGGCGCCGATCCACATGTACGGCTCGGACGATCAGAAGGAACGCTACCTGCCGGGCATGCGCGACGGCGAGATCATCGGCTGCATGGGCCTGACCGAGCCGAGCCACGGCTCCGACGCGGGCGCGATGGAAACGCGCGCGAAGAAGGTCGACGGCGGCTACAAGCTGACCGGCACGAAACAGTGGATCACCAACTCGCCCCTGGCGCATGTAGCGCTGGTCTGGGCCAAGAACGAGGAAGGCCAGGTCGGCGGCTACCTGCTGGAACGCGATAGCGAGGGCCTCGCCATGCCGAAGATCGAGGGCAAGATGGCGGTGCGCGCTTCCTCGACCGGCTTCATCTACATGGACGAGGTTTTCTGCCCGGAGGAGAACAAGCTGCCGGGCGTCACGTCCATGCGCGGGCCTCTGTCGGCGCTCTCAAACGCGCGTTTCGGCATCTGCTGGGGGGCGATGGGGGCGGCGGAGGATTGCTGGATGAAGACCCGCGACTATGTCGTCGACCGCAACCAGTTCGGCCGGCCCCTGGCGGCAAACCAGCTGGTCCAGAAAAAATTGGTCGAGATGCAAACCGAGATCGCGCTCGGCCTGCAGGCCTGTCTGCGGGTCAGCCGGCTGCGCGACGACGACAAGGTGACGCCGGAAATGATCAGCCTGGTCAAGCGCAACTGCGCCGGCAAGGCGCTCGACATCTCCCGCCTGTGCCGCGACATGCACGGCGCGAACGGCATCGCCGACGAGTACCATGTCATCAGGCACATGGTGAACATGGAGGTCATAAATACTCTTGAAGGCACGCACGATATCCACACCCTGATCCTCGGCCGCGCGATGACGGGGATCGCGGCGTTCAGTTAGGCCGTCGGTCCCCGCGGCGTAGGCCGAACGACAGAACCATCGCAATCGTCGAACAGCCAAGCATGATCATGAAGGCGTTGTCGTAGCTGCCGTCGGCGTCGAAACTCACCGCCCCGGCCCAGGCGCCGATACCGCCGCAGAACTGGTGCACCATCGTGATCATGCCGCTAAGTGCGCCCAAATGCCTTGTCCCGAAGGCGTTGCGCACGAAGACGACGGCCAGGGGGGCGGTGATCCAATAGGTGAACCCATACAGGACGGCGAAAGCGGTGACGGCCACGATGTCCTTGTTGGCCAGGATCAGCGCGAACAATACGATCCGGACGATGAAGCAAATCATCGTCGCGCCGGCCGGGCTGAATCGGTCGCTCCAGGTGCCCGACGCGATGACGCCGATCAGTCCCGCGAGGCCCATGAAGGCGAGGAGGTTCCCGGCCAGCAACGGCACGATCCCTTGATCCAGCGCGAAGGCGACGACATGGGTCGAGGCGAAGAAATCCTGGAAGCCGCACAGGCCGTAGATCGCGATGAGCAGCCAGAAATGGCCGGTTCGCAGCGTTTCGCGAACGGTCATGCCGGTCAGCGCATTGTCATCGCCGCGGCCCGGTGCATTGGCCGCCCTGTCCCGCACGGCCCAGAATATGAACGGCACCAGCGCCAGATTGGCGATGCCGAGCCACAGGAAAACCGATTGCCAGCCCAGCCCGACGAGTATGGCGGCAAGGGCCGCGATGATCACCAGCTGGCCGAATCCCATGCCGGAGATTGCGATGGAGTTCGCGACACCCACCTTGTCCGGGAATTGCCGCGAGACCATGACGCCCACAGGCGCTATCGATGCCGTTCCGTTGCCGATCGCAAAGGCGATTCCGTAGAGCAGCAGCGCGTGCCACGGTTCGGTGACCAGGCTCATCAGGCCGATACTGACGGCGCTGATGAACAACCCGCCGCCGAGGATCGCGCGCAACGAGATGCGGTCGGCCAGATGGCCGGAGAAGAACACGCACAGGGCGGAGACGAACAGGAACAGGGCGACGGCTTCGCCCAGTACGGTGCGCTCCCAGCCGAAGGATTCGGCCATAGGTTTCAGGACCAACCCGATCGCGTTGCGCGAGCCGCCACTGATGAACAGGACGACGAAGCCGATCGCGACGACCGCAAAGGCGTTTCTCGTTATTCGCTGGCCGAACATCGGTCGGCGTGCTCCTCCGAATGGTGTTTAGCGTCTATAGCTGAAATTCAGCTTGGACTCACGTCGAACGTTCGCGATATTCGGACCGATGGGATTGAACGATAGGCAGAAACGATGACGCGCGCGTTGACGGACTATTCGGCCCTTACCTTCGATTGCTACGGCACCTTGATCGACTGGGAGAGTGGGATTTGGGATGCGCTCCAGCCGCTTCTGCAGCGGAACCGTTGCGCCGCGGTGACCCGCGCCATCGCGCTCGAGGCGTTCGCCGAAGCCGAGAG
This sequence comes from uncultured Rhodospirillaceae bacterium, assembly GCA_964386465.1. Classification (GTDB taxonomy): domain Bacteria; phylum Pseudomonadota; class Alphaproteobacteria; order UBA8366. Next base: position 20,218 of record CAYLTU010000021.1, read on the forward strand.
CGCGCAGGAAGCGGATACACCGGGCATGGTGTATTCGGAGCTCCTTACCCTTGTGCATGGGACGCTGGCGAAACGGTTCGGTCTGGCGACGGACGCCGACATGGACCGCGATTTCGGCGCTTCCGTCGCCCATTGGCCCGCCTTTCCCGATACCGCCGACGCGCTTCGCATCCTGAAGAACCACTACAAGCTCGTGATCCTGTCAAACGTCCATCGCGACGGGTTCGCCGCGTCGAGCCGCAAGCTGGGCGTCACGTTCGACGCGGTCTACACCGCGCAGGATGTCGGTTCCTACAAACCCAATCCCGCGAATTTCGATCACATGCTCGAACGTCTGGCAGCCGATCATGGCGTTGCGGCGGCGGACATCCTGCACACGGCGCAGAGCCTGTTCCACGATCATGTGCCGGCGAAGCGGGCCGGGCTCGATTGCGCCTGGATCGACCGTCAGCGCCTGTCGGAAGGTGGCGATTGGGGTGCGACGGCACGCGTCGACGAGCGGCCCGAAGTCGATTTCCTTTATTTCACCATGGGTGAAATGGCCGACGCCGTCCAGCAAGGCTCTCGCTGACCGCCGCGGCGTTTTCCTCAAACGCCGTGCACCGCCTGCCCAAGACGCGTGGTGGTGTTCTCGAGGCGCAACGCGATGCCACGCATGATCTCCACGGCGACTTGCGGAAATTCGAACACCATGTCCGAGAACAGGGATTTGTTCATGCGCAGCGCCGTGAGTTCGGAAGTCGCGCGGACCGTCGCCGTCCGCGGCATATTGCATAAAACGGCAATCTCACCGACGACATCGTGTCGGCTCAGCGTCGCGACCGTTAGAGGGCCCGTCCGCGTGTCGAGAACGACATCCGCATCGCCGCTGACGATAACGAAGACGGAATCGCCGACATTGCCCTGTTCGAACAGCACTTCGTTCTCGGCAAATGTCAGAAAATCGCTCGTGAAGGCCAAGAGCTTCAGTTTCGATGGGGCGACCGTCGCGAATAGAGGAACCGCCTGCAGCAGTTCCGTCTCCTCCTTCAAACCCATGCGCCGTCTCCGCTCGACTATGTCCGCGGCCGGGAGAATTCCCGTCGCCCCCCCGAGCAACGGCCTCGATTGGTGAGGGTCGATCCTAGGTCGCTTTTCGCGCTCGGCGCGGTTCGCGCACATCGAGTTGATTCGGCGTGACCGGTATTTTGGGCGGAATAGGCTCTAGATACCGCGCGCAATCGATTCGCTCGGACGCGCTGCGCGCGTTGTAGAGGGTCCTGCTGTCGTCCAGGCTGTCCCAGCCTTTCGACGGCGTCGTAGTCATACAGATCTTCGACGTGGATTGCATGACGCAACGGTTCGAATCCCTCGCAACCGATATCCATACCCCAAAGGATATCGCTATTTAAACATGACCTCGACAACGGAACCGCTAAAATCAGACACTCATTTCACGGGACATTAGGATATTACGATGCCGCAACCTCTGCCCAACCTCTCCATCGACGCCAATCGCCTATGGTCCACGCTCGACCGGTCGTCCGAAATCGGCGCCGGACCGAAAGGCGGGTTGCGGCGGCTGGCCCTGTCCGACAGCGACAAAGAAATGCGCGACCAGTATGTCGAATGGTGCCAGGCAATCGGCTGCGTGGTTACCGTCGACGCCGCTGGCAGCATCTTCGCCCGCCGGGCCGGGCAGGACGACGGATTGCCGCCGGTCATGGTCGGCAGCCATCTCGACAGCCAGGCGGCGGGCGGGCGCTTCGACGGGATTTTGGGGGTTTTGGCGGGCTTGGAGATATTGCGCACCTTGCACGACAACGGGATCGTCACGAAACGGCCGATCGAAGTGGTCAACTGGACCAACGAGGAGGGCGCGCGGTTCGCGCCGCCGATGGCGGCGTCCTGCGTCTTCGCGGGTTTGCAGACCACCGAATGGTTGCACGATCTGAAGGACGATGACGGCATCCGCTATGGCGACGAGCTGGCGCGTATCGGTTACCTGGGTGACGCGCCCGTCGGCGGCCGAGACCTGGATTCCTATTTCGAGCTGCATATCGAGCAGGACTCGTTGATGGAGGAACAGGACGTTTCGGTCGGTGTCGTGACCGGTGGCTACTATTCGCACGCGCTGACCTGCGTTTTTCACGGCGAATGCGCCCACACCGGGCCGACCGAGATGAAGAAGCGCAAGAACGCGATGATCGGCGCCGCCTATTTCCTCGCCGCCGTCAACGACATCGGCTGGGAGCACGAACCGGTCGGCCGCGCGTCGGCGTCACGCATGCAGATATGGCCGAACAAGTTCGGCATCCTGCCGGAATTCACCGAGGTGACCGTCGATATGCGCCACAAGGATCGCGCCGTCACCGACGAAATGGTCGCCAAGACCCGCGCGGCCCTGACGGAAGCGGCGGCGAAAGCGCGGGTGGAGGTCGAGATTACCGCCGAATGGACGTTCGGTGACGAGGTGTTCGATCCGGACTGCGGCGACCTGCTGCGCCAGGCGGCGGACGCGCGCGGCGTCTCCTGCATGGACATCCGCAGCATTGCCGGGCACGACGCGTATTATATTTCGCGCATAGCGCCGACGGCGCTCGTGTTCAGCCCCTGCGTCGACGGGATTACTCACAACGAAGCGGAGGACATCCGCTTCGAGCCGACGATCGAGGCGGTCAACGTGCTGTTCGACGCCGTCGTCGCCCGGGCCGACCGGTAGCGCCGGACGAGAGGTCCAGCGCCACGGTCAGTCCTCGGGCCATTCGATGGCCGCCAGCCGCTCGTAATGCTGCATGATGACCGTGGAGTCGTCCGCCGGCGCGCCCTTGCCAAGCGCGTGCGCCCAGGCCTGGCGGGTGCCGCTGCCGACGAACATCGTTACGCCGAGCGCCTCGGCTTCCTCCAGGCACAGACGGACATCCTTGAACATCAGCCCGGTATTGAAACCGACATCGAAGCTGCGGGTCAGCACTTCGTTCGGGAACTTGGCTTCGGTCGCCGTGTTGCGGCCGCTGCTGGCGTTGAAGACGTCGATCATCATCTGCGGTGCGATACCGGCCTTGATGCCGAGCGCGACCGCTTCCGAGGTCACCGCCAATGCCGTACCGGACAGCAAATTGTTGAGCAGTTTCATCAGCTGGCCCATGCCGATCTTGTCGCCAACATAGAAGACGTTCTTGCCGATCTTCTCCAGCATCGGGCGATGATGTCCGTGCGTGTTGTGCGGCCCGGACACCATGACCGCAAGCGTGCCGGCGATCGCTCCCGCGACGCCGCCGCTGACCGGCGCATCGAGCGCGACGATACCGGCTTCCTCCATCGCCGCGGCGATGGGCATCGCCATGCGCGGGCCGGTCGTCGACAGGTCGATATAGGTCTTGATCCGCTCGCCATGAACCAGGCCGTCGCCGCCCAAGGCGACTTCGCGAACTATATCGGGTGTCGGCAGGCAGACCAGAACCGTTTCGAGATTGTCGGCCAGTTCCTTGGGGCTTCCGGCGGCGCTCGCGCCGGCCTCGACGCAGGCGTCGACCGCCGATTGCTGCGAATCGCACACGGTTACCGCGTAGCCCGCCGCCAGCAAGTTCCTGACCATCGGGCCGCCCATATTGCCAACGCCAACAAATCCGATTTCCGTCGCCATAACTGTTCCCTTCGATTCCAGAATCGCCAGTTTAGAGCAGGAGAGCCGGTGACGCACGGCGTGCCGGAGGTCGGCTTTAGGACGGTTTTGTGCTGTTATGCGGCGAAATCAATGCTGCGCTGCACATTACGCGGTTGCAAAAATCATGAATTCGTTTACAACACGCGCCTTCGGATCATTTGCGAGAAATTCATGAGTAATAATACGAAAAAGCCCGAAGCTGACTACAGTTTCAAGCACGAAGACGACCGTCCGGCCAAGCGGACCTGCTTGAGCTGCCAGACGAAATTTGTCAGCGAAGGCTGGGGCAACCGTCTTTGCCAGCCCTGCCGGAGCCGCAGCTCCGCGTCGATGGCCGCCTAAGGCGCCGTCCGTAAATCACGTTCGTTGCTTGCCGTTCCTGGAACGGTGAACGCATACTGAGCTTTCGAAACGGGGTCGCTAACGCGGCCCTTCCGTTTGTTTGGAGAGCACTCATGCGTTTGTCGACTATCGCCGCCGCCACGACGATTCTCCTGATCTCGCTAACCGGCGTAACGCGGGCAGAGAATTTCTCGCTGCAGGATTGGAATCGGATCGAGGCTCAGGCCGCGCGCGGCGACCCGCGCGCGACCGGTCTGCGCGACGGCTATATCGCCGGTGTACGCGATGCGTTGCGCTTCTATTCCAAGGTCAGCAAGACGTTTCCGATCTGCTGGCCGAAGGATCACGAGATCGATATCGGATTGGTCCGCGATACGGTTGACGCCGTCCGCCGCGGGCATCCCGATATGGCGAAGCCGCAGGACAATTACGCCTATATCGTCGTGCTGTCGTTGTACGACGCCTATCCCTGCCGCTAGTGTGATGATTCTGAAGTTCGCCGCATTGAATGCGACGAATTTTAGGATCTGAATCACACTAGATTCTAATAGTTGGTGTGCTGATTCACGCGAAATTCAATCCTTTGAATTTCACGATCAGGACACTAGAGCCCCTCGGCCTGCGGCAGTTTCTGGCCGTCGCGATCCTCGAAGACGACCCGTACCGGCATCCCGATCGCGATCACGTCATGCGGCGTGTTGACGATATTCATCATCATCCGGAACCCGTCGTCCAGGTCGATAAGCGCCAGCACATAGGGCGCGTCCTCCTTGAAGGCGGGGGTGGGCGCACGGTGCGCGATCGTGAATGTATACACCGTGCCCTTGGGTTCGGCGTCTCGCCAGTCCAGATCGCGGCCTTCACATTTTACGCACACCGCGCGTGGGTAGAACTGGGTATGGCCGCAGGATCGGCAGGTCTGAACGATTAGGCGCTCTTCGTTGCACGCCTCCCAGAAGGGGCTGGTGTCGGCGTTGGGCGTGGGGATCGGTTTGCCGTTCATGTCAGGCCCTCCCGAGGATCAGCGAGCAATGTGCGGACAAAATTCCACCGACGCCGTGAACGAAAGCGAGCTCGGCATCGGGTACCTGGCGCGAATCTGCTTCGCCGCGCAACTGGCGGACCGCTTCCACGGCATGGAACATGCCGCCTGCCGCGCCGGAGTGGCCGAAGGACAACAATCCGCCATGGGTGTTGCAGGGCAGCCGTCCGCCATGGGTCAACTCGCCCCTCAGCGCCGCTTCTCCCGCCGCGCCCTCCTCGTAGAAGCCGATCGATTCCAATTCGATCAGCAAGGTAATCGTGAAAGAGTCGTAGATCTCCGCGACGTCGACATCGTCTGTGGTCACGCCTGCGGCGGCGAAGGCGCGGGCCGAGGCGGTCTTGCTGCCGAAATCGATCAGCGAGGGCGCGGCGACGATGTGCTCGTGCGTATGACCTTGGCCGGCGCCGAGAACCGTGACCGGACCCTTGCGCGTGTCGGCCGCCGCGTCGCGGGCACTGACGACCAGCGCCGCGCCGCCGTCCGAGATCAGGCAGCAGTCGAGCAGCCGCAGCGGCGAACTGATGATCCGCGCGTCCGCCACGTCTTCCATCGTGATCGGCTTGGTCATATGCGAGTCGGGGTGCATCGCCGCATGCGCGCGATGGCTCACCGAGAGCGCGGCCAGATGCTCCAGGGTCGCGCCGGTTTCGTGCATATAGCGTTGCGCGACTATCGCGTAGGCCGCCGGAATGGAGATGCCGTAGGGCTGCTCGAACTGCGGGTGGCCGAATTCGGCCAGTGCCGCGACCGCCTTGTCTCGGGTCATGCCGGTCAGCCGGTTGTCGCCCGTGACGCACAGCACGTGGCGGCAGATGCCGGATTCCACCAAAGCGGCGGCCTGCATCACCATCATCGCGCCGGTCGCGCCGCCGCCATGAAGGCTGGCATTGAAGTTGGGCTCCGCACCGACATACTCGCAGAACGCCGAGCTCAGCATCGGATAGTTCTCGCTCAACGCGTAGGCGCAGATGACTCCGTCGATATCGGCCAGTTTCAGCCCGGCGTCGTCGAGCGCCCCCAGTGCCGCTTCCATATGCAGAGACATGCAGGTGCTGCCGTGAACTTCACCGACCTTGGTATTGTGAACGCCGGTAATGGCCGCTTTGCTAGTCATTCCCGTCGACTCCTTTTTTCAAGACATCCCAGTCATAGGCCAGCGGTTCCTTGGCCAGGAACCGGGCGACGGCTTTCTTATGGTAGTCGGAATGCAGCGCGATCCCCTGCGCGAACGACTCCATTTCGCCAAGCGCCTTCTGGTCCAAGTGGAACGAATTGTTGAGGATGTTCTTGGCCATGCCGATGGCCTCGCGCGAGCCGTGGCGGAACCGACCGGCGAATGCCAGCGCGCGGTCGAACAGGACGTCGGGCTCGTGGATCTCGTGCACGATGCGGAGATCCTTGGCTTCGTTCGCGTCGATCACGCGCGAGGTAAATACGATGTCCTTCGCCGCCTGCAGGCCGACGATGCGCGGTAGCAGGAAAAACCCGCCGACATCCGGCACGACGCCGATCCGTCCGAACACCGAACAGAACTTGGCCCGCGGCGTCGCCAAAAGAAAATCCGCGGTGAGCGCAAGGTTGAAGCCGGCGCCGAAGGCCGGTCCGTCGACCGCCGCGACGACGGGAAGTTCGAGATTGATGAGCTCCGGCAGCCAGACATGGATGTCCTGCAGGCGCCGGCGCGTATCCTGAACGGTGCCGCGCTCCTCGGTCAGCGCCTTCAGGTCGCCGCCGGCGCAGAACGCGCCGCCTGCACCTGTGATGAGAGCGGCCTTGAGATCGCCGTCGTCACGCATCCTCATGACCGCGTCGTTGATTTCCTGACGCATCGCCACATTGAAGGCGTTGCGTTGTTCCGGTCGGTTCAGGGTGAGGATCGCGATCTCGTCTCGTACTTCGTAGCTTATGGCTTCGTAGGTCATTGCGTTGGATTCCGGTGTTGAGTGCACGGAGAATATTTGTATAAGCCCTAGCAGGATTGGTTTGAATAGAATTGTGAGGGATTAAGGAATGTCAGAAGGAAAAATGCTGGAAGGCAAGGTTGCCGTCGTGACGGGCGCCGGGCGCGGTATCGGTCGCGGCTTCGCCATGATGATGGCCGCGCATGGCGCCAAGGTCGTGGTCAACGATCTAGGTGGTTCGGTCAGCGGCGAGGGCGAGGATTCCGGCCCGGCCTTCGAGGTCGTGAACGAGATACGCGCCGCCGGCGGCGAGGCCGTGATGAACGGCGATAGCGTCAGCGAATGGGACAGCGCGCACCGGATCGTCCAGCAGGCGGTCGACGAGTTCGGCAAGATCGATATCGTGGTCAACAATGCCGGCATCCTGCGCGACAAGATTTTCCACCGCATGAGTGAAGCGGATTTCGATGCCGTCATCTCGGTCCATCTGAAAGGCGCTTTCAATGTCAGCCGGGCCGCGGCCGACCATTTCCGCGCCCAGGAATCGGGCTGCTTCGTGCATATGACGTCGACATCCGGCCTGGTCGGCAATTTCGGTCAGGCGAACTACGCCGCCGCGAAACTGGGCATTGCCGGACTGTCGAAATCGATCGCACTCGACATGTCGCGTTTCAACGTTCGCTCCAACTGCATCACGCCGTTCGCGTGGAGCCGTATGATCGGCTCGATGCCGCAGGATACCGAAGCGCTGCGCGCCCGGGTCGCCAAGATCAAGGAGATGACGCCGGAGAAGATCGCGCCGATGTGCGTCTTTCTTGTGAGCGACGCCGCCTCGGAAGTGACCGGTCAGATTTTCGGCGTGCGCAACAACGAGATATTCCTGATGGGTCAGTCGCGTCCGCTGCGTTCCGTCCATCGCGGCGAAGGCTGGACGCCGGAGACCGTGGCCGAGCACGCGATTCCGGCGATGAAACCGAGTTTCTACCCGCTGGACCGTTCGGAAGACATCTTTAGCTGGGACCCGGTTTAGCGGCCTGAGCTTGCCGACTACGTGGCTCTGTCATCCCGGGCGCGACTTTTCTCCAAATCTTTGATTTGGCAAGGCAAGTCAGTGATCCGGGATCCAGAAGCCTTCGTGCGCCGCAGCCGGTGCCTGGATCCCGGATCGGCGCAGCGACGCTGCTTGTCCGGGATGACAGGATTGTGGCATTTGGTTTTCGAGAGGCGTCTCTCGAATTACGCCGTTACAACGCCGCCGTGACCATGATCTCGATCGAGAGTTCCGGTACCGCGAGCTTCGCCTCGACCGTCGCGCGCGCGGGCGGGTTGGCGGGATCGATCCACGCGATCCAAACCTCGTTCATGTCGGCCCAGGTGCCGATATCGGTCAGCCAGATCTGTGCCGAAAGCAGCTTCGACTTGTTCGTGCCCGCCTCGGCGAGATAGTGGTCGATGGTGTCGAGAATCTGTTGGCACTGGCCCTGCACGTCCTGCGAGCGGTCGCTCGCGGTAAGCCCGGACAGATAGATCGTACCGCCGCTGACGACGGCCTTGCTCATCAGCTTGTTGGTGTCGATGCGTTTGATGGACATGCTGTCCCTCCCTGTGTGTTGCGTTACCCTGGCATTGAGTACTAAGGGGCCAAGGCTGCTCCGACAAGTGGGAAGGAAGCGAACATGATCGAGCAGTTACCGGATAAAGTGAATGGCAATGCGGCACTCTTGCGGCGCGGCCGTTATGTTAGCCTCGATTTCCTGGTCGGCATCGGCGAAACAGACTACGTCGTCAGCGTCAGGGAAGGCCGGATCGACAGCGTCGCTGCACAGGCCTTGCCGACACACACCGGCCTGTTTTCGATTCGGGCGTCGCGCGAGGTCTGGGCGGAACATTGGCAGCCGTTGCCCCGGCGTGGCCGGCACGACCTGTTCAGCATGGTGGCCGACGGCGTGGCCAGTTTCGACGGCGACCTGCTGCCGCTGATGCAGAATTTGCAGTATTTCAAGGATGTGCTCGCCTCGCCCCGCCCAGCGAAAGGGGAGGGCTGAGCGATGCCCGACTACGAACCGGTCACGGGGCGCTATTTCACGATGCAGGTCGGCGGCGAGGCGGTGCGCCTCTATGTCGAGGAGGCAGGCTCCGGCATCCCGCTGGTTTGCCTGCACACCGCGGGTTCGGATGGAAGGCAGTTCCGTCACCTGATGTGCGATCCGGCGGTCACCGACCACTACCGGGTGTTGGCCTTCGATATGCCTTGGCACGGCAAGTCGAACCCGCCCGCCGGCTGGCAGGAAACCGAGTACCAGCTGACGACGCTGTCCTATAAGGAGACCGTCACGGCGTTCTGCCAGGCGATGGAACTGGTCCAGCCCGTAGTCATGGGCTGTTCGATGGGCGGACGGATTGTCCTCCACCTCGCGCTGGAACAGCCGAACGCCTATCGCGCGGTGATCGCGCTGGAAGGCGCCGACCGGCTGGAAGCCTATTACGACACCGAATGGCTGCATCGGCCGGATATCCATGGCGGCCAGATCAGCGCCGCCTTCGTGTCGGGCCAGGTTGCGCCGCAAAGCCCGGAAGAGTTCCGTCACGAAACCCTGTGGCACTACATGCAGGGTGGGCCGGGAATCTTCAAAGGCGATCTTTATTTCTATTGGGTCGACGGCCATTTCGACGACCGCTCGGCGCAGATCGACACCAGCCGCTGCCCGGTCTATCTGCTATCCGGCGAATATGACAGCTCTTGCACCCCGGAACGCACTGCAGCCACGGCAACGCGGATCGAAGGCTCGAAAGCGGTGATCATGGAGGGCATGGGACACTTCCCGATGTCCGAGAACCCCGCATTGTTCCGAGAGCATATTCTGCCAGTGCTGGACGAAATTCGGGGCTGAAGGTCGCTGGTTCAGGATTCCGCGGCGTTCGTCAAGGCGACTTCAACGGAGCCGAGCGCGCCGAAATCCGCCATGACCCGGTCGCCGGCCTTAAGGTCCAGCAGACCGGAGCAGGTTCCCGTCGTCGCGGTTTCGCCGGCACGCAGCCCGGAGCGCTTCCGTTCGCGGTTTGCCAACCAGACCATAACGTTGAACGGATCGCCCAGGGCGCGGCGACCCTCGCCTTCGGCGCAAACCGTGCCGTTAAGGTACACCGTCAGTTTGTGCGCGGGAAGGTCGAACCGGCGCCAATCTTCAATGAATGTGCCTGTAACGAGCGCGATATTCGCCCCGCCGTCTGCCGTAACGGCGGCACGGCCCGATCCGGCGAGACCTCCCGCCAGGCGCGATCCGACGATTTCCAGCGACGGTGCGATGGCGTCGATCGCCGCGGCGACTTCCGCCGCCGAATAATCGGAATCGCGCACCGGCAGGTCCCGCCCCAATCGGAATGCGAACTCGGCTTCGAGTTTGGCGTCGTGGGCGGTGAAGATCGGGACGGTGGCCGGGCTGTCGAACCGAAAGCCCTTCGGGACTCGCGCCGCGCCGGGTTCCGTCGTTCCCAGGGCCGCCTGTGCTTCCGCGCTGGTCGAGCCGATCTTCCAACTGTCGGAGGGGCCGCCGAGACAGGACAGAACCTGTTCCTGAACGGCGTACGCATCTTCCAATGTCGGCCCGATTGTTTCCGGCTGTACCGTTACCGTGCCGCCTTCCAACCTGGCCTGGCAAAGGCGATTTGCAAGATCGTTCATCGAGGCTCCGCGTGTCATGTTCAGCCGTGCGATATCCGGTACCAAACGCCGCCCACGAATTCGTGCAGCGCATACCAGCTTTTGAGCAAAGCCCGCGTTCCCGGGCGGAGGTGACGGGTGGAAAACGGTAGGTAGTTTTCAGCGAACACGGTCGGCGCCGGCGTCACATCCAATCCGGCCCGTTCGAAGGACGACTTGGCCCGGGGCATATGGGCGGCGTGAGTCACCAGCAGGATCGATCCGACTGACCGTTCGCGGAGAATAGCCGCGCAATTGATCGCGTGCTGTTCGGTATTGCGCGCGGCATTTTCGACCCACGCCACTTTTACACCGAATTCCTCGACGAGGACTTGCCGCAAGACGTCCCCGGTACTGATCGTTGAATTCTTCGGGAAACCACCGGTGGTCATAATGGGTAGGCCGGTCGCGCGCTGCAGTTTCGCGGCGTATCGGACCCGCTGAAGCGAGAGGCCGTCGACCGTATCGCTGCCATACTCCGGCGCGCCGGGGATTATGCCCGCCGGCAGGACGACGATCGCGCCGGCATCGCCCGGAACGGGCTCGGACGTCCAATCGGTTTGCGCGAGGCGGTATAGGCGGTCCGCGATGAAGGGCGTCGCTAGCAAATAGAGGGCGACGGCGCCCAACAGAATTATACTGTTTCCCAGTGCCCGGCTGTGCAGGCCGACCAGCAATCCGACCGCCAGGAGTGCGAGGACGATAAATACCGGATCGGCAAAGATACCGCGCATCAGACGCGTATCGCGCGACCGGTCAATTGCACGACCAATCGGCGACCTTGAAATAATCGCTCGGCAGGCGGGTGCCCTCGTGCGTCATGATCACGCGGTCCTTGTCATAACGGTTGATGAATTCCCAGACGATCTTGCCGTTGGGATCGATCTCGAAGACGCGTCCTTCGTGACCGCCCGAAATCAGAATATTGCCGTTTTCGAGGTTCTGATGCTTGCCGAGGACCTCGGAGTGAAAGATGTGGTCCTTCGTGCCTTCATAAAGGATGTTTACGCGCCGCGACAGCGGGTCGATCTCC